>JBEAUF010000402.1:0-40121 GCA_041161565.1 Planctomycetota bacterium | reverse complement strand
CAAACTCCGACCTGCCCCGTTCCCCCCCAATCACCCCCGCACACATCGCAGATTTTGAAAAGGCCAGCGGACCACTGAAACCCGGCGACATTGTGCTCTTTCAGACAGGCTTCAACGACCGTTTTCTGAAACCTGCCCCCGATGATCAGGACCTGTGGGTCAGGCCACTGACTGGCAGGACCGTCGGATGGCCGGCACCCGCCGCAGAAACCATTAAATATCTCAGGGAAAAAGGCATCCGCTGCGTCGCCAGCGATGCACCAGATCTCGGAGGCGCCGATCCCAAAGCCGCCTGCATGACATACTGGATGCTGGGAATGCAGGACATGGTTGGTGTTGAATTCCTGCAGCAGCTTGACCAGATCCGTCCCGACAGCGTCTTTCTTTTTGCCGCGATTCGCATTCAGGGTGGTCACGCAGCGCCCGGTCGCGCCATTGCGGTTTGGTGATCCTATGGCCACAATCACTGTCCCCGTGCACCAGGATCTGCTGGCCGAAAAAAAACGCCAGGCCGCCGAATTTCGCGCGGCCTGTGCCGCTGCCGGAACGCTCGTCGTCAATCTTGTCTCGTCCCCTGGAGCAGGCAAAACAAGCCTGCTCCAGGCTACCGCGAGGCACTGGGCAGGCAGGGTCTCCGCCGGAGTGCTCGTGGGCGACATTGCCACTGAACGCGATGCGGAGCGCCTGCGGCCCCTGTTGCCCGTCCAGCAACTGACCACGGGCGGTGCCTGTCACCTCGACGTCGGTCTGGTCCAGCGCGGGCTTACGCAGCTTCCCAACCAGCCCTTCGATGTGCTGTTCATCGAAAATGTTGGAAACCTTGTTTGCCCCGCCTCGCACGACCTGGGCGAACATCTCCGTGTGGTGCTGCTGAGCGTTCCCGAGGGCGACGATAAGCCCGGTAAATACCCCAAAATGTTCCGCACCAGCCATGCACTCGTAATCACCAAAACAGACCTGCTGCCTTACGTCCCATTCTCGCCTGCAGCAGCCATCGCGGATGCAGGATTGATTCAACCCCAGCTGCACTGCCTGGAGGTTTGTTCCCTGCACAATACCGGCATTCAAGAATGGTGTGCCTTTCTACTGGAGCGTCGCCGGAGCCTGATCGCATCAGGACAGCGTGGCTGATGTCTGCCGCAGCGTCTCCCGAAACCAACGGCTGGTGGCTGCTGCAGGGACGCGTTCAGGGCTGTGGGCTGCGGCCCGCAGCCGCCCATTATGCCCGGCAACACGGTATTGGTGGCTGGATCTGCAACACCGAAGCGGGAGTACTACTGTGCGTGCAGGCTCACCCCAGCAGCCAGCAACAACTCATCGACTGGCTCACCAACCGCTTCGGCGGTACTGCTGTATCTTTGCCACCCCCCGCACCCGCACCGAAAAATGACGGCCGTGAAGCCCAGCAGCAGCCGGTCGCCCAGGACCCAGCGTTCGAAATTCGTGCCAATTCACAGGTCACACACCTCGAATGGCAGTGGCTGGAGGCCGCCTGCAGGCAACTCCCGGCTGCAATTCGACCAGGACCAGGTGTTCCGCGAGATCTGGCAATATGTAACGAGTGCCTGCTCGAAGTCCGCAATCCAACCCATCGGCGCAGCGGGTATGTGCTCAACAGCTGTGTGCACTGCGGGCCCCGCTACACCGTGCTGTCAGCGATGCCATGGGACCGCAGCCGTACAGCACTCGCGGTGTGGCCGCTCTGCGCTGACTGCAAAGAAGAATATCGGTTACTGCAACTCCGTCGCGGACATGCCCAGATCATCAGCTGCCAGGGCTGTGGACCACGGCTGTGGATTCGAAGGAAAGAAACAGCCCCGCAGACTTTGCAGGAGCTCGCGACACTCGTCATGGAGACCGCCACATCCGCAGGCGATGAGAGCAGGCTGGTGCAGTATGCGGCAGAGCGCCTCGCAGCCGGCGCGGTGATCGCGCTGCAGGGAATCGGTGGCTGGCAACTCGTCTGCGATGCCGGCAACAGCGCGGCAGTTTGCAGTCTGCGAACACTTAAACTCCGGCCCCACAAACCCCTCGCAGTAATGATCCCCTCGGCCGAGTTTCTCGAAACGCCGCTCGAACCCGCAGCACTCGAACTGCTGCGGTCCCCGGTGAACCCCATCCTGCTCTGTCACTGCCGCCTCCGCACTCCGCTTGCTCCGGAAATCTCAGAGCCGCTGAATTCAGTCGGCATCTTTTTGCCCACAACCGGCCTGCATGATCGGCTGCTGCAGCACCTGCAGCGACCGCTGGTGGTCTCGAGCGCGAACCTCGAAGATGACCCGATTATGGCCGAGCCCGAGGCTGTTCAGAGTCAGTTTGGCACAGGTGTTGACCTGCTGCTTGGCCACCAGCGTCCGATACTCCGCCCCATCGATGACAGTGTGGTACGAGTCATGGCTGGTCGTACCTCCGTGCTGAGGCTCGGACGCGGTCTGGCGCCATTCCCGTTGCCTCTGACCGTCAATTCCCCCCGCGCAATCGTGGCCCTGGGCGGGCAACAGAAATCCAGTTTCGCATTTGCCGGAGATGGCCGCGCGGTGCTCGGACCGCACTGCGGTGACCTGCATTCCGAAGCAGCCCGTGAGCGCTTCGTTGAACAGCTTGAAGCAGCTCTTGAATTGTATCAGCTCACTCCGGCAGTGCTGGTGCACGATATGCACCCGGACTATTTCACGAGCATCTGGGCACGCAGCCAGAAGCTGCCAACCATCGCGGTGCAGCATCATCATGCCCATGCCGCAGCCGCACTGCTCGAGGCCCAAATCGAAGGCCCCGCTCTGGCCGCGGCCTTCGACGGAGCGGGCTATGCTCCCGATGGTGTGATCCGCGGTGGTGAGTTTCTGATCGCCAGCCGCACCAACTGTCAGCCTGCAGCCAGCCTGCTGACCTTCGAACTGCCCGCAGCCGAACTGGCAGCCCGTACACCCTGGCGATCCGCTGTCGCCGTTCTGCAGGTGGCTGCGCCGGAATGGAACGCACGGACCGTAGCTGAGTGGATCGCGACTCGCCCCTCTGCTCACAGGTCGGGGCCGCCCCCGGCGGAAAAAGAGATTCACCAACTGCAGCAGGTCCTGGCAGTTCGCAACGGTCCCCACTGCTCCAGCATGGGAAGACTGTTCGATGCACTCGCCTGCCTGATCCTCGGCATCCACACAGCAGGGTTTGAAGGCGCCGCAGCAATTCAGCTCGAAGAACTGGCGGCTGCCGAAGACGAAACCCCCGGCAGTGAACAGCTGCCATCAACGGAATTCCTGCAGGCACTCCTTCCAATCGTTGAGACGTCTCCCCCGACAATCGACTGGCGACCACTTGTGAGGACAATACTCGCCGCGGCGGAGCAGGGCAGGGCAGGGCAATACCTGGCCAGAATCGTACACTTCGCAATTGCCGAGGCGGTGGTTACCGTCGCCCGTCGTTTTCCAGCGCTGCCAGTGGCGCTCACCGGAGGCTGTTTCCAGAATCGAGTGCTTACCGAACGCACTGCAGTCAGACTACAGGCCGCAGGCCACCAATGCCTGCTCCCCGGCCAGATTCCCATCAACGACGCCGGACTCGCCGCCGGACAACTGACAATTGCAGCCGCAATACTGGAATCCACACTGCAAACATGAGCACGCAGGATCATCGCGTGGCTTTAAAACATGCCACCCGGCCGCAATACTTCGCAGCATCGCCCCAGGATCCCGCCCCCCGCTCGCCCGCGGCCGTGAATTTGGCGGCTCACCGCGGGGTCGTGGCATCCCCCGTCAAAGGCTGGAATCATGAACCAGGATTCGACTTCTTCGGCGGCAATGCATCGCCGAAGTTTTCTACAGCGAAATGGCTCTGCTGCCGTCGCTCTGGCAGGACCTCTCAGCATACTGAGGAGTCGTCGCTGGCAGGCGGCCTCAGGTCCGCAAGTGCAGGGGCGAACAACAGATCCGCGGGTTGCGTTTGAAGTATTCCCCGGGGGCAACGCTGTCGACTCCGCGGTGGCCACAGCACTGCTGGCTACGGTCCTCGCCCCAGGCCAGACTGGGGTTGGAGGGTACGGATTGAGCGCAATTGTGGCTGTGGATGGTGGAAAACAGATCATTGCAATTGACGCAAATTCGGCCGCTCCGCAGTCCATCACTGCCGATATTTTCCAGCCCGGTCCGGATGGTACTGTCAGGGGACGGATCAATGATTCCGGATGGTTGTCCGCGGGTGTTCCGGGAGTCATGGCTGGGCTGCAACTGCTTATCGACCGGTTTTGCTCTGTCAGCTTCCCGGAGCTGGTGCAGCCCGCAGTAACATTGGCGCGCGATGGTTTTCCATGGCCGGAATCACTCGCCAAAACCATTGCCAACCGCCCCATCTTTCGGTCTGATCCCGGGTCGAAAAAACTTTACTTCCGCAATCATAAGCCCCTCGCTGCCGGAGAAATCTTTCGCAATCCTGACCTCGCCACACTCCTCGAAACACTCGCCAACCAAAACCGCGTGGACGACTTCTACAAGGGCGGCGTTGCGGCTCGGATTGCCGACGGATTCGCCCGCAACGGCGGACTCGTGACCGCAGCTGACCTTGCGGCCTATTCAGCCCGCACCGTCGAACCATTGTCGCTGAGACTCGGCGACTACACCGTGCTTACTCCGCCGCTTACCGCGGGTGGCCTGAGCACACTGCAAATGCTCCATGCCGAACATTGCCTGCCGACAGAACTGCCAACTAATTCCCCCGAATACTTCCACGCCATCATCGAAATCATGCGAATAGCCTGGCGCGATCGGTTGACGCTCACTGGCGACCTCCCCGCTACGTCTGCATCAGAGCTGGCCACGTCACTTCTGTCGCCAGAGCATGCACAGCAAACTGCTCTGGCCGCCGCGAAGGCGGCCAAAGAGAAATACATACTCCAACACGGACTGAAAGCCAACACACAGTCCGGAACTATTCACATCAGTGCTGCGGATGATCAGGGTTTGATGATCGCATTAACCCTGACTCATGGTGGCAGCTTCGGCTCCGGAGTGACGGTAGACGGACTGGGACTGACGCTGGGCCACGGCATGTCCCGGTTTGACCCCAATCCAGGGCATCCAAACTGTCCGGGCCCGAGCAAACGACCGCTCCATAACATGGTCCCCTGCATAGTGACCCGCAATGGCCAATCGCTGTTTGCCATGGGCGGTGCTGGAGGACGCAGGATTCCGAACACGGTCTTCAGCATCCTCAGAGCAGCAGTGCTGTTCAACATGCCGCTCACCGATGCCCTGAGCACCACCCGCATGCACACCGAAGGCACTCTCAACGTCTCTCTCACCGCGAGCACCCCGGGGGGAGATCAGGAATACCTGAAAACCCTCGGTTATCACACCACCACAGGCCCAGCTGCGGCCATCGCGGCAGTTGAACGATTTTGACCTGCGAGGCTTTTGCAAAGCTGGGTTTCGCTGCCTGCCGAACAAACAGTTGTCTGGACAACTATTGCCACAAGGTCTAGGATCTGGCCGGGGCGCAGGTAGTACCTCCCAGCTGTCAGAAACTGAGCCGCATCGTTTTCGCAAAGCCAAACTGGAATTCGACTTATGGTCAATATCACTCCGGCTGTCGTGGAACATACTGACGTGGTCGTGATTGGGGGCGGGCCGGCGGGATCTACCGTTGCCACCCTGATTGCCCAGCGGGGCTATGGGGTTTCGTTGTTCGAGCGGGAAAGATTCCCACGGTTCCACGTGGGTGAATCCCTGATTCCAGAGACCTACTGGACGCTCAAGCGGCTGAATATGCTGGATAAGATGAAGGCCAGCGGATTTGTGAAAAAACGCAGTGTCCAGTTCGTCACTCCCAACGGCAAGGCGTCCGCGCCCTTTTATTTCGAGGATAATAACCCCCACGAATGCTCGCAGACGTGGCAGGTCGTGCGAAGCGAATTTGACCTGCTGATGTTGAATAACGCCCGTGATCACGGGGTGAAAGCCCACGAGGGGGCGCGAGTTCTGGATGTTTTGTTTGAAAATGAGCAGGCGGTGGGCATCCGCGTTCGCACGGAAGACAACGTTCTGCGTGAAGTGCGAGCGAAAGTGGTCGTCGATGCCAGCGGTCAGAGCGGGATGCTCATGAATCGGCTGAATCTGCGAACCTGGGATCCGGTGCTCAATAAGGGCGCAATCTGGACCTACTGGGAAAATTGTCATCGGGATACCGGGCGAGACGAGGGTGCGACGGTCATTCTGCAAACAACCGACCGCAAGGGATGGTTCTGGTATATCCCTCTGCACGACAACAGGGCGAGTGTTGGAATCGTGGCCCCGTTCGACGATCTCTTCAAAGGTCGCGGCTCGCACGAACAGACCTATCAGGAAGAAGTGGCAAAGTGCGTTGGTGTTGCCGAGCGACTGGCCGGAGCACAACGTGTTTCCGGATACTTTGCCACCCGTGATTTCTCGTATCGCTGCTCCCGAGTGGCCGGCCCGGGTTGGGTTCTGGTAGGCGACGCTTTCGGCTTCCTTGATCCTCTTTATTCGTCAGGCCTGATGCTGGCGTTGAAGTCGGGAGAAATGGCGGCAGACGGAATCGTGGATGCTCTCGCGGCCAACGATCTCTCGGAAGCACGTCTGGGTTGTTGGGGTCCGGCGCTGAATCGTGGGATCGATCGAATCAGGCGACTGGTTTGCGAATTCTACGATGGCTTCAACTTCGGAAACTTTGTTCGCAACTACCCGAACCTGAAGGGCAGGATCACCGATCTGCTGATTGGTGATTTCTTCAGCGAGAAGGTGGACGAAGTGTGGGGTCCCATGGAGACGACCTACGCCGAAGGCCGTACGGCTCCACTGTCGTGGGATTCCGGAACTCCGCCGGAAGTCGCAGCCAACAAGCTCAATGAGTTGGTGCTGCCGGAAGGCGCAAAGCCCTGATCATTGCAGGGAAAGCGCCGGTCAGAGCCGGCAGTGTGAACAGCCGTTTGAATACCGCATGCGGTCTGACAGACGATCTTTTGTGTTCGTCTTTAGTCGGGACAAGACTCGCAATGTGGCGTGTACAGTTTTCCAGAGACTGTGCATCGCTTGAGGAGAATGGCTTTGCTCACAGTGTCTTTGGACACGATCGCCGTGACTCATGATCGGTCTGCCGGCGAGAATTGCCGTTTCACATCAGTTCGCTCGTCTGCAGAGTGGCCACTGGCAGCATGACTGTGTAGACGCCGCAGCGGAGAGGAAGAGGTGTGGCAGGTGGAAGATTTATCTGCCGGACAGGATGATCGTCCCTCTCCTTCTTCCCACAGACAGTCGCTTCAAGCCGACCGCGGCAGGCGTCTCACCGGCCGACTATCGCTCTGATCACTTTTGCGCGGCATTGATAGATTGGGCATTGCCGGCGCTGTCTTGGTTACCCGCCCACGGGTTCGGCCATAGCTCGAACGGTGGCAGCGAGTGAGCAGTTTCCGGAGCACAAAAAAAGAAAGGCACCGTCAGGAGACGGTGCCTTTTAAGATTTGAGTTGCCGCGGGGGGATGCAGCAATTCTCAAACCGGGGTGATTACTTCTCGCCAGCGTCGTCGCAGACGATTTCGAGGTTGGAGTCGCAGTCGCAGACGTCAACGTTGTCGTAGTAAGAAGCACCGTAGGTGCGGCTCTTCACGCCACCGGAAGCCTTGTAGCTGATGAAGCCGGAGGTGCTGTAGCTCTGGTCGACGTTACCAAGAGCGCTGGACAGGTCGCTGAGTTCGCCGATGATGGAGCACTGGAGTTCAACCAGACCCACGATCATTCCGAGGACGAGGATCGTGCCAACGAGCACGAGTTCTGCGGACAGGATAACGCCGGATTCGTCGTTGATGAAATTCTTCATGGTCGTAATTCTTTTCTTTTTTCTGTGTCTGTGAGAGAGATGAATGAAACTTGCCGGACGACCACTTCGCTTTTTCCTTGAGCGTCGCCTTTCGGGGCCGAAAAGTGAGATTGAGACGTTTCGACGCGAATCAATCTGATCCCGATGCAGCGAAGCGGGTCTACCGTGGAGAACGGACGTCTGCAGAAGTCTGTCGTCCTGGTTTACCGCAGGTTGTCTGACGCTTTTGGGTAGTGGCGAAAGGCGCTCCAATCCCTTTTGAACGTGCCGAAAGAGCTCCCCTGAACCGCCCAAAAAACAGACGTAAACTGCTACGATTAAACAACTTAAAGAAATACAAAAATTTCTGGCGGGCCCGCACTCGTGGGGAATTCGCTGAAGGATGTGTTCACCTTGAGAATCACGTTGTAAAGCGGCAGCGTTACCTCCGTTAACCGTTGACAATGGGCAGCAGGTGTGTTTCAAAAAGGGCACACCACGTCCGAATTTGACGGACCTGCGGATGAATTGGGGCCCGCCGGCTTGCTTTTGGCGGCTGGAATCGCAGAAAATGGCCGGTCTTGCAGCATTGGTCCTGCCTGGCCCGTTTCCTTCCCTCCAATACCCGTTTATGAATCAGCCAGTCGTCCATGACGCAGGCAGACGCAGTGTTATCGGGGATCTGTCACGTCTCATTTTGAGACGTGGCGCCATTCCGAAACTGGTGTTGATCTGCATTCTTGCGGTGCCGGCGCGGGGTCAGGAGCCAGCAGTGCCGGAAGCGGCAGGGGACAAAACGGCGGCGGCGGCGGAGGCCCCTTCCTGGCTCAACCTTCTGGAAAACGGCCTGCCATCGGGATGGAAGGCGTTCCCTCAGGACACTTTGGGAGTTTCGGGAGCGGAGGGGAACTCAGTCTGGAGTCTTCAGCGAACGGTCGAAGGTTCAGAGCCGGTACTGATCTGTACGGGCCAGCCTCGGGGGTTTCTGTGGACGACAGAGAAATACAGTGACTTTGAGTTGCATGGGGAGTGGCGATTTCCCCGGGACCCCGATGGCAACAGTGGGTTGTTGCTGTTTACTCAGCCGGAAGAGCGTTTGTGGCCAACTTCGATTCAGATTCAGTTGCACCAGCCGAAGGCGGGCAGCATTTTCCCAAGTGGCGACGCCAGTTCAGACAACGTGCTGGAGCTTGAAACGAGCGCGGCCCGACCGATTGGGCAGTGGAATGAATGTCGAATTGTGTGTCGTTCCGGGCGAGTGTCGGTAGAGGTGAATGGCCGTCGAGTTGGTGAGATCACCGGGGCGAAGCCAGCTTCAGGTCATCTGGCACTTCAGAGTGAAGGGGCGGAGGTGCACTTTCGCCGCTTGAGAATTCGGCGTCTTGAGGGAGCAGTGCCGGGTTCCGCAGAGAGTCGTGACATCGAGGATGGGGCGGCGGGGCCAGGGACAACTGTGAACAGGGAGTAACCGGCCGGCTTTGGCTGCCGTGGGACAACTCAGATTCCCTGCGGGAACCGGTCGACTGATCTGGCCCCGGATTTGCGACTTCGGGGCGGTGTCGAGTAGGATTCGGGGACGTAGCCTTCTGCTGCCGTTCACCACTGGCGGCGGCCAACACCAGAATCCGGATCAGGTACCTTCAAGCGTGCATCCCGAACCTATTGACTTTGCTTCCATATGGCAGGATCGCTCCCGGATTGAGCAATTGCAGCTGCAGCGTTTGCAACTGCTTCTGCAGACCATCATCCCCCGCAATCGTTTCTGGACAACACGTTTGCAGGCGGCGGGTGTGTCAGTCAAATCTCTGCAGAGTCTCGAGGATTTGCGGCGTTTACCGATCTGCAGCAAGCAGGATCTGGTTGCCGATCAGGACTCGCAGCCACCTTACGGTTCAAACCTGACCTATCCATCGACCCGTTACCGGCGTCTGCATCAGACCTCAGGGACAACCGGCCGTCCACTGCGCTGGATGGATACTCAGGACAGCTGGGACTGGCTGCTTTCGTGCTGGCAGCAAATCTACACTCTTGCCGGTTTAAATTCGTGGGACCGCTTGTTTTTTCCCTTTTCATTTGGCCCTTTTCTGGGTTTTTGGGCGGCCTTCGAAGGAGCGTTACGATTCGGGAATTTCTGCATTTCCGGAGGCGGGATGTCGACTTCCCTGCGGTTGAGAGCGATGCTGGAGAACGAAGCCACAGTTGTTTGCTGCACTCCAACCTATGCACTCAGAATGGCCGAGGTGGCTGCCGCAGAGGGAATTGACCTGACAGAGTCTTCAGTGCGAATGCTGATTGTGGCGGGTGAGCCCGGAGGCACAATTCCGGCCACCCGAAAGCGAATCTCTGACCTCTGGGACGCCCGCGTCATTGATCACTGGGGTATGACCGAAGCCGGTTCTCTGGCAACTGAAAGCGAGGATCGGGAGGGCGGCCTGTATCTGCTGGAAACGGAGTGCATCGCGGAGATTTTGCGGCCCGGTGGAGACGAAACAGTGACGCCAGGCGAAACCGGAGAACTGGTAATCACGACGCTGGGCCGTATCGGCAGCCCGTTGCTGCGTTACCGCACCGGCGATCTGGTTTGCTGCAGTCAGCAGCCTGACCCTGCCGGACGGCAATTGAAGTGGCTGGAGGGTGGCATTCTGGGCCGGGTTGATGAGATGGTGATTGTCCGAGGCAACAACGTCTACCCAACGAGCATTGAGGCGGTGGTGCGTGGGATTCCGGAAATTGCAGAGTTTCAGCTGGAGCTGAGCACCGTCCGAGAGATGCGTGAATTGTGTGTTGTGATTGAGCCATCGGAAACAGCAGTGAATTCGCTGGCCGAACTCGTCGAACGTCTGCGTTCACAGCTAAAGGTCCGGCTGGGCTTTGCCGTTGACGTCCGAGCCGTGAATCCGGGTGAATTGCCTCGTTTTGAGATGAAAAGTCGGCGTATTGTGGAAAAGCCCACCCGCGAGCCGGCAAAGGGCTGATAACCGTGGGCTGCAGGCTGCGGATACCTGAAGACGTGTGCCAGCGCTTCAATGAGTCCGTCTGCGGAACCACGCGGCGGTCTCTGCGAGTCCTTCTGCCACCGTAACGGGAGGCCCGAGCAGTTCCGTGAGGCGATCAGCATTCAGGAGTGATCGCTGAACATCGCCGGCGCGAATACCGTCGAACTGAATTTCACTGCGGCTGTCGAGCAGGCTGCGAAGGTGTTCGGCCAACTGCAGCGTATTGGTTTCACAGCCGGTGCCGACATTCAGCACGCGGTCGGAGATGCGACCTTCCATGGCGGCAAGGTTAGCCTTGACGACGTCGCGAATGTAGACATAGTCCCGGATGCAGCCGGGGTCTCCGGTCACTGCACGGGCAAAGACCCTGACAGGCTCATTGGCGAGCATCCGATTGCAGAAGATGGCAACCACGCCAGCTTCCCCATGGGGATCCTGACGCGGGCCGTAGACGTTGGCGTAGCGAAGAACGGTGGAGTTCAGGCCGTGTTCGCGGCGGAAGCACTCCAGATATTTTTCCACTGCGAATTTGCTGCAGGCGTAGGGGCTGAGCGGCACGGGTGGGGTGTCGACTCCAGCCCGAGTACCTTCCGGAACTTCGCCATAGATCGCTCCGCCGGTACTGGCGAAGACCAGATGGCGAACATTCTGTCGGACGCAGCACTGCAGGATGTTGAGTGAACCGAGGATGTTCACGGCCGCATCCCGCTGTGGTTCGCGAACACTCACGGAAACGCTGGCTTGTGCCGCCTGGTGGCTGACGACGTCCGGCCGGAATTCAGCGAAGACCTGCCGCAACGTGTTTTCATCGCGAATATCAACCTGATGAAACACGGCGCCGGCCGGCACATTTTCACGTCGACCACTGCTGAGATCATCGACGACAGCCACCTGCCAGCCTTTTTGAAGGCTGTGTTCGGCCAAATGACTGCCAATGAATCCCGCGCCGCCCGTAATCAGAAGTTTCATTGCCCTCAACCTGCTTATCTACGCCACGTTTGGGTTCCAGGATCATCTCGGTCATCTGCGGTCAGGCTACCCTGTCGATGGGAGCAAAACAGTAAAAAATCCTCTGTTTTTTCGGAAGTTCCCGCCACTCAACCCGCACATTCCGGCTGAACGAAAAATCCGGAGTTCCACGATGGTTGCTGCGCGGTCCTCAGATTCCGGCGTGCGGTCACTGTTGCTGCAGTCATGAGACTGGCGGCAATCCCTGAGCACTTAACAAAAGTCGCCAGGGGACTAGCCCGAGTTCCGTTGAGGACGACTGCGAAAGCTGTTGTGACTGCAGGAAATGAGTCGTAGAAGGATGACTTTGCTGCCTTGTGAGCAACGACGCAGCTGCTGCTTTTTTGCATTCCGCACTCCGAGCATTTGCCGGGCTGTTTCAGTATCCACAGGAGTCCTTCACGATGATATTCAGGAACTGGCTGCGATCACTCAAGGGTTTCTCCCGACGGGCGCAATTCCGCAAACAACCACTGCGGTTGAAGAGTCGCCGAACCCCACGATCGACTCCGGCCGAATCTCTGGAACACCGGTCATTGCTGACTGCATACCTGTTTGTCGACTGGGGTGATAATTTTCCCGGCGGCACTCTGAGCACTACGCTCGGTGATCTTTACAACGTCTACAACCACCCGGACAGCAACCAGGATATTCTCGGCCCGAAGCTCACCAGTACTGCCGGCTATGCAGACGGAACGAGCCTCAATATTGTCAGGCAGATGTTCACCCCCGAGGATCGGGCCGCGATGATGGCGAACGTGATTCGGGCCTATCGTCCGCTCGACGTTCAGGTAATTGACCTGACAACCACATCACAAACCACACCCGACGGTCGCTCAGTAACTGCTGCCGCCAGCATGTCTGATGTGATTGCCACATTGCAGGCCGGACCTCTCGAATCAAAAGACGCTTACATCTTCGTCGCGCAGTTCATCGCTGATCCAGGTGGCCCACATGAAAAAGTCTATGGGCCCGATGGTGGCGGACTTTCGCCGGACGACGGACTTGATTTGGCCGACCTGACCCGGGCCCAGAACCTGCATGACGACGTGGCGCTGGTCTTCACGGACACGACGTTCGGATACAATTTCAACACCATGAACAACATCGCTCATGAGGCAGGACACAATTTTGGCCTCCAGCACTCACTGACGAATCCGTCCGGAAATGCAGCCACAGATCTGCTGCATCTCTCGGAAGTTACCTCCTATCTGAACACCAATGACACCACCTCCTCGATTGCCTTCTCGCGTTACCCAATGATCCGCGGTAACGACAATTCGCCACCGAGCGGACTGGTGAACTACAACTCTCTCGTCGCCCGGGATGGCGACCAGACTCCGTGGGACCAGTTGGCCACCGATCCTCATGTCGGCCCCAACTTAGGTTACTCCTTCGTTTCCGGAACCGGCGCTCACGACCGCATCCAGATCAGCCGTACCGGTCTCTCAGTCACAGTTTCGGTTACAGCCTATGCGGACGCTGCCCAAACAATTCCCATAACGGTTCCTGGCGCGGGTGGAAACACCTGGTCTTACAGTTTCACCCCCTCACTGCCAATCCTCGTCTTTGCCGGCGCATCTGATGACATTATTGAAATCAATGGGGATCTCGGTGTACCCGTTGAGATTGACGGCATGCTCGGAACCGACCAGCTGCTTGTGAACACCACCAGCAGCCTTGCCGCCACATGGACTCCTTCCCCCTCAGCAACTCCAGGGGTTGACAGGCTTTCCGCCGGGAGCCCGCCGGTACTGAGTTACGGAGGTACATTGTCGTGGGGTGCCACGACTGTGCTGCTGCAGAATTTTGAACCCGGCAGCAGCCTGCAGGTTCTGAACAGCACACAGATCTTCGTCAATGGATCGTCCGCAGCTGATCAGTTGCAGCTGACTCCGATGGGTGCGTACGTGCAAATCAGCGGCACGCTCAATGGCACCCCGGCCATCCCAGTCATGGTGCTTAATCCCGACAGCATCACCGTCAATGGACTCGCGGGCAGCGATTCGCTGGTCGTTCATGAAACCCCCAATCCAATCACCGCCGCCATCTCCTTCAATGGGGGCGGCGGATCAGGTATTGATACCTTGCAGATATTGGGCGGAGCTTTTTCGCTGATTCAGGGCACTCTTACCGACGCAGGCAGTGGCAATCTGAGTCTCGACGGCATTCCTATTTCCTTTACCGGACTGGAGCCTGTGCTGATCAACGTGGGAACGGTCAATGACATCCTGTTCAACCTCCCAAATGTTGTTAACCCCGATGTTCTGATCCAGGATGACGGGTTTGGACCAGACCCGAATGGCAACACCGTCAATACGTCGGCTATTGCGGGATCCACATTTGAATTCACCGAATTCACGAATCCGCTGAACTCACTCCTCGTCGCCGGCAGCTTTAATTTCTCAAACACCATGTCGCTGGATGCTCTTGATCCCGCGTGGTGGCCAGGCTCGGTGGTTCGTCTATTTGGAGGCAGTGCAGCAGATAACCTGCACGTTCAGGCAACTCCCGGAAACGGTTCGATTACGCTGATCGATGGATCCCTCGGAGCAGATTTGATTCAGGCCGGAGTGACTGCCACCGGCGGCAGCAGCTCGCTCGATTCCTTCGCCGGTCCGCTCTACGTTGTCGGTGGCGCTGGTCCGGACATTGATGTTCTTGAACTTCGCGACGACCTCGATACAAACGCAAATACCTACGACATTATTCCCGGGACCGTCAGTCGATCTGCAGGCGTCCTGATCAACTTCAATACGATCGAAGTACTGCGGACTTTTGCGGGAACGCAGTCTGATACTTTTCTGTCCACCCCGCTTTTGGGCACCTCACAGGAGCTGCATGGAAATCTGCCGACGCTCCCCACTTCCCCGGGAGACTCGCTGACGTGGCGAGGCACGGGTGACGCCGTCAAATCAATCAGCGGCCCCGGGGACGGAAGCATCATCTCACCACCGTTGGGAACCGTCCGCTTTACCTCGATGGAGACCGTTCAGCCCGGTCCAACCGCCAGCCTCAGCGATCTGCTCGACCTGACCACTCCGGACATGACGACACTCGGCAGCCAAAACAGTCGCCCGAACGAAATCGTCGTGCAGCGTGACCTGAGCGGAATATACCTTGAGGTGCTGATCGACTTCGACACCACCAGTGGGCCCGGTCCACAACTGTTCTCCCGCCAATTGTACAGCGGGATTTCGTCGCTGAGGATCATCGGCGGAACGGATGCGGATCAGTTGACCATCAACCACGCGAATGGACTCGTCACGAAGACGTTCCTGTTTGCCGGCAACGGACCTACCAACAGTGGCGAGCCCAACGGCGATACGCTGGCAGTGATTGGTACGCCGGCGGGAGGACTGGGGGTTACAGCTCGCGAAACCTATCGCGTCGGCGCTACCGAGGATGCCGGCAGATGGATTCTCGATCCGGACGGCAATATGGGGCCTGGTGCCAGCCTCCCCCCCAGCGGCGATGAAATGATCGTCGATTTCACGGGCCTTGAACCCGCCGATACAGACGTCTTCGTACCGATTTTCGACGTCGTCTGGAATGCAGCATTTGCCGACAATATTCGAATTGAAGACGGGGGACTGCTTCCTGGAGGCGTTTCACTCCGGGTTGTGGATCTTTCAGGCACCTTTGAAACCTTCCGTTTCGCGAATAAGAATGTCGTTCGACTGCATCTTAACGGGGGCGCGGACATTGCCACGCTCAATTACACAGTCCCGGCCGCCGGGCTCGCTGCTCTTGAAGTATTCGGTAACGGAGATCCGGCGATTCTCGGAGTCGTTCCTGACGACAATGCTCCGGATCGCTTCTCCGCCATTTCCAACTCCGGCGCTTTCAACACGTGGCTGTACGGCCAGGGCGGCGACGATCGTCTGAACAACTTTCTTGCCATCGCGCCCGCTGGCTCATCCAGTCTTGCGCAGATTAACAGCCCGATAGTGTTTGTGGGCGGCGAGTCCGCGGCGGACAACGACGAAGTGCTGCTGACCAACGCCGCAGGCCCGGCCACATCTGTTGTGACGCTGAATTCATTTTCACTGACCGGCGCAGCGCCGGCACCCATCTCATGGTCTCAAATTGAAACCTTTGCGTACGGCGGAACCCAGGTCTCCGATACTATCAATGTCCTCTCCACGGCAGCGGAAACCCGCTATGCGATCTACACGAATGATGGTGCCGACGACGTCGTCACCATCGGTAATACGCGGGCCGCATTCGATGCCGCAGTCTACTCGGGTACCATGACATCCATCCTCGGCTCAATTCTGGTCGCCCATGATCATGCACCAAACGCGGGTCCCGACGCACAGGATACCCTGAACATCGACGCCTCCGGAGACGCAGCCCTCGCTGCAACTGCCACCATTGGGTCAATTGGTGTTGCCGGATTCCCGCTGGATGGCTTCGTGGACTTCGCCCCCACCACACGTATCTCCGGCTTTGCCCCCGCCAGCATCGACTATCAGCACGGTACCAATTCGCTTGGTGATGTCGGCGACCGCCTCGAAGTGCTCAGAATTCGCGCTTCCCAGGGCTCAGACGCCATTCGCGTATTTGACACAACTGCGTCCGTTTCCACTTCGATCGATGCTCGCGAGGGCAACGATAATGTGCTGATCAACGCCGACAATCTGAGTGCCGATAATCTCTTTCAGGGATTTGACGGCAATGACGACTTTAGTCTGCTGATCACCTCGCATATAGGCAGTACCGGCTTCGTCAGCCCCACAACATCGGTGCGGATTGAGGGCAATGGAAACCCGCTGGCTGATTCCGCCAATCGCGATCGCCTGACGGTAGTGGATGGTAATGCGGCGTTTTCCCGTTCGCTGAACTATGACATTCTCGACTCACCGGGTGACCTCGACATACTCGCCTCAACGATCAACGCGGGGCTGTTTGGCCCCGAAGACGGCGGATTACTGCCGCTCAGCGTACGCAGCATGGAAACTCTTCGCTTCGACTCCATGGGAGCTCCCAACGATCTGGTAACCGTCACCGGGCGCACCTCCGACGATGATCTGACGGTAGCATTTGCTCCCAGCCTCTCCGGGCAACTGCTGGCAGGAAGTTCCGCTTTTGTGTTCCTCAACGGCAATCCGTATACGGCCTACCCGGGGGCAGTGGTGCCCGCAGACAGTCTGGCCGGGAATCTGCCTGGCCGGGCAGGTGGCGGGGATGGCACTGACATGCTGATCAATGGTATTTCGCCCACTTCCGGGCTGATTCTGGACGGCAGCGGTTCGACCGTCATCGGCAACCGCGCTGTGATCCAGGGTGTCAGTGAAAATCATCTGATTGACAGTGTAGCCCAGACGGCGGGACTGGATGTCTTCAATCTCGGAATCGGGTCCGGTGTGCTGACTGCTGGCGCTGGAGCTGGAAATGCCTATGACGCTCTGTCATTTAACGGCGCGACTGCCAGCGACCTCGACATGGGCAGCTTCGCCTCAGCAGCTAATCAAATCACAGGAAGTAACAATATATCCGGACCGCTTGTGCCGGTCACCCTTGCCGCCGCCTCATTCATCAACGGCACCGCACCAGTGATTCGCCCCGGACTGATCCTGAACGGCGGCGACGAATTGGGTGCTCGCCCGTCCGGAATTGCAGACAATTTGTTTGTCACACTGCACTCCCAATTCTCCATTGCAGTGAACGGCAATCTTCCCGTTCCTGGTGGGCTTGCAACGGACGGATTCCCGGCCGGTGATCAGCTCAGTATGAGCACCCCGGAGAGCTTCAGTATCTGGTCCGACAAATCCACACCTCCGCACGTGACAATCGCACCAGGAAACTCACCTTACACCGCCATTCTCAGTTCCATCGAACGCACTCGCCTGTACCCCGGAAACGGTACTCTCAACCTGATCGGCGACCAGAACAACCCCACAGTTGATCAAACCGATGCTTTCCGTGTACTGGGTGTTGATGTCGATCCCGGCGGATCGGCTGACGGAGGGGTGCAGGAGCTGGCACTTTCCATCAACGGCAGTAGCCCAATTCTTGTTGATGGTGTGAACCGTCTGAACGTCTATGGCTTTGACCTTAGCGGCCAGAATCTCAACAACCCCAATCCGCTGGCGCCTGACACACCGACAGGCCCCCCGGTGGCCAACCTTGATTCGCTCGAAATCACTCCCTTCGCGGACAACGCCGGGGGCCCCGGAGGAAATGCTCCCCGAGGCTGGGGTTTGCAGACGATTTTCAACGAAGGCAGCCCAGCGTCCACCGATGGCGACCCCTCTGACCTGCTGATAGTACACACCGCAATCGGTGTGAGTACCGGACTGAACGTGTTCGGTGGCGGGGTGACTTCTGACGACATTCTGCTGCAGCCCAGCGGACCTGATAACGGAGAAGTTCGCATTTTGAGCGGAGTTGACGGCAGTACAACTGCTGTCGTTGCATGGATCGGCAACACAGACATCATTGTCGTCGACGACGATGGTGCTGTCAGTGACACAGACCGGTTGTTTATCCATGGAACCGATCCCGGCACAACACAGGTCTCGGGAAATGACACTTTTCAGGTGAACTTTTCCGCCTCGGGTGCAATCTCTGACCCGATGGTCACCGTCCGCGACGCGGATTCCGGCCGCCTGCTCTATCGCCTGCGTGGCTTCACGACTCCGATGGGAACGACAGGCCCATTCCAGTCAATCGCCTTCGACATGCTCGGCGGCAACGACTCCATGACGATTCTGAACACAGCCATTCCGGCCCCCGGCGGGACCACAGGTCCGCATGTTACGGTGGCTGGGGGGGCTGACGACGACTCCGTGACCGTGCAGTGGCCGTATGCCTCCGGGTTGGTACCGGGGCACCTGACGTGGGACGGCGGCGCCGGCCGGGACTCACTGAGCTTCAACGATCCGCCGGAAATACCGGCACCGCTTCGTTCGGTTGTCTACACCCCCGGTCCAATTCCCGGAAGTGGTCGCACTGAGCACACTCTGAGCAATGGCATCGGTATCGTGGACTTCATTGGTCTTGAGCCCGTCTTTGATTTCACAAATGCCGCTTCGGTAACTGTGAATGCAGGCAATGCCTCCAACAGCATCAGCTATTACACCGACTATGGAGTCGGTACTCTCGGAACGATCATCAACGGTGGCAACTATCTGACCGACGGAATCTACCTCAATGTTCCACTGACGGGCGGCTCCGGAACTGGCGCGCGGGCAGACGTCACCGTTTCGGGAGGCACGGTCGCGAATGTCGCCCTCACGGCAGACGGGGCTGGCTACCTGATCGGCGATGTGCTGACAGCCCCCACATCAAGCCTTGGCGGCGGACCAGGGGGGCTGCTCATTCCCGTCACGTCATTCAGCGGTACAGTCGCTGTCGACAATCAGGAAATCCTTGTCTTTTCAAATAAATCTTCGCTGATCATCAACGGCGAAGGTGGAAGTGATCAGGTCAGCATTAACAACCCAATCACTCCCTCCGGACTCGCGTTTATCGTGGTAAATGGCGGAGATCCCACTGGCAGCGACAGCCTGCTGGTCAACGGCCGCGCCGGCGTGTTTGATAATTTGCTTGTGACGCCCGCGGGAACCGGAAGCGGCAGCCTTTCTGCGATAACTCCCGGCTTCGTGCCAGTGCTGTTCAGTGGCACGGAAGAGCTGCAAATCGCTGACCGAATTGCCGACAATGAGCAGCTGAACTTCGCAGCAACCGCTGCCACGGACACGTTTACGTGGACCCCAGGAACTTCCGGGGATTCCGGCAGTATGCAGGGCCAGGCTGTGGGTGGGCCAGCCTTCGCGTTTGTTCCCGTGACATGGTCAGGTATCGCCGGGGCGATTGTGGCCGCGACCACTGCCGGGGACACGCTGATCGTTAACGGAACAGCAGGTGACGACCTGTTTACGGTCACTGCTCGCACCACACCTGCCGCTGCACCGGCAACTCTCCCGGGGATTTCACTGACAACAGGAACCATAAGTTATACGCCCGTATTTTCAGGCCATGTGGTTTCCACAGACCAGATGGTACTTGCCGGACTGGCGGGAAATGACACATTCCGGCTGCAGTTCAACCCACTCAGTTCGGGCGGCCAGCTGACTCCCATCCGCATCGAAGGGGGCGAAAGCGGTCAATTCAGCGACTCTGCTGAATTCCTGCCTGTCAGCAATGCCGTTACAACCGTTGATCTGAACTCTTCGACGATCCTCTCCACCGGTGCCAATCCGGTCAACTTCACGGGTCTCGAGGCCCTCGCGATCACGGGCTCGGACGGTTCCTCAGACGCCATGTTTGTGAATGGCCTCGGTGCTCCCGGCGGCCTGTCTCTGCTGAGCCTGAATGCGGCTGACACAGGCGGGCTCGACGACGGCGATACGATTGATGTGACGTGTGGTATTAGCCCGGATTCACTGGACTACACACCGCTAAGCCCTGTGTCCGCTCTGCTGCAGCGGCGAGGGGGTAATACACAACTGCGCGTGACCTCGCTCAATGGCCAGGCAGGCGACCTGACAGTTTCCGGTGGAGGCAGTGTCGATCAGCTCAATATCATCACTCCAGCAGGCAATAATCGGATCGACATCCAGCGGGCGGGGAACTTCGCAGCGGTGACGGTCGTGAGTGGCGGCAACCCGGGCGGTGGAACGGCATGGTTGCCAGTGGACTTCACACTGATTGCGGGGCCCGCCACATTCGACAACCTGCAGCTTCTGGGCAATTCCGGCGATGACCTGCTGCACATTGACAACAGCGGCGGTTTACTGTCTCTGCCCGGCGGCATAAATTTTGACGGCGGCATTGGACGCGACTCACTGCTGCTTACCGGCAGCACTGCGGTCGGCGGAGCAGACTACAATGTCGGCCCCAACCCCGGCGACGGACGTGTCGTTCACACCGCGGCTGCTCCCCTGCTGCAGATCCAGACAGTGACATTTTCGGGACTCGAACCCATCATCGATCTGGTGACAGCTGCTACACTCACAGTGAACGGCACCGATGCTGATAATGCGATCAGTTATAACGTGGGGCCAAACAGCGGTGTGGTGAGTCCCCTGAACCCGCTCGGCCTGAGCACCGGCAGAGTTGCGATAGACGGATTTGAGCCGATGGAATTCGCCAACAAGTCCGCGTTTACCATTCGCGGCCTCGGCGGCAGTGATCAATTCAACCTCCGGCCCGCAACACCGGCAGCCCTCGCATCCATCGCCATCGACGGTGGAGATCCCACAACGGGCTCTGACGAGGCGGTCATCAACGGATCAATCGCAGCCGAAGCGTTCCGTGTAGCGGTAACCGGCAGCGAATCCGCCCTCATCTTCGGCGCTGGCGCGGTTCCCATCAGCCTGACGGCCACGGAAACTCTGCGACTCAACGGGCAGGGCGGCGCCGACAGCCTCACCTGGGTATCGCCCGCCGGACCTGATGTTGTCCGCTTCGTTCCGGGCGGCAGTGACTCGGCTGGCAGCATCACGGCAGTGAACAGTGGCGGACTGCTGCTGCCAATGTCATTCAGCAATATTCCTGTCAGCGGTCCCGCAGCAAATCTGACGTTTGCCGACGCGATCGGGCGTTCCGACCTGCTCACAATCCTCGGCACTGCCGCGTCAGACTCCGTTCAGGTGAGTATTGCAGGTCTTGTCAGCATCCGCAGCCTCCAGAACGCGTTCCTCTCTCCGCTCGTCGCTACCCCGGGAATTGATCAGCTCGCTCTGCAGACTCTGGAGGGTGATGACCTGATTTCACTCCCCGGTACCCATCCGTTTGCATCGCTGATTGTGGATGCCGGTACGCCTGATTCAGGCAGCGATACACTGAGTATTCTCGGTTCGGGGGGTGCTGTCACCGTTGCACTCACTACTCAGTCTGTCACCGAAGCCCCGGCGGCCCCGATTAGCTTCATTGGGATCGAGCAAATCAATCTCAATTCAGCAGGAGGCAATGTCAACGTCTCCACCACAAATGAGCGCGACGTCACGACATACTATCCGGAAACCATCAACTCCGGCACACTCACCAATGACCACTCCTCTCCCCGGATTTCCTTCAGCAACTGTGGCAGCCTGACGATCAACCAGCTCGGTGGCTCTGATGTGCTGGAAATTCAGGGTACAGCTCTTGCTGAAACGATCACGTTGAACCTCCCGGCCCGCCTGCTCTCCGTCGGCGTTCTGGAGCCACTGAACTTTATTGGCACCAACACTGAGTTTGTGTGGGCTGCAGGACAGGCGGGGAATGACGGATTCACGATCACCACAGATCCCGTTATTCCACTGTTTGTTGATGGCGGTGATCCAATCGGGATCACTCCCGGCGACTCAATTCTGCTGCTTGCAGGGGCAGCGGGAGTGGTGTTTGAACCGGGCCCCGAGAGCGACGAGGGTGCATTTCTTGTCGGCACCAATCAGCGGATCAGCTACGACCACATCGAAAGCCTGACGGTATCCGGTCCAGGCGGCGCATGGATCGCCGGCACGGGCGCTGATGACGACATTACGATCATCGCCCGGGACTCTTCGACTCACGGAGGTGCCGACGGGGTGCGGGACTTCACATCACAGGTCAACAGCGGGCCCCAGATACTCTGGCTGGATGCTCCGCTGCTGCTGATCAGTGCTGGCGCAGGTGATGATGACGTTATCGTGCGGGCGCCGGCTCCAAACAATGCCAACTGGAATGTCTCACTGATGGTCTCCGGTGGCCCTCCGGCAGCGGGCCCCTACAGTGACGGGGACCGTTTCGAGCTGGAAACCCCGCAGAACAGCCCGGATACCATCCTTTACACTCCAACGGCTGCGGAATCCGGTCTGCTGATCATCAATGAATCCGGCAGCGGCATTTATAATCCGTTGTCTGACACGAGTATTCAGCTCGGTGGTCCGTTTGCGATGCCGCCACTGCCCGGCCTTCCGGCGCTCGATCCGGGGGGGCTGGAAACGCTGGTTTACGACGGCCAGAACGGCAACGACGTGGTCGCGATTTACGGCGACGCGGCCGGTGTGACCAACGATACGTTTATTCATCAGCCGGATACAGAGCCCGATGACGGCCGGATCCTGGTCAACAGCCTGCTTCCGCTGCAGTACACCGATCTTGGCACAAGTGGGCTGATCTCGATCGACGGGTTGGCGGGCACTGACGTGCTGAGTGTGGATGGAACAGCCTCTAACGATGATTTTACAGTCACCCCTGTGACAGGTCTGATCAGCCATGCCCTTGCTACAGGTACACTGCGAGTGGCAATCGCGCAGAGTCGCCTTGAACGAGTTGTGCTTGAAGGCTATTCCGGATCCGACACATTCCGCATCCCTGGCAGCAGCCCATCGGCCACAATTGTGCACGGCGGCACTCCGGATGTGGGCAGCGACACAATCATCTACACATCCACCGGAGCAACGATTGTTGATTTGGGACTTTCCACAATTGATGATGATGGGGTGAACCCGCCTGCAGACGTAACATGGACGGCAGTGGAACAGATCATCGTCTCGGGAGCCGGATTCGGGCTGACCCTCTCCGGAACAGCGGTGGATGACATGATCACCTATATCCCTCAGGGCACGGCCTCCGGGCAGCTGCAGGCAAATGGGGTGCTGCCTGTGGTTCGCTTCAGCGGCGTGGCTGGCCTTGCGGTCTCCGCAGCGGCCGGAACCGGTGACGTTGTCATTGTTCAGGGTACGACCAACCATGACGTGATCACGGTGGACTCGCCCACCCGGACCGTCACAGTCACGAACGCAATTGGAACGATACTCCAGCCGATTGTGCTCAGCGGTGACGTGGAAACCGTTCGCATCGAAAGCGGGCTTGGCAACGATACGATCCTTGTGGTTCCCGCACTCCCAGTCGGTCCTTCCACCCCCGCCCCTCAGGTGCTGCCAACGAACCTGCTGATCGACGTAAACGGCGGACCTCCGGGAGCCAGCGACGCGCTGGTGCTTGCGGGCTCCGCAGCCGGGGGCCAACTGCCGGCGACCGACTTTGTGGTTCACAATCGCAGTCGCACCCCGGACTCAGGCCGACTGCGAGTCTTCCGCAGCATCCCCGGGGCCGGAATCATTCCGCTGCCGGACATATCCTATGCAGACGTGGAAATCGTTTCCCCGCTCGTGGCGACCAATGCGAATCCCGCGATCGGCCCGCAGCTGCTGCAGCAGGGTCCGGATCTGTTCGAGCAAAATGAAAGCCTGCAGAATGCAGCATGGCTTGGATCCGGTCCTGTACTCAATGCCTCCAATCTGGCCATCTTTCCGGACCTTAATGAGCATCCGTTCGTTCCAAACGATTCCGACTTCTTCCGTGTGGTGGCCCATGAGACCGGAACGCTGGACTTTCAGGTCTACTTCAATACCTATGCCGGCCTTCTGCCTGGCGGCGGTGACATAGACATCCGCGTTCTGGATTCCGACGGAACAGTCATTGCCGGTTCCGGCTCACCGCTGCTGAACGCGGCATTTGGCGTTCCAAATGCCGCCAATCCCTCAGCGGTACCTCCGGTGGCTGCCGGGAACAACCCCAACGAACGCGTCAGAATTCCCGCGGTTGCTGGTCAAACCTATTACCTTCAGGTCTTTAATCCCACGGCCACGCGTTTCAATACCAACGGCTATCACCTGACCGTTATCAACACTCCCGCACCAGTTCCGGCGCAGCTTGAATTGAATGACGCGCTGGTGAACGCAGCATTGCTGGCAGCCGGTGTTCCGGCCGGCGGTGAGACCGCCTTCACGATCCCACCCGGTCTGCTCAATCCAACCCCCGGTTTCTACGTCGGCAAAACGCTGCATTTCCTCACTGGCACGAATGCTGGGCTGTCACTCCGAATCACCAGCCAGGCAGCACCGAACATCCTGCGTGTGACCACGAGCGGCCTGCGTGGCCCTGGCGCTGGAGGTGATGCCGTCCGCGTCGAATCATCTGATACGGGCCGCTCGCGATATGACAACGTCACTCGAGACAACACACCGCTGATTCTCTTCCGCCTTGACGACAATCTGCTGCAGCAGGATCTGCCGGGCAATCCCACCGGGGGACCTGCCCCCGATCAACTGACGCGAATTCCGTGGAACAATACTTTTACTGCGGCGGCTGGTGCCTCCGTAGCCGTTGCGCCTGCAGCTGACCCGGCCCTGTACACGGCCGGCTCAATCCCCGGACTCACTGCCGGCTACCGCGTGGCCGTCTATGAAGAGGGAACAACGACGACTCCCGGCGGACCAGGTCCCAACGGGCTCTGGGGTTATGCAACCATGATCGCCCCGGGTGTCTACCAGTTTAACTTCGGCAACACAGCAACGAATAACCTCTTCGGGCCCGCGTCACTGACTAACGGCAGCCACTTCCTCACGGCCCGTGTGGAAATGATTGATCCTGCCGCGGCACCGGGGCCGGTGAACGTGCAGGCTCGAGGCGTGCGGAGCACTGCCTTCGAGATCGTCGTCGATGCCGATGCACCCACAGTCGGCTTCGGGGACCTCGTCTCTACAATCGACGGCCTGCATCCGACAAGCGATTCCTCCGTCCCGGGAATTGCAGCCACCATTTCGGACCGGATCACAAACGACACCACGCCGACCTTCTGGGGAACTGCAGAAGCCAACTCTATTGTCCGAGCATACCTCGACGTGGATGCTTCCGGGACGATCAATGGCCCCGACCTGCTGCTGGGGCAGGCGACGGCCATCCCCATCGATGGCTCTGATCAGGCTCCATTTGGCCAGTGGTCAATCACTTCCACGATTGATATGAATTCGCCGGTCGTGCTCGCAGCCCTCAGCTCAGCCCGCGACGGCCTGCGACGAATCCTGATATCCGCTGAGGATGTTGCCGGTAACATGGCAATGCCGGCGGGAGCGGCCACCCCACAGCTGACACTGAGCATTTTCATTGATACTCAGGGCCCGCAGTTGATGGATCCGGACGCGGCTGGTCAGCTGCAGACCATTCAGATCGCCAACCCGGCGCCTCTGGGCCCGGTCAACGGCATCAATTCATTTAATCTGTTCGCATTAAAGCCAGTCAACGCAACTCAGGGGCCCACGCCACTGGTGAGTGGTCTCACAATTCACATGCGTGATCTTCCCGCACGCGTTCTGCCGTTTATCTACGAGGCCATTCAGGCTCCGTCACTGGCAGGCAGCATCATTCCGCCACTCGCCTCCGTCTCGCCACTCGCCGGTGCCCCGGCCATTGCCGCACTGGCTCCAATTCCGGTGCCGGCTGGAGCATCTGCACTGAATCCCGCGGACTTCAGCGTCGAGGGCGACGCTACGGGTGCGATTCCGATCCTTTCGGCATACTTCGTCCCCATCGCCGCTCCTGCCGGTCCTGCTGTCCCCGCGCAGGGCTACATCGTGCTCACGTTCCACACGGCTACAGCCGGCGACTTCCTTCCCGATGATCGCTACACGCTCACACTCCGCGATTCGCTGGTCGATCCCGCAAATAATCGACTCGACGGTGAGAACCAGGGTGTGATGAATCCCAGTGGCGGATTTTTCACACCCACCGGAGATGGTCAGCCTGGCGGTTCCTTTGTCGCCAGATTCACCGTTGACTCACGTCCTGAAGCGGCGACATTCGGGCAGGGCGGTATCTTTGTGGATGCCAACGGTAACTGGAACTTTGATCCGAACGCTCCGGATGCCTCGAACCGTGACCTGACCTTCCAGATGGGCATTGACACCGACTTTATCTTCAGCGGAAAGCATTCGGCAGCTCAGACAGTCGGCACCCGCATCACCAACGGTTTTGACAAGCTCGGTGCTTATGGCCGGTCCGCCGGCAGCTATCGCTGGCTGCTGGATACCAACGACGATGGCGTCGCCGATCTGACAATCGTTCAGCCGACAGGCTTCACCGTTGGCGGGATCAGCTTTACCGGAAACGGTATCCCATTTACCGGCAACTTTGTGGGCGCAACCGGATCGGCAGACGAAATTGCCATCTTCGACGGAGTGAATTGGTTCCTTGATACTGCGGCGCCCTTTAATCAAATTACCGCTGCCGATACGGCGTTCGCCGGCACTCTTCGTGGCCTCCCGGTGGCGGGTGACTTTGACGGCGACGGCCTGACCGACCTTGCTGTGCATTCGGCCTCGGCAAACCGCTTCCAGTTTGACTACGCAGCGGTAGGCGGATTGACGGGCGTGATCGAGGGCACGATCAACCATGGCTTCTCCGGAGTTCTTGAACGCCCGATCGCAGGTGACCTCAACCTCGACGGCATCACGGATCTCGGCCTCGCTGTTCCGAATCAGGACGGTGTTTCCACCAACAGTCGACTGTCGTGGTATGTGCTGCAGTCGACCGGACCAGCAGTGGCAGGCACAACAGCCAACCTTAATCACGCCTTTTCACCGGTTCCACTTGGCCCGGATCTGTATCGACAGTTCGGCAACAACCTTGCCGTTCCGATGCTCGGAAACTTCGATCCGCCGCCGGCTGACCGCCCCAACACGGCCCCTGTGCTGAACCTGCCGCAGTTCCTCAGCCTTCCGGATCGTGTGGCTACAGTAACCATCGACACTGGTGCAACGGATGCGGATGGCAACAAGGTGACGGTTTCCGCAGCAGCGGACAGCCTTGAATGGTACCTCAGGGATTCTCTGGGGCTGAAGGCCGGAAACAGCTACAGCGAGAACTGGGGTGGTCGCGGTGAAAAGTGGATTCGTGGCAACGGCGGAGTGTGGTATTACATTACGCCATCGGGTGGGCTCTATCGCTGGGACCAGCGGGCCGTCAAACTGCCATCGCAGAAAGTGACCGGCACACTGATCGCAACGCTGTCCCCGGCGGTTCACGCCAACCCGCGTCTGCTCACGGATGCGGTTCAGACCAGCATTCCCGTGACGGTCTCTGTCAGCGATGGACGGCTCTCGGTTACGGCCGCCCCGTCCTTCCAGCAGCCATTTGTCGTGCGTGTGCATGCCACCGATGGTGTCGCCTCATCAAAACAGGTGGTGCAGGTCCAGCGTCCTGCAGCAGCTGCCGTCAGCCTCGATCAGGAACTTGGACTCAGCCTGAAGACAGCCAGTGCCAACTACAACTGGGGTGGAAGGCAGGAAAAATGGCTGGCTGGAAACGACGGACAGTGGTACTTTATTACCAGCGACGGCACAGTCCGCGTCTGGGATCGGAGTCGCTCAGCCAGTGGGAACGTGGTTGCCCAACTTGATCCGGTATTCTGGCAGAACCCCGCTCTCCTCGCCAACGCTTCGTTAATCGACCTTGACCAGCGTTACGGTTTCAAGTCGGACGGCAAACTGTCCACCAACGCACGAGGGCAGATGGAGAAATGGTTCCGTGACGGGAACAATAACTGGCACTTCATTTTGCCCACTGGCGAAGTCCGTCGCTGGGACGGCAAATCCGGTGCGAATGGCGACCTCGTTGCTCAGCTGGATAATTCCAGTTACCTGAACCCGGCAAGGCTGTATCGGGCACTGGATGATGTCTTCAGCGAGTGGATGGGACTGATGGACTGAACCTCTGCAGGCGTCCGTCTCTCTCGCTGCACCTCGGGGCATGAGTCGTTGACTCTGCCCCGGGCCGTGCCCAGTCAGTTGCAGCCGGGAGTAGTGATGCAGCCGCATCAGCAGCAATGCCGGATTCGTCTGCCCGCGGCATCATTCAATCACACACACCCACGCGACCTGAAAAGGAAGCGTCCTTGCACAGAGCACCACGGCCCATTTCACAAAGACTGCAGGTAGCGGTAGAGATCTGCAAGGTCCTGACCGCTGGCCCCGCGAAGCAGTCCGGCGGGCATCAGGGAATTTCGCTGCTGATGTTTCGCAGCAATCTCTGACGACTCAATTCGCCATGTCCGATGTTCCGCATCCCGCAGCAGGAGTCCATCAACTGACTCGTAGACGATCAGTCCGCTGATCGTACGACCGTCAGCAGTCTCGACTGTGGTTGTCTGGTACCGCGCCGAGATGTCCCGGTTCGGTTCTACGATTGCCGCAAACAAATCGTCTCGGCCGAAGCGCCGTGATACCCCGGCCAGATCAGGCCCGAGCGATCGACGACCGCCATGACACTTCGCGCACCCCTGACGCTCATAAACCCGCCGTCCACGTTCTGCATCCCCCGCGTCCCACAGCACGTTCGGCAACGACGCCAGCAGTTCCCGCGACTCTGCACTTTGATTCACCGGGCGATAAGCCGGGAAACGCATTTCGAGCCACCGCTGCCACGACAACAGTGCCTCCGGCTGGGGCCGATGACCGGCTTCACCGAACACAAATCCCAGCGTCTGCTCGGTATTGTTCTGCAGTAGACGCAGTGCGGTCTCGCGCAGCCGATATTCACGTTTATCGTTCATCAGTCTCCGCGCCGCAGAAAGCAATGCAAAGAGCTCTTCCGGATCCTGAGTACGAGGCAGTTTTGTCAGTGCTTTCAAACACGCTTCAACGGCATTCAGCTGCGCTGATTCAAGCCCTGCCACAAAGTGCTGACGATCCACACGTTCCGGCTTTTCGGCGAGCACCATCAACACGGCATCACGCACTGACAGGTTCTGCAACTGCCCACGTAACAACTCTCTGTGGGCAGGATCCCCGGATTCACCAATGGCAAACACAAGATCATTTGTCCATTCCGCATCAGGATTTGTTTCGAGGTAACGCAGAAAGCCGGCAATCGCCTGAGGTATCACGGCGGCTGGAGACTGGCTGAGATAAAGCACATGAGCTGGCAGACCAAACTCCGGCTGCTGAGGAATCAGCGAGGGCAGGGCGGGATCGACCCGGCAAAGTGCCGCGTAGAGCTCTCCCATGCGATCATCCCAGTTCGTATCCTGCTTCATCCCCAACTGCAGCAGCTTAAGATCGATCTGCAGCAGCGCCCTCGCTGTTGCTTCTGTCTCCGCGTAAGACCGTTCGAGCTCAATTCGACTGATTGCCGCAAGTCTGTGTATGTCGTCCTGAGGGAGACTATCCTTCGTCATGCCATCAATCAGCTGAGTGAGCAGTTCGTGATTCAGGGGTGCCAGCATGGCAAAAAACCGAATCAACTCCCGATCCAAACCATCATCTCTCGTCGGAAACAGCCGAAAAACTCGCGCTAACAACGGATTCAGATCACGTTCAATTGGGTCCACGGACAACCGCGGAGCATATCCGTCAAACATGGGTGGCCGCCCTCTGACCGGCCCCATGTCGCTCACAGAAAGCTGCAGCAGCCTGACCGCAGCTCGTCTATCCTCCAGTGGCAACTCCGCAGACTCCAGCGTCTCCACTGCAGCGCGACACGCTGCTGCACTCAACTCTTCACGCCGCTGCATGCGTCCCAGATGAAACCACAGTCGTCCGCGCATGCTGTTCACGGTCAGCTGTTCCAGTTGCGTTTGCTGTTCCGCCCCCATGCGACCAATCAACAATGCGGCAGCCAGTCGAACAAGGCGATCATCGTCGCTAAGCGAAGTGGCGAGGTCCGGCAGCAGGGACGTCCATGCCCCAGACGCCGTGACTCCCGAAAGTGCTTCGAGACTAAGTCGGCGCACAAGCGGATCAGGATCTCGAAGATAGGGCTGCAGCAGTTCCGAGTTAACTGCCGCGGGATTCTGGCGTCCGAGTGCCCAGGCAGCCCGCGCACGCACCAAAACGGAAGTCGATCTCGACAACGCCAGCGCCGTTTGTCCATCGAGACCACCGTGGAGTTCCACCAGAATCTCAATCGCCCGCACACGTTCCAGTTCCGATCGCTCTTCCTGCAGTGCAGCCCTCGAAAATTCCGCCCCCGGCAATTTCCGGGCAGCCGGTACCCAACCAGCGCGTGACCATGCGGCATTAGGCTGCATTGCCCTGAGAACCTGATCGAGTTCCCCTGACACCGCCGGCTGCTGGGGAACAACCTTCGAAGTCGCCGCACCGGCCCACGAAATGCGATAAACACCGCCACGCGTTCCCCGACCACCAACGCTTACGAAGAGACTGCCATCCGGTCCAACCTCCATATCCGTGGGTGCAAATCCGAATTGATTCTGCCCAGTTGCAAACTCCACCGGATTGCACTTCCAGCCGCCTCCATGGCGCTCCAGAGGCAGTGCGAGGATGCGTCCGAAAGTCCAGTCCTGAATGAATAACGCCCCGCGATACTCCTCCGGAAACTGCTCGTGACGGTAACAAATCACCCCCGTCGGCGAACCGCGGCCGAATTCGGCCAGCACCGGCGGCGAATCCGCAAAAGTCCCCGGCCGTTTCAATCCTGCGGTGACATAGCCGGCGTTTGATCCGGGCAGGACATGGTAAACCTGTGTCGGCAGATACCACGGCAGTGAAATATCCCGTTCATCGTCACTGTCCCACGTGATCAGCTCACCAGTCTCGCTGAAGGCAAAGTCATAGGCGTTCCGAAAACCGTCAGCCACAATCTCGCCGCCTCGAAGTTCCGGGGTCAGTCGCAGGAGTGTACCGGAGACGGGATTCCGAACCGGCGATGTGGCAGCGGTCGCATACGCCGACGTGACTCCGGAATAATTACCCGCAACAACATACCACCAGCCGTCCGGCCCGCGCTGAATGGAGTGCACATGGTGCTCTCCTCCCGCCGCAATCTTCAGAAATGTCTGGCCGGGTCCATCAGCGCGGTCATCGCCGTTGTCATCCCTGAATAGCTGCAGACCCTCATCTCCGGCACACAACAGACTGCTGCCGTGGAAGAACATTCCCTGGGCCCCGGAAGCGGGACGGTCGGCAAAGGACAGAGCAGTTTCTGCGGAACCATCGCCGTCACGGTCAACCAGAATACGGACGTAACCCGGCCCCGATACCACCACACGGCCGCGGGAATCGATCGTCAGCGAATGAATGTCATGGGCTAAGTCGTCCCCTGCGTACAACTGAACCCGGAACCCCGGCGGGACTCGTATTCCACCAGCCTCCGAATCGTCCCCGCACACATTCCCACATAAACCCGAAATCAGTACGCACCACAAGCCCAACCGCAATCCATGCAGTAACATCCAGTCACTCCTGCTTTAGTTCCCGGATTCGCAGCTTTCGCCAGCTCACATCGAATGGCCCGGTGCCAGCCGCTATTCCATGCACCTGCAGTCCAATATGGCCACGAGAGTGCGTCCTGTAAATCTCCTCGTGCGTCAGATCCGCTACGGGCGAGCCATTGATGAAGGTCTGAATGCGGGGGCCCCTCGCGATGATGCGAAACTGGTTCCATTCGCCGCTTTTCATGAGTTCGTGCGGTTTGCCTCCCGACTTTGGCTCAGGGGACAGCCACCCATACTGCGTAGCCTCGCCGTATATAAACCCGGCAAATCCCGGAGACCGCTCAATCTCAACCTGCGGACCGTGGAAGCGTCCCAGACCGGCTTCGCCCTGCGGACGCCGCCCCGTACGTTTTTCTTCTGCATCCACATCTTCCCCGGTCTTGCCCCGCGAACGAATCTGACAGCCGGAATTTAAACCATCGTGGACTCGCACTTCGAACTCGAGTTCAAAGTCCCCGTACTCCCGCTCGGACATCAGAAACGAATTCGGACTGCCCTCTGCTGTCACACCGTGAATCGCACCCTCCACCACTTCGTACTTCGCCTTGCCGTGCTCTGCCATCTTCCAGCCAGCCAGCGTTTTGCCGTCAAACAGAGACACCCACGGCTCCTCGGCCATGCACACCTCACGGGTGCTCAACCCGGCCACAGCAAGCAACACCAAACAAACGTGGCTTCCAAAAGGTACTCGGCAAAACATTTCACCAGCTCCTGACGAAAAATCGCGAAGTGAGACCAGCAGTGCCCCGGAAGTCTAACGGATAGGGACCAGCGAAGCACTGGCAGAAATTCGAAATTTCCCCGTACAGACCACTCGGAGCACCATCCACTATTCACTTGCTGCGATTGTCGGCATCGCGTTTTTTTGCACGCCGATCCTCCGCTTTTTTCTCCGCCCGCTGCTCCGCTTTCTTCTCTGCTTCCTCAGCTCGTTTCGCCTTCAGCTGTCGCACCCGGGCATCCTCCGGGACCGATGTGGGCGGCAACCTCGAAAGACGCGACAGAGACTTTTCCACTTCAGGCAAATCAGGATCCAGTTCCCTGATCCTGACCCATTCGTCGTAAGCCTCAGAGTTGCGCCCGGCCAGTTCGAGTACCTGAGCTCGCCGCAGCATGAGCTCCTGATTTCCCGGACGCTGCAGCAACTGCTCCTGCAGAAAATCTGCGGCCTCGTCCGCACGCCCCATCAGCCGCAGATGCTCCGCCCGCAGCAAACACAGCGGCACTGTCAGACGAAAACCTCCCTCTCCCAGTACCGCGTCGCATCATCCAGCATGGCCAGCTGCAACTCACTGTTGCCCAGACGCTGAGCCGCAAGGGCTGCCGCCTCATATGTTGCCGGAGCAAACAGCTCCAGCGCTCCGCCCACCCCGTAGATGCCCGCAGCTGCCGTCAGAATCCCAGGCCGGAACCGCTCAGAAACGTTTACCGCATGCTGCCACACAGCCAACCCTCGCTCCGAATCACCCGACCACACCAGATACTCCCCAAGGGCCGCCAGACGATCCGCTGAGTGAGGATCCGAAAACAGGACGTGGTTCACAAGCAGATTCTGGTCCCCCTCCAGCGGCTCAAAAGCCCCGGAGGCGATCACCTCCACGGCTACGCCCGACGCAAGTGGCGACTTCCGCATGAGCTCCCAGGCCGCTTTAGTCCATGGATACTTCCTGAGTGCCCTCCGGGCAGCCTCGGAGAAGAGCTCTCGGTCTTCCGCTGAATCCACAGTGAAATATCGCATGGAAAAAGTGTAAATGCCCACAGCGTCGAACAACTGACGACGCTGCGGTGGTTCCAGCTGCCGGTCACCCAGCGCCTCAAGGTAGAGCTCTCTTTCTGCCAGCCGCTTCAGCAGCAATACCCGATACCGCCGCACAGTCTCGTCGTATGGTCGATTCGCCAACGCTGCATCAGCAGCCTTAAGCAGACGGTCACCATCCTCAACCAAACGCTGCGGATCTGGTTTGAGCATCAGCGAACGCAGTTCCAGCATCTCGGACTGGGCCACTGCTGCGTACCAGCAGTCCCGCAGCAGCAAACAGGATCCAAACAGAGTTATTACCCACAAACCGGCCACCGGCAGCGGCCTGCGGACAAGCCGCAGCCAGAAACCATCGCGTGGCTCCTCCACAAGCCCCGTACCTGCATTCAGGGACGCTGCCAGAGCCTCTGCCTCCACAAGCCGTCGCTCGAGAATACACAGGAGCATCACCGCGCCCGCTGCCACTCCCCCAATCGTGATGCTGAAGTCAAAAAAGTTCTGACCGCCCAGTGAAAACACTAGCCCCAGCACGGCGGAACCAGCCCAGTCACCGCAGGTACGCCTCGCCGCCGCACGCAATCCCTCCTTCGCAAACACCAGCTTCAGGGAAAAGTACAGTGACAGCAGAGCAGGAATGGCACCAAGACCAAAGCCCACAACCCCACACTCCACCAACAGCTCAAGATAGTAGTTATCCGCATGCTCAAACCAGTTGTTGGTGAAATGCCTGGCGTAGGGCAGGGCACTGTCACGATAACTCCAGTATCCGCTGCCAAAGAACGGAAAGTCGAGAACCGAGCGGATGGCATCCGACCAGTGCAGCAGCCGAATCGTGGTCGCCGATACAGGATCCTTCAGCGTCTCCAGCTCTGACACCACCGGCGTGTCAAGATCCAGCAGCAGCAGCAGGCCCAATGACAGCAGCAACAATAACACCAAACCGCAAACACCCATCAACCAACGATTCGTTCTGATCCGACTGGCAAAGAAAACCAGAACACTCAGGACCCCCGCCGTAATCCCCGCACGCGACAACGTGCCAATAATTGCACAAAAAAACAACACACAGCTAAGACAAACCGCCACCTGAACGGCCGTCATCTCTCCAATCCGCCGAGCCAGATGCCCCACAGCATACTGCAACCGCTCGCGGCGAGTCGTCTTCACAAGCGTTGGCTGCACCAGGGGCGGAGACTTCGAAAATGTGAATCCAGCGCAGAAAAAGGCAGCAGACAAACACACAAGCAGCCAGCCGGAAGCGTTGTTCGGATTCACGAAACAACCAAACGCCTTCGTATCCGCAGACACCACCGAACTTAAACCCAGAACGCTCATCAGCACACCACTCAACAACAGCGGCACGCACGCCAGAACTGCCCGCACAGAACTGCCGGTGGTCTCGAAAAATACAAACCCCAGCAGCACCTGTGACAACAGCTGGTTCACCGCCAGAAACGTCTGTCCAGGCATCGATGTACGCGACACCAACTCACCACGCGCCCCCACACCCCAGCCCTCAATCGTCGCCGGCAACTTGTCCGCCAACTCCGCGAACACAGCGTGCTCCATCGACAACACCGCCGGACGCCAAACCGGAAGCAGCTGCAAACAGGCAAGACCACACAACCCCAGCAGCGGCAAAACAACAAGCGGCAAGCGACGCGGCCGCCGCCCCGACAGGAGCTGACCGGTCAACAACAAACATGCCGACAACAATGATCCACACTGCAGCAGCAGAAACGCGCTCGGTACGCCGCCACCATAAAGCCAGACCACCGCTGCCACAGTGACCGACGCCACCACCAAAGCCGCAACCTCAAACAGGTCCCGAAAACGCCAGTTCCGTCGAGACCGACGCTCGCCACGCCCACTGCTGCCGCCCTCATCCCGCCGCTCACCACGACCACTGCTGCTCCCATCTTCTCGCCGATCACGATGACGACGGCGACGCTCCCGACTCCGCTCCGATGGCTCTGACATCTCGTCTACACCCCTGTACCGGATCAACCGTCAACAACCGCAAAATCGCAGGAACTATCCCATTCCCTCAGATCCATTGCACCATCGATTCCCCAATTTCGAAATTCAAAAACAGAAATCAATGGAAATCACCCCCAACGACGAACCTCGCCCCAGCCCTGCCAACAGCCCCGGCCAACTCCCTGCCGAGCCGCCCCCCAAAGCACTCTGCTGAAAAATTTTGAAATCACGTATCTCCATAGATGCAAAAGACATACGCCGCACGACACACAACCATTCAGGGGCCTTCAGGTGAGCCCGCCTTGACGTGCATTCCAACTCCTGTACAGTTCGGCCAGTGGAGGTTTGTGGGGAAAAGTGGGAGATCGTGTGGATCTTCTGCAAAAGTTTCCACAGGCAGCCGCACCGAGCATCTGCATGGCACTTACGGGAACCTACGATCGCTCGCTGGATGACAAGCAGCGACTCGCTATTCCCCGCCCGCTCAAGGATGGTTTTCGGGACGGTGATTCTGAAGAACTCTACCTCGCACCAGGTAATGAGGGCTGTCTGGCCTTGTATTCGCTTCAGGGATTTGAGGCGTTTGCATCACGCATGGCAGCATTATCCACAGGTCGAGTGGAAGTCCGAAATTTTCTGCGTTTGTTCTACGGGCAGGCGGAGCGTGTGCAGGTGGACAAACAGTCACGGATACGCATTCCGGAGCGTTTGTTGAAGCTGGCGGGACTGACCCATGAAGTCGTGCTGATTGGTGTTCAGGATCATGTTGAAATCTGGGATCGGGGACGGTGGGATTCGTTCCTGAACCAAAATGGAGCTCAGTTTGACGCACTGACGGCTGAAGCGTTCAACCTCCCGCCTGGGGGGTAGTTCGCTGAAGTTAACAGTCGGCAACTGGGTTTCAGCCGGTTGACCCATGGAGGGGTGATCGGGGACGGCTGGGAACAGTCGGCCAAAGTCTGCGCAGGACCGCGAGTATTCTGAGGAATCCGCCGCGGCTTACCGGGCTTAGCGGAAGAGACGAGCACAGGGAAGTGCTGTCGTCCTGGAGGTGGCCTTATGGGCCACAGCTGCCTGCCCCGCATGGTCGGAAAGGATGCCGGCCGGGGCAGGCAGCTGGACTCCTCCGGGTACTACGCTCCCGAATCAGGGAAAACGGCAGCCCGCCTCCGGGTTTACTCCCCAACAAGCCAACGCCTGAAAACAATCTCCGGGAGAGTACAAACGCTGACCGTATCTCCGGGATATCGGAGCCGCTGGCATGTCACGTGGAATGGGCCGAGTGCGGGTTCATGGGCACCGGGATTCGTTGTCGGTGTTTATCCTGGCAGTTCGCTGCATACTGGTCTTTCTGTCTGGTTCGGTCACCACATCACCTGCCGCCGACGACCACGAGGCAAAAATTGCGAGCTGGAAGGCCGACTTTGACTCTCGGGTTTTTCCGGTCATTCGAGACCGCTGCCTGTCGTGCCACAACGATGCAAAGGCGGAGGGCGAGCTGAACCTCGCGAAATACTCCACTGGCGAGCATGCGTACGAGGCCGGCGACGCCTGGGAGCGAGTCGCGCGACGGATTCGCCTGAACGAAATGCCGCCGCAGGGCAGCCCGGGACTCAGCGATGATCAGAAAGCTGTATTCCAGCGGTGGGTTGATAATCGCCCCAACCAGGATCTCTGCCGGCAACTCGCGTCAGAAGATACCCAAAGCTGGTACCGCGGTTATGTCATGAGCCGTCGTCTGACCCGGATAGAGTATCGCAACGCGATGCGGGATCTGCTGGGTGTCGCGCCTCCGATATCCGAGCAACCTCCGGAAGACGGTGCCGGTGGAGAGGGCTTTGACACGGTCGGTGATTCCCTGTTCACTTCCACGATTCATCTGGAGGCCTGGCTGACACTTGCAGACCAGCTTGTGGACAGCGCTCTGTTTGCGGACTCGTCTGGCAACCTTTCCCCGACCGCCACACTGCGGTCGCTGGTCGCGCCCAGTGCCTGGCAGCAGCTTGAGCAGGGCCCCGGAGAGCAGCAGTCGGCCGCGGCAGTGGAGCTGATCCGCCAATTTGCTCGCCGCGCATGGCGCAGACAGCCTGTCCCTGCTGAAATCGAACGACTCACCAGCCTGTACCACAACTCCCGGCAGCAGGCCACCCCGCTGAACGCCGTCCGACAGCCGCTCAAGGCCATCCTTGTGTCGCCTCATTTCCTGTTCGTGGTTGAGACCGAACCGGAGGAGACTGGCGTTTTTCCACTCACGCCGCATCAGCTGGCAACGCGTTTAGCGCTTTTCCTATGGTCTTCCGTGCCCGATGAAGAACTGCTTCAGGCTGCAGATTCCGGTAAGCTCAACGATGAATCAGAATATCGACGGCAGATTTCCCGAATGCTCGCCGATCCAAAGTCAGCCGCTCTCGGCGAAAACTTCGGTTTGCAGTGGCTGGGACTTCGAAACTTCGAAAACCTGTACCCTGATTCTGAACTGTTTCCCGAGTACACGCCGGAGCTGGCTAAGGATCTGCGGGAGGAAGCTGTACAGCTGATCACTGCCGTTTTTCGCGACAACCGTCCGCTCACCGACCTGCTTTCTTCAAATTACGTCATCGTCAACGGCCGCCTCGCTGCCCACTACGGTCTTTCGCTGCCAGCCGATGCCGACTGGCAGGAAATTGCAGTAACTGACCGCCGGCGCGGTGGTGTCGCAACACTGGGCGCCGTGCTCACTGCGGCCTCCTACCCACGCCGCACCAGTCCGGTGCTTCGGGGACGCTGGCTGCTGGACGAACTGCTTGGCAACCCTGTCCCCCCTCCGCCCCCCGGCGTGCCGCCGCTTGAACAGGCGTCCGCCGACAACACGCAGCTGACTCTCCGCCAGCGACTTGAAGCCCATCGGCTTAAGCCCGAATGTGCAGCCTGCCACGATCGCATGGATCCGCTCGGGTTCGGGCTCGAGAATTTCGACCCGATCGGTCGCTGGCGGGACGAGGATGGCGGGCTTCCGATCGATGCCGCCGGAAAATTGCCGTCCGGTGAACAATTCAGCGGGCCCGCACAGCTCAAATCCGTGCTGCTCAACCGCCAGCATGACTTCCTTACGCACCTCAGCCGCAAACTCCTTGGATTTGCACTTGGACGAGAGCTGAACAAATTCGACGCCTGCATCATCGAAACCTGTGTTAAACAACTCCATGAACAGGGCCTGCACAGCCGAGTTCTGATTGAGGAAATTGCCTGCAGTTATCCATTTCGCAACCGATACTACAAGAAGTCTGAACCGACACCTCTGCCCCCCGAAAGCCGCTCCACTCGCTTCTTTAACGCTCTGCGGAAGTTCGCCGAGAAATCAGAAGCTGTGCGAAAACAGAATGAAGCAGCCAAACAGCCGCCAACTCCGCCGCAACCCTGATTCCCGAGGCCGCAGGTCATGAACAACCACACCCGACGCAGTCTTTTAAGAGGCACCAGCGTGGCGCTGGGACTGCCACTATTCAGCTCACTGCGGCGGGCGGCCTGGGCGGCCACCGCAACAGTGACAAATCCCGCCCCGACACCACCGGTGCGTACCGCCTTCATCTACTTCCCCAACGGTGTCTGGGAGAAGTCGTGGATCCCCGAAAACACCGGCCCTGAATACACCCTCAGCACCACACTGCAACCGCTCGCTGAAGTTCGCCAGCACACCCTGGTCTTCACCGGTCTCGACAAGAAACACAGTCACGGGGGCGACGGACACTACGCCAAAACAGCCAACTTCCTGACAGGCATGCCGGTCGCCAAAACTACCGGAAAAAACATCAGTAGCGGCGGCATTTCAATCGACCAGCTGATCGCTCAGCACACCAGCCAGTTCACACCGCTGCCTTCACTGGAGCTTGGTACAGAACCAGTCATCAGCGGTATCGACAGCAACGTGGGCTACACCCGACTCTACGGCTCAAACATCTCCTGGCAATCACCAACTCGTCCGGTTGCCAAGGAAATCAACCCCCGACTCGTCTATGAACGGCTGTTCGGCAGACGTCTGGCCGGTCAAACCGCCAAAGCCGCCGAGTTTCAAAACCTGCTTGATTTCGTGCTCGAAGACGCCAGCCGCCTACGGGGTCAACTCGGACGCGACGACCAGTTCAAACTCGACGAATACCTGGATTCCGTCCGTGCCGTTGAACGCCGCATCGAATTCGCCTCCAAACCCCGATCACCAGGCTGGGAACCAGGCTCTGCTGCCGAGATTCCGCCTCCGGCTCCCGGTATCCCCGCCGACTTCCGCGAACACATCACGCTGATGCTCGATCTGCTGGTGCTCGCCTTCCGCACCGACTCCACCCGCGTTGCCTCAATGATGTTCGCCAATGATGTCTCCGGAAGGAACTTTTCGTTCCTCGACGGTGTCACTGGCAGCCATCACGAACTGTCTCATCACGAAAACAATGCCGACAAAATCAGGCAGTACGAAGCCATCAACCGCTGGCACGTGGATCAGTTCGCCACGCTTCTCAAAAAGCTTCGCGACATCCCGGAATGTGAAGGCTCACTGCTCGATAACTGCATGATCCTTTTTGGCTCCAGTATTTCAGATGGAAATCGCCACGATCCGGAC
>JBEAUF010000346.1:0-5892 GCA_041161565.1 Planctomycetota bacterium | reverse complement strand
TCAATCCCCCGGTAACGGTCCGTAGCCGCGCGGGCAGCGCCGCAGCAGGAGCACACCAGTGTCTTACCGGCCGATTGACATCGACCGCACGCCTTGCATGATCGGGTCGAGGCGTTTCAACAGAGTGCGAGTCCGCCAACACATGCGAAACACCAGAAATCCAATGCCCGTGGGCGGAAGCCTCCAGTACGCCCTCGCACCCTGGTGCGCACCCCCTGCCTGCGGCGTGAGCAGTGCGTTGGCAGGACACTTTACCCGCGGGCTGCCGCCCTGCGGCTCATCTGTGGCGGCTCAGTGCGGTTACCGGCGCGTTGTCTCAGCCTGAAGGCGACAGATGACCTCCCGGCAACTCGGCCGTGCGACACCCCCTGCTTTTGACTACCATAGTTGAATCGTTCCCCCGAACCCTGCTCAGGCCCCCAAACATGCTCAATCCACTGTTCGCCAGCGCTGCTGCATTTCTGTTCCTGCTGCCAATCATGCAGTCAGCCACCGCGGATGAACCGGCTCCGAAAGTTCTTGAGATCACCACTGATACCACACTCGATCCCAATCAGACCTACCACGCGATCATTGTGCGGCGTTCCGGGGTCACCATTGACGGAAGAGGCGCGTGGCTGATTGGTGCTCCGACCGATTCCGCTACCCCCGCGAAGGAATTCCGCGGCACAGCCGTGCTTGCTGAAGGCGTTTCCAACGTCACTCTCCGCAACATCAACGCTCGCGGCTGGGAAACCGGACTCGTCATTCGCAACGGCTCAGGCTGGCTCATTGAAAACTGCAACTTTTCTGACAACTTCCATGACCCCGACTTCGGCTGGGGTGAAAATGGTCGCCGGGGCGGCATTCTGCTGGACCGTGTAGTTCGTTCCACACTGCTGCGGAACCGCGCCAACCGTGTCTGGGATGGCTGTGTTCTGCTGGAATCCGACGATAATCTGCTCGTCGACAATAACTTCTCAGACTGCTCAAACACCTGCCTCAAGCTCTGGACTGCCTGCCGCAATTCCATTCGCCACAATAATCTCAGCCGTGGCATTCGCATTTCCCCAGGTGAAGTCCATGCCCGCGACTCAACCAGCGTCCTGATCGAAAGCGGCTCCTGCGAAAACGTCTTCCTGCACAATGACTGCACCCACGGCGGTGACGGAATATTCGTGCGGGTGCTTAACGGATGGTGCAGTACCGGGAATCATTTCGAAGGCAACGACTGCTCATACGCCAACAACAATGGCATCGAATGCTGGGCCCCGCGCAACACGTTCATCGCCAACCGCGCCAATCACTGCAGCTACGGTTTCTGGCTGGGCGGCTCCGACCAAACTCGACTCATTAACAACGAAGCCTCATTCAACGGACTTCCCGGCGGTCATCACAATTCTCCACACCTTCCCGATTCCGGACATGCCGGGATCGTGTTTATGTTTGGCCCTTCAAGTCACACAATTGCCCGCGGAAATCGCTGTTTTGGCAACAACGGTGCCGGAATCGCTCTGATCGGTGACATGCCTTCCAAAGGTGGGAAATGGCGTGCATGGCACTGGATTCTTGAAGACAATCAACTGCGTGAGAATCGCTGGGGCATCTACGGCCAGCACGCCGACTGGATCACGCTCTCAGGCAATCAATTCGAACACAACAGTGCGGGAGACCTGTTCTGGCACGACGATGTCCAGAACGTCCGCGAACTGCCGACAGGCCCGCCTGCTGAATCTCCGCCGGAGTTTCATGCGTCCATTCAGGGGCCGAGGGTTGTGACAGTCGGAAACATCGCGGAATGGCGGGCCGTAATTCTGCAGAGCACGGAAGAAAAGCCTGAGTTTCTCTGGAAGACCAACGACTCGCCCCTGCAGTCCGGCCCTGAATTCCGGCTGCGTTTCGATCGTCCCGGATTCCACCGCATCGGACTCAATGCCACTCTCCGCGGCCGAACCGAACCTGCGTGGCTGCATGTTTATGCCGTCACCCCCGTCACGGAACTCGGCACCGAACACAATGCAGCCGGGTGGTCGATTACGGACTTTCATGACCGAACCCGCAGCAACCAGCAGACCTCTCAAGCGGAATTCCAAATCGAGAAGGACACTGCGCTCATCGGACAGCAGGCATTGCGAGTACACATCGCCCCCTACGCCGGCTTCCGCACGGCACTCACGTGGCCTGCCGACCAATCGCTCAGAATCCCGGCCACCACGCAACGGCAACTCAGCGTGTGGCTCAAAACCATCAACGCCGACGTCACCGGCTGGCAGGGTGGCCCGTTTATCGTGCTGCACGGCCCCGCAGGCCAGGTTTGCCACATCGAACCAGCCACCGGCCGCGACCTGATGCGGGAACTGCAGCACAACGAGGAACGCGAGGGCTGGCGGCTGTTGGAGATCCCGCTGCATGGCAATGACGCGTGGATCCGTGACGGCGAACTGCCGCCCGAAATCCACGCCATCTCCATCGCCTTCGATTCATGGGGCGCACCGCCACTGACCATTTGGCTGGATGGCCTGGCGATCAATTAAACCACACGGCAAAAAACATAAACTGCCCTCGAAACGCTGACGTGATCTGTGACCAGCGTTCCGGTTTGGTGATCGGCCCCTCTTCGAGGAACGAAGCCATTCCGGAACCGTGGATCCAGAGCACCAGATCGAACGTCTGCGGTTCGGTGAAGATACGGCGGACGTTAATTCCCAGTTTCGGATGGAAGCTCGCTCCATTCGCGTCGAAAGGGTTGATTCCCGGGGTGCCGCGCCAAAAGGGCAGAAGCGTGTCACCGCGGAGAATCGCATCCATCTCATCAAGGAACAGATTCCACTGCGACTGCATTTCGGGGGTGATCCGCAGGAGCTGGCTGATGGCGGCAGCCTGACGCGGATTGGGAAGCCATTCGCGATTGTTGTCGGTTTCGGCGTTGATGAGTTCCCAGGATTCGCGGCTGAGCTGCGGAACCTGTTCCAGATGCTGCAGCGCCCGCAGCAAACCCTCGCGATCCCGCACCTCGAAATGCAGGCAATGAATCATGGCGATCAGATCGAGGCCGTTCTGGAGTGTGAACGGGGCATCTCCTGCGCGTTCCTGAAGCAGAAACACATACGGCGTCTTAGTACTCGGAAAAAACAAATGAGCTGTCCGCTCGAAGAGATCATCCCAGTTGTAAGCGAGCACTACTTCGCAGAAGGCGCACATCACGTGGCAGTATCCGCGGAGCCAGAGCACGTCACCGTCGTCGAAGGCAATCTGCATTCCGTCTTCGTTCAAACCACCACCTCCCGTACGCATCAGCGTATTCACGATGGCGAAGAGCGATTCATCGCGCGCGATTTCATCGTCGCCGTTCAGATCAATGCAGACGCTGGCAAGATCAAGCGTGAGCACATCACCGGAGGGTTTGACGGCAGCCAGCGTTGCTTCGGCGGTCTTCAGACCCTGCAGAAAATCAGCGATGAAACCGCGAGCCTTTTCAATCGTCAGCTGCTCCGGGTCGCGGTTGGGCGGAAGCGGCAGACGGAGCAGCGGAATCGACAGTCGACTGCTGCTCATCAAACCATGCCGATACTGAGCCTGCCCCAGCTGTTCAATCGCCTGCAGAAACTGCACCACGCCCAACCGATAACGCAGGACCGATTCACTGGCCCCAGGCTGCTCCAGTTCCTGCTGAAGTGACTGCACGGCATCTGCCAGTCGTCCTTCGGCCAGCAGGGCCGGAACGTCGGTTTGCTGGGCAGGCGCGGAAGGCAGACAACCCGTGGCAGCGGCAAGAAACGTGAATAACAGCACAGCAGGACGCGAGGCAACGCGCATGGAACACTCCCGGAAAGGCTTCGGGACCGCTGGAAGCACTAACGGCCGGATCCGGCCACTCTCGCGAAGCATACCGGCGCCCGGCAAGTAGGGGAAACATCCGGCATACTGAACCCCACAAAATTGTTCGCAGCGAGTTTTTCACACCTCGGCTGCTGACCCGAATCTGTTAGCATCACACACACCACAGGTGCAAACTGCTGAAGCCTGCCAGGATTACCGGCACAATCCCCGCGGAGAGCTGCCCCCACCTCCTCTGACCCCATTTGACAGGCAACCATGAAAGCAGGCACCAGAGCCCCGGACTTTACCGCCCGCACCACTGATGGTCAGGAGATCCGGCTCAGCCGATTCCTCAACCAAAAGGGACTGGTGCTGTTCTTTTACCCCAAAGACGGCACTCGCATCTGCACGGCCGAAGCCTGCGCGTTTCGGGACTCGTACGCAAAATTCGTGGACGCCGGCTTTGAGGTCATCGGCATCAGTGGCGATTCAGACTCCAGCCATCAGCAGTTCGCTGAACGCCATGCCTTGCCCTTCCCGCTGATTTCCGACTCCAGCGGTGTCCTGCGAAAACTCTTCCACGTCCCCAAAACACTCGGACTCCTTCCCGGCCGCGCCACCTACGTGATCGATCGCGACGGCATCATCCGCCGCATTTATTCGGCTGCCCTCGCGTCCGAAGATCATGTTCACGAAGCGCTCAAGGCGATTGCCGCCGGCCAAGGCGAACAGGAACCTGCAGCCAGCGAATAGCGGAAATGAGCTGACAGGTGGCTGCCTGATAACAGAGATCGGCTGGAGCCTGCGTCATCCAGATACGCACGGGTTGCCTCCGGAAACAGCGGGGACCGTGGTCTGCGATCGCCCGGTTTGCTACCCTGCGAAAACACATGAAGGATGCTCTGTGGCGCTCGTTTCCACATAGCATATCACGCCTCCCCCCCTAATAGAGTGGCAGTCCCAATGGATGTCTCGAGGCAACTTACAGGAAAACAAATCCGCATCTACCTTACAGACGGTGATCCAGCAGGAGTCCTGACGGCAGAGATCATCAATTGGACAGGGAAGATCGTCGCTGCGCCGCGTTCCCAGCTGCGGCAGCTGGGACGACGCGAGGACGTACAGCGAACAGGTGTTTATGTACTGGCTGGTCCGGATCCGACCCAGCCGCACCGGGATAAAGTCTACATTGGTGAGGCAGATCACGTCTTTGAACGGCTCAAGTCCCACGACAGGGATGTCAACAAAGACTTCTGGACCCGCATTATCTGCGTGATCAGCAAGGACGACAACATCACAAAATCTCACGCGCGGTATCTGGAGAGTTGCATCATTTCGCGAGCACTCGAAGCCGGGCGAGCTACGGTGGCCAATGATACGTCTCCGCCGAAAAAGCCATTGCCGGAAGCCGATATCACAGACATGGAATACTTTCTGCAGCAGATGCAGCTGGTGTTTCCGGTCCTTGGACTGAATTTCCTCGTACCCGTTGCCACTCCTGCCTCCACCAGCGGAACCGGACAGGTTCGGTTTGTGATGACGGAAGTCGGTGCGCAGGCGACCGCTGTGGAAACCACCAGTGAATTCGTGGTTCTGCGTGGCTCGACGGCAAGAAAGCACGGCAGTGCATCATGGGACGTCTACGTGGACCTGCGCAGGGAACTGCTGGATTCAGGTAAATTGGTGGAGAGCCCGGACCCCGCGTATCTGGTGTTCACCGATGACGTGCCATTTTCCAGTCCCAGCGCCGCTGCGGCGGTCGTGGCCGCTGGAAATCGCAACGGTCGCACATCATGGAAAGTGCAATCATCCGGCCAGACATACGGTGAGTGGCGCGCTGGGAATCTCGAAGAAAAGCTGCCGGAAGGCTGAGCAGCAGTGTTGACATGGCCGAACTTTTCGGACGCTGGCTTCAGAACCGGTGGCGTTCGTAACCGAAGTATTCCAGCGATCGGTCGGGAGCCCCCGTTTGCTTTGACCTTCCGGGCACATGGATGCGCAAAAAAAAGGGCACCGGCGTGATACCGGTGCCGCGAGGGGACGCACTTTTGGAACGCAGAGGGGGGGAAAGGAAGAGAGAGGGGAGGGAGAGAG
>JBEAUF010000325.1:0-5465 GCA_041161565.1 Planctomycetota bacterium | reverse complement strand
TATTTGCCGAGGGCCGCGTTGATCTCGTTTTGCCACGCGGCGGCAGTTGCTTCCCAGGCTTCGGCCTGCAGGAGATGCTGCCGATGGGGCGAATCCGGAGATTGCCGGAGCTCGGCAAGTTTGCTGGTGTAGCGATCGATTGCCGCCCTGGCTTCCGGGAGTCGTTGCTGAAGCCGGAATGACTGAGCGAGGAGCAGCCACGCGGTGGGGTTTCCGCCTTCGGCGGCTGCCTGGATTTCCGGGAAGCCGAGCGTGGCGTTGAGGAGTTCGTCTTCCGGGGTGAGTTTCTGAGCGGCGAGGTATTCCAGCGTGGCGTTTTCGACATCGGTGCGGCGTTCCGCTTCCTGAGCGGCGAGGATGCGTCTGGCGGCCAGTGAGAAGCGTGAGTAGCGATCGCGTTCATCAGCCGGGAGATCACGCGGAAGGAAACCTGTGATCGATACACTTCTTGCTCGCAGGAGATTCAAATTTCTCTGGGCAGCGTCGGGGCCTGTATCGGCGCGGGGAACGAGGAATTCGAGCAGGGGTGTTTCTTCCGTATTGAGCGGGCCTTCGCGGAGCAGATCAGCCATGGCCGGGGCTGTGGTGAGCAGCGTTGCAGCGATGCGGCAGGAGTTGGTGAATCCTATCAGTGCCAGATCCTTCCTGACATCCTCTTCCAACAGCATCTGCTCTACCCGCTGCACGGGAAACTTCCATGGGCTGCGGCGGCCTGCGAGCAGTACGTAGTGGGTCCAGCGGTTGTGCAGGTAGTACACATGCATATCGGGGAACACACTGGCAAATGTTCTGAGCGTCATCAGGAAGGCGGTGCGTGACAAGCCTCCCAGAGGCATCCAGATGACCGTGCAGCCGGATTCCGTGGATGCCTGGCGGCAGAGCTCAAAGTATTCCCGGTCGTAGAGGTTGGCGCTGGATCGGTAGCGCAGATCGGTGCAGTCGGAAACAATCACATCGTAAGTATCGGAGACACCGCGCAGATAAGCGCGTGCGTCTTCAAAAATGATTCTGTACCGCGGATCGACGGGCTGTCGCTGCAGGAGCCCCTGATTGGCGTCGACGAGCAGATCCGCGCAAGCGGGAACCTCCGGGGAAATCTCGACGCAGTCCAGCGACTGGAGTTCATCATGGAGCAGAAAAGACGCCGAAGCACCGCCACTGCCGAAACCGACGGTCAGGGCTTTCCGGGGCTGGTCAGCCAGCAACATACCCCAGTGCGCCAGACTCTTCTGATCGGTTTGCATAATCAGAGACGTCCCGGCCACGGGCACGTCATCCACGGAAATCCGTCGTTCACCCCGCTGATTCTCAATAACGCTTACGGAAGCTGTCGCACCGTCGATGGCACGCACGACGAATTCCCCGGGCAGCAGCGTGTCCGGGGCTGGCAGCCGCGGAACGGCCAGCAGCAGCGCCAGCCCAGCGGTTCCACCCAGCGCTGCGGCGCGAACGCACCACCGCCGCGGCAGCAGCAGCCCGCAGCCAACCGCAGCGGCCACGCAGGACAGAGCCAGCAACCCCTTGAACAGTCCCCAGGTCGGCACGACGACGAATGGCGCTGCAGCCGCTCCGAGGACCGATCCGAGGGAATTCCACGCGTAAATCCGTCCAATCTCCCGGCCTGGACTGTTGGAGACAGTCGCGACACAGGCGGGCAGCAGCAGCCCGGAGAGGAGCGTTGGCAGACCGGCAATCAGGAGTGTTCGCACGAGGATCTGCAGCACGGCCTGCGGAAAGGCCACCTGCAGTGTTTCAGGATTGATTTCATCGCGGAGTTTGGGGAGCGTCAGCAGCAGTAGTACGGAAACGGCTATCGAAGCCCCCAGCAGCAACATCAGCCAGCCGCGTGCTGTCCGGTTCCGGCCTGCGGCCGGCGGCATCAGAGTCCAGCACAGAGCACCGCTGGCCATGCCGGCCAGACAAACCGCCAGCACGGCCGAAAAGCTATAGGTGGTGTTCTTCAGGCGGTCGAAGGAAAACACCAGAGCGCGCGACCAGAGATGCTGGGCAGCCAGCGACACAAAGCCACCGGCGAAAGCTGCGATCGCTGTCGTCAGACTCAGCGAACCCCACTGAAGTCCGTCGCCGGATTCCGCTGACAACGCCGCTGGCTCCCCAGTCACTGCACCGGCAGCATCCGGAAAACGTGGCAGCAGCGGACGCAACACAAACCATGCCGCTGCGGCAGCCAATATGTTCCACGACGCTGCCAGCCAGATCGTACCGGTGATGCCAAGCGCAGGAATCAGCACAAAGCCGGTCACTGCCGCACCAGCGACGGCCCCCAGTGTGTTCATGCCATAAAGCCAGCCGAATCCTCGCCCGGCCGAACGCAGAACGGCGGGCAAAGCCATCGACATCACAGGCACTGTTGCTCCCATGAGACCGGTTGGGAGCAGCAGCAGTACGAATACCGCCACAAAACGTACGGCCGCGCGCAATCCAGGCTGCTCAGCAGCAGTGCCCGCCAAATCCGGCAGATCACTCAGAAGTTTCAACACCACAGGCAGCAACAGCGCTGTGCAGGCGATGGCACATTCGAGCAGGGCATAGACGGAAGCGGCGCGGCGCGGTGAAAGCCTGAGCTTTGCTCCCAACACACTCCCGATTGCCAGCCCGGCCATAAAAGCGCCGGTCGTCGCCGCCAGTGCCGGTGCGGATGCACCGAACACTGTGGTGAGCATGCGGAACCAGAGGATTTCATCCGCCAGTCCCGCCGCACCGGACGTCAGGAATATCAGCCCCGTAATCAGCCACAACATCGACGCGCTCCGGTCAGCCTGCAGGACTTTACCGGAATCGATCAATAGAAAGCAGTTGCCAGCTTGCGACGATACTCGCCCGCCAGCTTCGACCTGGGCCCCATAACAGTCAGCAGCTGCACCATGACTTCCTTGGCCTGCGTCCCCACACCACCACGGTCAGAGCGGATAATTTCGAGCAACAGTTCGAAGGCCTCTTCAAAGCGATTGTCAGCTCCACAGGCTTCCGCGAGCTGCAGTTTAAGCGTCAGATCGCCGGGATTGGCAGACAAGGCAGCGCGGGCCTGAGCCACGCCGCCGGAGTCTTCCACCTGACTGCGAATCTCCAGTTGCGATTTGAGCGCCTCAGCCTCGGGCTCCAGAAAACCACGCTTCTCCAGTTCGTCGATGATCTCTCGAGCTTCCTGGTCACGGTTGAGCTCCAGCAGGATGCGAGCATGGGCGATGCGGATCAGGCCTGTGTCAGGCTCCAGCCCCGCAGCCTTGCGATAACACGACTCAGCCTCCGCCAGACGCCCCTCCGCCTCGTGCTGCTGACCCTCGTTCCACGCCTCCTCCGCAGGAGACGGCAGCAGCTGCTGCAGCCACTCACGCAGCTGTGGCTCAGTCTTGATTCCCGCGAAATGCGCGGCCGGCTGACCCTGAACCATCGCCACCACAAACGGAATGGACTGCACGCCGAACGCCCCGGCAATCTCCGGAAGCTGATCCACGTTCACCTTCACCAGACAAAAACTGCCCTTGAACTCGTTGGCCAGCTTCTCCAGCAACGGCATCAACTGACGACACGGACCACACCACTCAGCCCAGAAATCCACAACCACCGGACGCTGCAGCGATTGTTCAATCACATCCCGGCGGAATGTCTCCATCGAAGTGTTGATGATCACGGACGATGCTTCTGCCATCGGTTTATACACCTTCAGATTTCAAACCTGGTTCAGGACCAGCCAGCAGTCCGCCCACTGGCCGAAATTCTCCTCAACACTCACACGCAACCGCCGCATTCCGGGGACGGCCGCCAGAGAAAGACGCAAGAATAACGAGTTCGCCAGCCAATGGGCAATCAGCTCCGCCGTCGTGTTGCTGATGGGAAGTATGCAGCAATCCTCCCGCGGAAATACCCAGCGCCGATCTTCAAAGCGAGCAGTTACCTCGCGACCATCCGCAGACACTTCCACCGCAATCCGCGGGTGACTGGCCGGCAGCAGCACCCGATGATCGAGCTCACTCACAAGCCCCTGCAGACCGTCACGCAACGCAATAAAATCAAACACGTATTGATTCTCGTCCAACTCTCCCTCGACCGCTGCTTCCACTCGCCAGTTGTGTCCGTGCAGACGCTCGCAGATCGTCCCTTCAAACGTGATAAAATGCGCAGCACTGAAGACCAGTGTATCCTTCGTCACTCGCACTGCCCACGACGGATTCTGACCCACCACAAACTCCCCCTGCCAGCCCACCGGCCAACCAAGAAAAAAAGGCCGGCCTGAAACTCAGACCGGCCCCATCAATCTGAAAATTTCCATCCGCGGCCAACCGCTGATCAACGCACGCGGCCGGGCTCCGGCTTCTTCTCAGCAGGCTCCTCGCCACGCTCACGCACCTGGACTTCCGCCGTCGTCAGCAACTGACGACCACCAGCAATCTGATCAGGGCGGAAATAGGAACGAATCCCCTGAATGCCACGGACCTGCTTGTTTGCCAGCTGCTCGAAAGTCAGGTTGTCAGTGCGAGTCCAAATGGCCGCCTGAATCGACTGCTGATCCATCCGACCTGTACCAACCATCCGAATCAGCTCGGCCAGCACCGGGTCGCTTGTGTAGTCCGACGTACGAACCAAACGGTACTCGACACGTGGGTTTGGCTCATTCTTGCCATGGTTCAAACAGGCGGAGCGGAAAGGAACCTTGACGGTCTTCTCTGGCGGAATGGAGAAAAAGCCCTGGCCTCCACCCATACCACCCATGCCACCGCCACCCATGCCGCCCATACCACCCATGCCACCACCACCCATGCCACCCATACCTCCCATGCCACCCATACCGAGCTGTTTCAGGACCTGGACAGCGACGAAGGACTCGGGGACGTCGACGGTGAGTGTTTCGTCGGTGGTGTTGGTAATCAGGACGACGCCGCCGGTGGAGTCCTGAGCGACGACTTTGGTTTCGAAGCGTCCATCTTCGAGTCCGTCGAAGAGGTCGACGGTCTCGGCGGAGGGGTCAAACTTAGGGTTGGTCACGATCACCCGACGGGCTGCTTTTTCGCCCGGATCGGCCGCAGCGGGTGCCGCCGCGGTGAGCAGGAAGCCTGCGACCAGCAGCGCGGAAAGACCAGCGAAAGACGCTGTCCGGAACGAAATCATGGTAGAACTCCTGTGCCGACACCGGGTGGTGAATGGGGCAGCGAACAACCGTTGCCGCGGGAACCCAAGCGGCGGAAACGGCAGAGAGGGAGGAACATCGTCTGAGTTTATCGAGAGATTTTCGAAGTTCCTACCAAAAAACTCTGCAGAAGACCAGCCTGCCTCAAATTGACCGCGCGAAGACGCAGAGAACGCCGAAGGAGGCGACTGCAGGGAATGTTCCAGCATCTCTGGTTCAGAAAACCGCACAAATTAGGTCAAGTCGGCGGGAGGCCGTCTGCGAAGCCCACGGCTGAATATCAGTATCTCTACCACCGAATGTTGAAAAGGCGGATTGT
>JBEAUF010000286.1:0-15451 GCA_041161565.1 Planctomycetota bacterium | reverse complement strand
TTCCGCACCTTGGTGCGCCCCCTGCCCGCGTCTGAGCGGACGGGCGGAAGCCCCCGGTTACGCTTTTCGCACCTTGGTGCGCACCCCTGCCCGCGCGTGAGCGGACGGGCGGAAGCCCCCGGTGACGCTTTTCGCACCTTGGTGCGCCCCCCTTGCCCTCGGCGTCAGCAGCGCATTGAAGGGCACTTTACCCGCGGGCTGCCGCCCTGCGGCTCATGCGCCGCCTTCCCACTTCTCACTTCTCACTTCTCACTTCTCCCGTCCGCGCGGCGCACCTCGTCTCCTCTCTACTTTCTACCCTCTCCTCTCTCGCGAAGCGTCCCGCCGGGCGGCTCATCGCGCGCCCGCTCTGTGTTTCAGCCCGGAGGGCGTCACATCAACAGCCGGCGGCGTAAGCCGCCGGAGCCCCGAAGCAATCACCTGCAGCCCGGAGGGCGACACATCTGGTGCGGCGCCGTCAGCCGCCGCACCACACCGCGATCGAGTCCCGTTCAGACCGTGGGCAATCGGTGCCCCAGCAGAACCGCTGAGCGGACGGGAGAAAGCCCCGGTTACGCCTCCCCCGCACCTTGGTGCGCACGGCGTCAGCATCGCGTAACCAGGCCCCTTTACCCGCAGGCTGCCGCCAGGCGGCTCATGAGGGCGGAAGCCCCCGGTTACGCCTTCCGCACCCTGGTGCGCACGGCGTCGGCACCGCGTCACCAGCACCCTTTACCCGCAGGCTTCCGCCAGGCGGCTCAACGCGTTCTCACTTCTCACGCAGGGCAGTTTACCCGCGGGCTGCCGCCCTGCGGCTCAGTGCGTGGAGAGGGGAGATTGATGCGGCTCAGCACGCCGCGCCCAGTTTGCCTGCTGCTGCCGAGGCCCGGCGTATCAGCGTCCGATGGGAATGCTGAGCAGCTGTGTGCCGTTGGCGGTTCGCACCAGAATCACCAGCTGGCCGCGTTCGCGGGCGGCTTCAAGGCCGGCTTTGACGTCGTCGGCTGAGCGGATTTCCGTGCGGCCGATTCGCAGCAGTACCATACCGGGACGAAGTCCGATCTGGGCGGCGATGGAGTCGCGGGCGACGGCGGTGATGACGACGCCGGAGTCAACGTCGACTTCCAGTTCCCGCGCCAGCTCTGGTGTGAGCACCTTGACTTCGACGCCGAATTCCTCGATCGACGTGTCATTTTGAGCCACCTCTGCCGGGAATTCGGCGGCGGTGACCTGCAGTTGCACTTCCTTGCCATCCCGGATCACGACCAGCGGCACCTGTTCGCCGATTCGCAGGCGTTCGGCGATGGAGATCAGCTGCTGACGAGTTGCCACTTCACGGCCGTTGAGGCTCACAATCACATCTTCCACCTGCACGCCAGCCTGATCGGCCGGTGAACCTTTGCGGACTTCGGCGACCACGACACCGCGGCGAGCGGGGAGTTCCAATGCTTCAGCGAGTTCCGGCGTCAGGTCCTGCGGAGTGACTCCCACGTAGGCGCGGCGGACCTTGCCATCCTTCAGCAGCTGATCGCCGACCCAGCGTGCAAGGCTGACCGGCACTGCGAAACCAACGCCGTCATAGCCTCCGCTGCGAGTTTCGATGGCTGTGTTGATGCCAATCACTTCACCCTTGAGGTTTACCAGCGGACCGCCGCTGTTGCCGGGATTGATGGCGGCATCGGTCTGCAGAAATTCCTGACGTGCCGGAAGATTCCGCAGGCCGCGGGATTTGGCGCTGATAATTCCCTGAGTGACGGTGCTTTCGAGTCCGAACGGGCTGCCAACGGCAAGGACCCAGTCGCCGATTTCGATATTAGCGTCGTCGCCCAGTGGCAGAGTCGGCAGCTGGTGACCCACTTCGATTCTCATCACGGCCACGTCCGCAAATTCGTCGGCCCGCACGTCCTTTGCTTTGTATTCCGTACCATCCTGCAGAATCACAATCACTTCATCCGCGTCACGCACCACGTGCGCGTTGGTCATCACGACACCGTCCGCGTCAATGATAAACCCGGAACCTTCACCCGTCGCAATCCTGCGCGGGCGGCCGGAACCGGAACGGGGCTGCCCCCGTTTGTTTTGATCCTGCTCCTGCTGTTCCTGCTGCTGCCGCATGCGTTCACGCAGATCACCAAACAGATCATCCAGAGGACTGCCGCCGGGGATCCCGCCGAATGGTATTCCTTCGAGCGGGTCGGCCATGCCCAGCTGCGGGACGGCATCCACCTGCCGAACCGTACGCACGGACACCACCGCCGGCAGAGTCCTGCGGGCGACCCAGCGGAAGGCGGATGACAGTTCGCCGGCATGGGCAAGGAGTTTCGGGTCGGGCTGTTCTTCCTGAGCCACCGCGGCTGTGCCGCCCACTCCGTTCGTACGATAGACCATCGTCGCAAACACGATTCCCGCTGCCATTCCGAACAGCAACAGCGTCCAGATTCTTACCTGCCGATTGATCCGCATGTTGTCCTCCAGTGATTCAGCACCCGCAGTCTGTGTGGGTTGATGCAAACAAGTTTGACAATTTCCACGTCCAGCCCCCAGTGCAGCACTGCAGCCAGCATTCCCGGCGGACGCAATTCTCGCCGGGAATGTTGCCGACAGCGGGGTTTCCCGAGCGGTTTTTTTGATGATTTTTCAGGGAACCGGATCGCAGTGCCGCAGCACAAACTCCGTCAGCTGTTCGCACTGGAAAAACCCGGGCCACATCGAATGCCCCTGCCCCGCAGGAATCACCAGCTCCATGCGTCCCCCCAGCTCCTCGTAACGACTTTTCACCATCCCCGAATTTGCCTCCAGCGGCACCAGACGGTCCACATCACCGTGAATCGCAAACAACGGTACTCCGGCCTTTGCCAGCGGCTGCAGACGATCCACCGGGTTGAATTCCATCAGCCGCTGCTGCAGCTCGGCCGCGGTCAGCTCAAATGCCCCCGCCGCCCGCTCCACACCCGGATAGCTGGCAAGACTGCAGACCGGATAAATCCCGGCGAACCCCGATACACATTCCGGATGCTCCGCTGCCCATGACAGTGTCATCAGCCCGCCACGACTGCGGCCCAGCAGCAGCGGCTTTGCGGAATATCCCCGGGACTGCATCGCAGCATATAACGCCGAATACACCGCGTTCCCCCGCGGACTGCCATACGATTCACCCGCGTCGATCCCCGCCACCGCAATCCCCGCCGCCGTAAACCGCTCGAACATCCAACGCTCCTCAGGCCCCGGAAGGTTCGGCAGCGTCGGCGCGTACCAGACCCACGCTTTACCCGATCGCGACAGACCGGCACGGCCGGGTATCAGAAATGCCGGACGACCGCCCGCCGCAAACAGCTCGCCCGGCAGTGGCAGCACCTTTTCCGGAACCGCAGCTTCCGGCGTTTGCTGCTGCGCCGACAGCCAGCTGCCGCAGCAAAGCCAGCACAAAATCAACCCCCCCACGCCGCGAATTCCAGGCATCCCGAGACTCCTTTATCAGCGAATTCAACTTCGATTTTCGGATTTCAATTGCATCAGGTCGACTGCGTGTTCCTACCCTGGGTTCAGCAGTCCGCGGATCAGCTCAGCCACACTTTCCGCAGCAACCTCCGCACGCACTCCCGCCCGCTGCTGTTCAGCAATCAGTTGATCCGCACGCTGGCGATACCGCTGAGCCGCCGTGGTGGTCCCCGCACGACTGGCGGCACCCGCCGCGCGATTCAACAGCGCCAGCCGCACAAGTCGCGGCCCCGGACGCTCCGCGGCCGCAGCCGCCACATCCCAGAGCCGCTCCGCCATTGCCGCATCAATCCGGCCGTCCGCCAGCAGCCGTTCAGCCAGCGGCACCAGACCGGCCAACTGCAGTGCGGCAAATTCATCCCCCTGAGTCGACCGCGGACCGGCTGGAGCGACCGCGGTGGCTGGCTGCCCGCCCTCAGCCGCAGCACTCGCTGCCAGTAACCGAGTGATCAGCCTGTCGCGTTCCGCCACACACTCCGCCCGATCAGCCAGAGCCGCTGCCGCACACAACAGACCCACGTCAGCAGCGGGCAGCTCCAGCAGTCGCCCTGCCAGACCGCGAATCTGCTCACGCAGCTCAGCGACAGCAAAATCCCCACGCCATGTCGCTTCCAGCAACAGGCTGTTCACTGTGAGCTGTTGCAGCTGCTGCGGATCCGTTTCGGCCGGGTCACCGGGACCGCTGGGGACCAGCAGCAGAGGATTTCTCGGACGAGCACCCTGCTGTCGATCCGGAGCCGCAGCCGCCTGCTCAACGGCCGAAGCGAACCACGCCGTCAGCCGCTCAGAAACCATCTGCCGCACACTCCACTGCACCGCTGCATTCCAGCGGGAGCGGAACGCGGCCGCCCGGTCCGCTTCGAGAGTTTTGGTGAACTGTGCGAGATCGTGCTGTGAAATGCCCGCGAGCAGTTCTGCGGATTCCACGGGATAGCCGGAATGCTGCACCTGCTCGGCCGTCTTCAGAATTTCACGGACACCTGCCGCACTTTGTTCAGCCGCAGTCGCGCGGGATGCCAGCAGACGTTCCAGCAGCAGCTGGCGGGCTTCCTGACCGCGACCTGACTGCTGCAGAATTTCCGCCAGTGCCCCCCGCAGCTGTTCACCCGCCGCACCCTGCGCCAACCCCGATTCCACCGCGCCCCGCAACAGCCGTTCACGCACATCAACCCACTCCGGGCCCTGCCCTTCCAGACGCTGTAACAGCGTCCACAGCAGTTCAGCGGCGGATTCGGGTGCGTCCGCGAACTCGATGGTGGCCTCCGCCAGCAGCAAACTGCTGGCCTGATCAACCTCAGACCGTGCTCCCAGCTGCACTGCGGCCGCCAGACTGAAGACTCGGGCTGCCGCCGGGCGATTGGGCTCCACAGCTCTCGCAGACACTTCCCGCAGCAGCTCCCGCCGCTCCAGACTCGCCACCAGCTGCAGCAGCTCGCTGCAGGCCGTCAACTGCTCCGCCTGCGTGCGACGAACCGGGCGTTCCAGCTGTTCAAGTTCTGTTTGCAGAGCCGCCTGCAGCTGCTCATCACTCAACACCCCGGTCCGGTTCATCAGCATTCCCAGTCCGAGGCGACGGGTGTTGTCGTCGGCCAGCAATCGAGTGGCAGCCTGCTGAACAGCTGCAGCCACCTCGGGCTGAATTTCACCGTTGTTTCGGGTGCCCGCCGCGGCTGCTGTGGCAGTTGCCAGCAGCCGCCCGTTGTCCCGCCAGAAGGCGGCATCCAGCTGCAGCACTGCCTGCAGAAAATCGGGGCTGCGTTTCGCCCGCTCAAATGCCTGAAAAAACGTCTCGGCCTCCGCAGCGAAGGCCGCGGCATCCTCTTCGAGAATCTGCAGGTACTCGTCGCAGGCCGCTGACACGTCGCCGGAATTTTCCAGCTCCAAAGCCCGGCGTCTGCGACCCGGGGAAACTCGGCCTGTGACCGCTGCGATCCGATCCTGACGCCGCGCCAGCTGCTCCCGATTGCCGGCGGCGTCGTCGAGCTCGGCGAGCAGTTCCAGCAGCGGCAGCGAATCCGGCGCCTCTCGCAGCATTGCTTCGTAACGTTCGGCCAGCTCCGTCGCACGGCCGCTTTTGGCGAGCGATCGCAGGGCCAGCGCTCGCTCACCACCGTCATCGCGATCATCCGTCGGACGATAGCCCGAAAACAGGCTGCCCCCGGAACTCAGACGCAACAGCTCCCATGCCAGCTCACCGGCCAGCTGGCGGTCGCCGGAAGACTCCGCCGCCTGCAGCCGTCGCGCCAGCACTCCCGTGCGTGTTTCAACGCTGCGGCCCAGCCGCACTTCCACAGAGCGGAGCACGTCGGGGAGATTCAGTCGCCCCAGCACCGGAATCAGTCGCTGCTGCTGGGCTTCCGACAAGGGCAGCCCGGACAGCCGCACCGCGGCCTCGCGCGCCCGGTCCGGTCGCTCCGCGGCAAGGCTGATATTGAGTGCCAGCAGTTCGGCATCGATCGCCGCCCGCGCGTCTGTTCGCGGCAACTGCTCAAGCAGCAGCAGGGCTTCGTCAACCAGCCCGATCGTCGGCAGCAGCTCAGCCAGCCACAGCCGCAGATTCCACTCGCCACGATTCAGGGTCGCGGCCGCCGCCAGCTCCCGCAGGAGTGGCTCCAGTGCCCCCCGCTGCCGCTGCAGCTCAGCCCGCAGCAACAACCCGGGATACGGTTTCAATCCCGGTTCAGCTCCAAACCACAACTCCCAGAATTCCTCGACGGTTCCCCGCCAAAGCTGCAGCACTCGGCCCAGACACAGCGAAATCCGGAGTTCCCGCGCAGTCGCTGCCCGCACCTGATGCCGAAACTGCAAGGCTCCCGGCTGAGCAGCAGTCAGCAGGCCCACACTCAGCTCGTCGCCCTCCCAGATCACCGGGCTCAGCAAAAATCGGAGCAGCTGCCGCAGTCCGTCGAGGTCCGACAACTCTGCAATCCACGCTGCCAGCTCCGGGTGCTCAGAAACACGCCGCAGAGGTTCCAGCTGTGCGGTGGCCCACTGCTGTTCGGCCGCCGCACCCAGAACCCGGGCCAACAAATCCTGATCACGCAGCAGCACAGCCTGTTCCAGGAGCAGCGGCAGACGCGCAGTCACGGACTCCGGAAGTGTGGCCTCAGGCGGCGCTGCCAGCTTCAGCAGCCCGGCACGCCATGTTTCCCGCGCTGGCCCCCGCAGCAGTCGCACATCGAAGGCAGCGGTGGCAGCAGCAGCGTCCGCGTCCGATGTGGCGGCTGTGTGTTCCAGCAGCCACAATGCCTCTGAAACGATCCGCTCCTCCAGCTCTCGCTGCTGGTCTTCAGCGCGCGCCGTCCGGGCCATGATCAGACGCTGCTGCAGGAGTTTCAGTCGCAGCCGGCCCGCGGCGGGTTCCCGGCGTTCTGCCAGTGATCTGAGCAGCAGGTCGAGGGCTTCAGCATTCAGCAGATCCCCGGCCTGCTCGGCCAGACAAGCCTGCAGAAAATCAGCACCAGCACGACGAACGACAGCCGACTGCAGCACTGCAGACAACCCGGCGACGCCTGTCGCCTGCAGGTGGCTGCGAGCAGTGCTGACCAGAGCCTCGGCAAGCACCGCGGGAGCAGTGCCGCTCGCTGCTGAGAAACCAGCCGCCTGCTGCCAGATCCGGCGTGCGTCCGCACCAGCGGGAGTTGATGAGTCGGCCTGGGAGACCGCTGCCGTGGAACCGGGGGAAAGGGGCAGGTTGAGCAGTCGCAGGCGGAGTTCTGCGGGGGCGGGCGCGGCTTCCTGTGTCGCACCGGCCGCGGCTGCGAGTTCAGCAGCCTGATACAAACTCAGCCAGTCACTGCTGTCGCGGTCCAGACGCTCCAGACACAGCCGCAGCGCCGTCGGCTGCTGCTGCCGGATGGCTGCCAGCTGCACCACGGCATGGAAATCCACCCGCGATGAACAGGCGGCCGCCGCTTCGGTGAGCAACTGGGGCGCTTCGATGCCCGCCTGACGCAGGTCGACAGGTTCCAGCTGCAGGAGCCGCCGCAGGTCCTGCAAACTACCGGTGCTGCGATACAGGCGCAGCAGATACTCCGCCGCCAGACCCCCGCGGCGTTCGCGTTCGGCCAGCCCGGCAAGCTCCGCCAGCAGCAGGCTGTTTTCCGGATCAGCATGCAGGAGTGGTTCCAGCACAGCACGGGCTTCGGCGAAACGGCCGGCCTCGCGAAAAAACACGGCGGCCGCCCGGCTGGCTTCCAGCGTGTCAGTCTGAATTCGCAGCCACTGCTCAAGCCGCTCCTGTGACGTCACCCAGCGATCACTGCGGAGCGCCAGCTGCGCCAGGAACGCAGCCAGCTCCTGCCGTTCCTGATCGTCCACAGACTGTTCAAACGCCCGCCAGGTGAGTTCGAGTGCCTCGGCCGTCTGAAACTCATCCGCCAGCGTGCGGGCAAGCGAGCGCAGAGCCGTGACATCACCGGGACTGGCACGCACTGCTCGACGCAGTGCCTCCACTCCCTCGGCCGCACGCCCGGCCGCAAATGCCGTTTCTGCCAGAAACTGCCAGGCTTCAACACTGCCCGGGGTGGCCCGAGTCAGTTCGGTGGCGGCTGCAAGAGCCGCATCCGGACGTCCCTGCTGCAGCTCCAGACGCACCAGCTGCTGCTGGTAACCGGACCAGCCGCGGCGATCGCGTTCCATGAGGCGTCTGAGCGCTGCGGCCGCATCGCCGGTTTGGCCGGCACGCTCGTAAAGCTGCACCAGCAGAACCAGGTCGGCTAGCGACTCGGGTTCCATCTGCACGGCCTGAAGGCAGGCGGCAGCTGCTGCGGAAATCTGTCCCGCGGCAGTTTCGAAGGCACACAGGCGGCGATAGTCGGCCACCGTGGCTCCGCCTGCGGCAGTTGAGTCACTGACCCGCTTCCGCTCGGCCTGCAGCGCTTGTGTCAGCCCGTCGGAAGCCAGCAGTACCCGCACTCGCAGCTCCAGGACTCGTTCCCGTTCTGTGACTTCCGCCGTACCCGCGTCCGCCAGATCAAGCTGCGCGATGGCTTCGGTGAAGTGTTGCTGAGTATGTCCGTCACCGGACTCAGCAGCGGCCAGCAGCAGCTCCACAAATCGCAGCCGATCGCTCAATTCCGCTTTCAGACCGCATGCCTCCCGACGGGCCGCCAAAGCCTCCTGAAGAAACCCGTTGCGCTGCAACAGATCGGCGAGCTGGCCCAGAGCCTCAGCGTTCCGGCCGGCACCTGCCGCCAGTGCACTCCAGACCTCCACTGCTTCACGTGAACGCTGGCGACGGTGAAGAAACAGCCCCAGGGCTTCAACGGTCGCGGCGTCAGCGGGGGAATCGGCTAACGACTGTCTGAGCAGTTGTTCGGCGCGATCGAAGCGGCCGGCGCGTTCGAGCAGTTCCGCGGCCTGACGCTGCTGCCGCGGATCATCGGTGTTGAGTGCGGCGAATTTTTCGAAAGCGACCGCCGCCAGTTCCTGTCGGGCGGAAGCTGTGATATCTGTGCGACTGAGCTGCAGCAGGCCAAGCTGTTGCCATTGGGGGGCATCGGCGGGGCCGGTTTCGAGCCACTGCCGAAGTCTGTCGGCTGCTTCGGCCGTGCGGCCTTCTGACTGCAGGGCAGTGATGAAGGCGTTTCTGAGCTGCAGGTTGTCGGGGGCGCGGTCGAGTGCGAGTGTGAGCCACTGCCGGCCTTCTTCGCCGCGGTCCAGCTCCTGCAGGACTCGGGCAAGTCTCTGCATCACATCAAGGTCTTCGGAATGTTCTGCCAGCCACGACTCGTAATGCTTGCTGAGCCCGGCGAGATCCCCACTCACGCGATACAGTTTCTCGACGCGTGAACGCACATCGCGGTAGAGCCAGGCAGCGGGGTCGAGCTCCGGAAGGATCGCCTGCAGTCGGGTGAGCGCCTCGTCCCGGCGTTCCAGCTGCTGCAGTGCGTCACACACGTCGAGCTCCGCGGTGATGCGTTCTGCGGGATCATCCGCTGTCGACGCCAGCTGGCTGTAACGCGTCAGGGCGTCCGTCCAGTTGCCGCTGCGGGACAGTGCGCGAGCCACCTGGCGGAGCACGCGGCGATCGCCCGGAAAGGCCTGTTCAAGCCGCTGCCAGACTTCAAGAGCCGCTTCCGGCTTGCGTTGCCGCTGCAGGGATTCAGCGTAGTCACGGTGAATTTCGGCCAGATCGACGCGGGGTGGTTTAAGAGCCAGCGCGGCTTCGAAGGATTCCGCGGCGGCCGCTGCCTGGTCTGACTGGTCGAGAGCGATGGCCAGCATCCAGCGGGCGGTGGCATCCCGGGGACGAAGCTCGGCTGCGCGTGTGAGCAGCAGCACCGCGGTGCGCGTTTCACCGTGCCGCAGATCGATCAGACCGGCGACCAGCAGGGCGGCGTCGGCTGCACTGCCGGAGGGCGGTGTCAGGACTGGCGGAGCATCGCGGGTGTCGGCCGGAGCCGCGGAGGCGGGCTCCACCGCGAGCCCCTCCGTGGAGATCGCCCCGGCATCAACGGCGAACTGCAGCAGTGCTGCGCGGAAACGCCCAGCGCTGCCGCGGTCGGCATGCCATGTGTAGACTCGGTCGAAGGCCGTTCCGGGTCGAGGATTGCGGAGCAGTGCGGTGAGGTAACGCTGGGCCGCCTGATCGCTCTGGACAGCAGGCTCGTCGCTGCTGACGGCCGGTGAATTGTTCACACCGGCCGCCGCTGATGCAGCGATGAGCAGTGCTGTCAACACAAATCCGAGAAATCGAACACCGGTTTTGGCCAGTTGCTGCGGCATCACGTGGCCACAGATTTACTGTTTGCCGCCGGGCATGGGCATGTTGCCCTTGTATGCACCCATGGCCTTGGATTTGGACGCTTCGATCTGCTTCTGAATCTCTTCCTGGCTGGCCGAATTGGCCCCGCCACCGGTCGCCGGGAGTTCCGGAGAACCGCCGCAGCCAATCGCGGCAACTGTCAGGAGCAGGCAGAAAACATGGAACATGGGCTTCATCGGGATTCTCCAGCAAATGGTCAGGAAAAACGCGGCTGCTGCCAGCGTGATTTCGCGAGTGTACAGCGTCACTGGCCGGAGGGCAAATCCGCAGCCAGCCGCGACCACTCGTCAGCCTCCCAACTGCGGCCAAGTGCCCGGTAGAATTTCTCCATCTCCCGCAGCGTTGCCGGATCGTTCAGATTCAGCAGCATCTGGCGGAGCTGCTGATGCACCGGCAATTCCATCAACAGCTCAATTTCCTTCGCCCGCGCTCGCGTCTGGTCAGCTTCCTGGCGTCGTCCGAGTCGTGCGAGTGATTGAGCGCGGAAGTGCAGCAGCGACCAGTCCATCGCGCCAGGCCAGACTGCCAGCGCCCGGTCGAAATGTTCCAGCGCCCGTTCATCCCGCCGATACACCGTCTGCTCCATGCGACCCGCCATGCGATCGTACAAATGTCCCTGCCGAGGACCCTTATAGGCCTCGAACCACGCCTGCGACTCAGGCAAACGCCCCAGCTCCAGCAACAGATTGAGCCAGACCGACAGGAAAAAGTCGCTGGCTCGCGCATCGTCGCTGGACTGCACCGACTCCAGCAGCGGCAGAGCAGATTCCCGGTCGCGCAGCTGAATCAGGTGGGCTGCATTCACAGCCAGCGTGATCGCCGAAGCAGGCTCGTTCCGCTGGAATGTGGCCAGTCTGACCACCACCACTCCGGCAGACCCCACCTGACCCTCCGCGATAAATCCCATCCGCCGATCCAGATCCGCAGTCGCTGCCAGCGGACTGAACTGGCTCAAATACCAGTCCCGCAGACGCTCGCCGCGTTCAGCCACCGCAGTTCGTTCCCAGACCGCTCGGAAAAATGGCTCAGCTTCCTGGTAACGGTCGGTGAGTTCGTAGAGCTTCCAGAGCAGGTAGTGGGCGTCAATAGGCGCCGGGTTGAGCTGCAGCGATTGCCGCAGCAAACGCTCCGCCCGGTCCGGCTGCTGCAGCACCAGCAGAGCCAGACGACCTTCACGCATCCGGGCTTCCGCCGCGTCGGGAGATGTGTCGGGAATCCTCGCCAGACCCGATATGGCCAGCTCCGCGGCTTTCTCAACCGAACGGCTGCGGCCACCGATAACTGCCTGGGCCCAGAGCAACCGCAGTTCGGCGTCGTCCGGAAAACGCTCGAGGGCGACCGCCAGCTCCCGCTCCGCCAGCTCGTCCCGACGCTCCTCCAGATACTGACGACCTGCAGCCGCCGCAGCCTGTGCCCGGCTGTCTTCAAAGCGGTTCCACCCGGACCACCCCGTCCAGCACACGACCAGCACCGCAAAACAGACCGCAGCCAGTCGACGCCACTGCCGTCGCTCCACAGTCGGCTCTGTCCCCGCCTCCCCGGCTGCCCAGCCATCCCTCTCAGACACCTGCAGACACCTCCCCGTTTGCGAGCTATTTCACCAGCAGATACCAGCGTCCAGGCAGAAACACGCAGCTGCGGCCGACGGGAATCCTGGAATGTCGGTCCACCCGTCCATCCGGCCACGTCACCTCCACCTCCGCCGTTTCCGTCGATATGGAAAACAGCAGCCGCGCATCATTGGTCGACAGGTAGCTGCCACCCGCCGAGACTGACTGTTCCAGCTGCAGATCCCCGGATTTCACCTGCACCCGGGCACCCGGCACCGGGACCCGGTCCGCCCGCTGCAGCTCCACACGCAGACTCTGCGGCTTGCTGACAGTCTCGTTTCGCAACAGCGACACCGGGCGGTCGATGTGACTGATTGCGACGTCCGTGTCGCCGTCGTCGTCGAAATCACAACCCGCAACTCCCCGACCAATCCACGCGTCCACAAAATACCCGCCGGCAAATCGCGAAACGTCCTCGAAACCAGTGCCGGTATTTCGCAGCAGCTGCGGTGTCATGGCACTGGGTTCCACCGCCGGACCCAGCACATGCCCGTTGGCGATGAAAACGTCCGGGCGATTGTCCATGTTGTAGTCCAGTGGAATCGTGCCAAAGCCCAGAAAGGACAGGCTGGTCGCTGCCACGCCAGTCCGCAGACTGTCATCCTCAAACAATAACCCGCCAAGGTTGCGGTACAGCGTGTTCTTCATCTGGTAGTAGTGCGTCAGATAAAGATCCGGCAGCAGGTCACCGTCGTAGTCAGCTGCCGCTATTCCCATGCTGGCTTCATTCAGCCCATCCGCACTCACCGCTGCGCCGGCCGAACCGGCCGTTTCCCGCCATGCCGGCCCGCCCGCGGGGACGTCGCTCTGAGTGAACAGCAGGTTGGCCTCCATGTCGTTGGCCACGTAGATCTCTGGCCGCAGGTCACGGTCCAGATCCAGCACCGCCAGTGCCAGGCCCTTGGAAGGAACCGCTGTGAGCCCCAGCTCCGCGGAAGCTTCGCGAAACCGGCCATCACCCAGGTTCAGCCAGACTGCGTCGTGCACCCCGTCGTACTTGCCGGGACCACAATAACCGGGCTTGCCGCCGTAATCACAGACTTCGGTGTTCTCCAGTGTGACATTCATATAGTTGGCACAGTAGACGTCAGCAAGCAGGTCGCCGTTCAGATCCACCCACGCGGCACTGGTGCTCCAGTGCGCGTCCCCGATGCCGGCCGCAGCCGTCACATTGGTGAAGGTGCCGTCCCCGTTGTTGAGCAGCAAAGCGTCCATTCCGTAATTGGAAATGAACAGGTCCGCGAATCCGTCACCGTCAAAGTCGCCCGCAGCCGCACCCTGACCGTAGTCGCCCAAATCGCCGCCACTCAACACAGAAATATCCTCGAATCGAACGCCCCCACGACTGCGGAAAACGCGGTCCCCGGCTACCACCGGGGAGTCCGGACGACGATCCAGCACGTCTCCGTTGGTGAAGTACAGATCCTGCCAGCCATCACGGTCCAGATCAAACCACGCAACACCACCACCCATGACTTCAGGTAGCAGATAACGCCCCGGAACCCGATCCTCAAAGAACTGAAAATCAATCCCCAGCCCGGCCGCCACATCCCGAAATCCGGGCTGCAGCCCCCGCGATGTGTCCGCGGAAGACCAGCTGTCTGATACTGCCTGGCCCGCACCTGGCAACGTGCTGGCTGTGGTGCTGGCTGTGTTCGAGGGCGGAATGGCCGCCGCGGGATCTGAAGACTGAGGCGAATCAGGCGGAGAACCTGTGTCGCTGTCCCGGCAGCCGCACAGCAGACATGCCAGCAGACAGCAGACGACGACGATTCCCCGCCATCCGCTGCTCTCGGAGCTCTTCAAAATCATCCACAGCCCCTTCCAGCCCAAAAACAAAAAAAACCGGAATGCCGAGCGGCATTCCGGTTTGCGATGAATGTTCGCCGACTCACGAATCCTAGAATTCGCCGACCACCTGTCCATCGTTGCGGACGCCGATCTTCACCCAGGTCTCGAAGTCGATGTTCTCGCTGATGAACTTGACCGAACCGTCGCACAGGCAAATCTGAGCACCACCGGTGTGCCAGCTGGAAGCGGACATCATGGAAGAACCGAACCAGTCGCCCTCGTTGGAGAAGCAGGCGGTTTCGTTGGGATTCATGTTGTGCGAATAGACGCTGCCCTGGCCGATGAAGGACCACGCCCAGCCGGCACCACGCATGGCGTGACGTCCGCCGCCGTTGTCAGCAGAGGCAGTTGTCGCCAGACAGCTCTGACGGAGTTCGCGATGGTTGTTGCCACCGGCCCAGGTTTTGACCTGGAAGCTCTTCTGCGGATACGGCTCAGGACGGAAAGTGTCCATGGCGAATTCGGAGTAGGCAGCCGTGTTGCTGCTGCCGTCGGTGATCGCCTGGAAATTCACGGGGGGGTTGCTTACGTGACCCAGATACGAGGCTGCTCCGTTGTGCCGGCCTTCCCAGCCGCTGATGCGGTTGGTGCCGGAACCGGAATAGTTCTGTACGCCGTTGTTGATCGCGTAGGTGAAGTTTCCGTCCGGACCATTCATGTTGGGATTGGCATTGGACGGGCAGTTGAAGACCGGCAGACGACCGCTGAGACCGGTGTTGTCACCACGCCACCAGTGAGCGTAGGGCAGCTGGTCGTAGCGAATACGACTGAACTCGTTGGCTCGCTCGAGCATTGGCAGCATGTAGACCTTGTCGGAGAACGCACCACGAATGTCATCGCGGTAGGCCGGGCCGGGGTTCCAGCCGACGCTGGGAGGGAATTGGTTATGCACGTCATGATAGTTGTGCATGGCAATCCCAATCTGCTTCAGGTTGTTCTTGCAGCTGGTCCGGCGAGCAGCCTCGCGGGCCTGCTGGACAGCGGGAAGCAGCAGAGCGACCAGGATGGCGATAATGGCAATCACCACCAGCAGCTCAATGAGCGTGAACGCTCGACGCTTCCATGAATGACGCATGTTCATGGGGGGTCTCCGAAAAAAAACCAATAAATACAAGCTTTCCTGCAACACTCTGCAGCACCAACGCCTGTTTTGCAAGCACTTCCGGTGCCTGTTCAGTGCCAATACTGCCAAATTGTTACTATTTTTCGGAATCGCTGTCAATTCCGTCTGAATGAGAATTGCTCGAGAATCAGAAAAACCGGCAGAGGGGCTCCAGGGTATCGACCAATCGTTCAGATATCGGTTTGAAACGCACATCTGCGACAAGGGAAAAGTGAGAACGCGGTGGGAAGAACATGAGCCGCAGGGCGGAAACGCTTGAGCCGCCGGGCGGGAGCCCGCGGGTAAAGAGCCCAGCTACGCGCTGTGAACGCCTCGGGCATGAGCGCACACCAGGGCGCGACTCGCAACCGGGGGCTTCCGCCGCGCATGAGCCGCAGGGCGGAAACGCATGAGCCGCAGGGCGGGAGCCCGCGGGTAAAGAATCCTGCTACGCGCTGCCAACGCCGCTGGCCTGAGCCCGCACCAGGGTGCGAATCGCAACCGGAGGCTTCCGCCGCGCATGAGCCGCAGGGCGGCAGCCCGCGGGTAAAGTGCCCTGGCTACGCACTGCCGACGCCGCGGCCAGGGGTGCGCACCCAGGTGCGAAATCGCAACCGGGGGCTTCCGCCGCGCATGAGCCGC
>JBEAUF010000233.1:0-7562 GCA_041161565.1 Planctomycetota bacterium | reverse complement strand
CCGCTCATGATTTCGGCAAACGCGATGCCAAACACGCACTGAGCCGCAGGGCGGCAGCCCGCGGGTAAAGAGCCCTGACAGAGCGCTGCTGACGCCGCGGGCAGGGGTGCGCACCAGGGTGCGAAATCGCAACCGGGGGCTTCCGCCCATCCGCTCACAAGCCTCACAAACGCTGCAGCAACGCACTGAGCCACGGCAATTCGGCTGTTATTCTGCGATGGGGATTCGAATGCGTGAACCGCGGAGTGAATCGAGTCGGCCGATTTCATCATCAGCGGCCTGGAGTCTTCCTTCGGAGGCGCGGTGGGTGATGATCACCAGTCGAGCGACGCCTGATTCATCCGCCACATCTTCGGTTTCATCCTGTCTCACGCTGCTGATGGAGATTCCGTGTCGGCCGAGAATATGTGCGATGTCGGCCAGCACATGCGGGCGATCGGCGACTGCGAAACGCAGGTAGTGTCGGCGGGTGAGTTCTTCTCGGGGCTGCAGGGGGAGCGGCTGGCGGTCGCGCATGCGGTGCAGGGCTTTGAAGGTAATTGCAGCCCGGCCCGTGGCCACATCCACGAGATCGGCCACCACTGCGGAAGCGGTTGGCAGCTGACCTGCTCCGGCGCCCGCCAATCGCAGCACACCGAGCGCATCGCCTTCAATAGCAATGAAATTGTCAGCTCCGGAGGTCAGCGCCACGGCGCGATCGCGACGTACGAGGGTGGGCTGCACGGAAATTTCGAGGCGACCGGCGGACATCCGGGCGGCTGCGAGCAGTTTGATGCGATAGCCCAGTTCCGAGGCCATCAGCAGGTCGAGCAGTTCGATGCGTCGGATGCCCTGCAGCACGAGGTCTTCCAGTCGGATGGGAGTGCCGAAAGCCAGTCGCACGAGGATGGCCAGTTTCTGAGCGGCGTCGATGCCATCGACATCCATCGCCGGGTCAGCTTCCGCGTAGCCTCTTCGCTGAGCTTCCTGGAGCACATCCTCATAGGTTTGTCGCTGATCGAGCATGCGGCTGAGGATGAAGTTGCTGGTGCCATTCAGAATGGCTTCGAGGGAGAGGATGCGATTGCCGGTGAGTGCCGTGCTGACGGTGGAAATGATTGGAATGCCACCGGCGACGGCAGCTTCGAAGGAGATTGTCCGTCCCGACTCGGCCGCCGCCGCGAACAGTTCATCACCGTGTTCGTAGAGCAGCGCTTTATTGGCGGTGACGACATCTCGCCCGGCCCGCAGCAGTCGGAGGATGTCGGTGCGAGCCGGTTCCAGTCCGCCGACCACGTGCACGACCACCCCCACCCGCGAATCCTCCAGCACATCCTCGATCCTTTCCGAAACGGGGATTCCGGACAGATCCACGGTGCGTGTGCGGCTGGCATCACGAACGACGATGCGACTGAGTTCGAGGGTTTTCCCGGCCTGGCGGGCGAGCAGTTCGCGGGAGGACTGCAGGATGCGAACCACACCGCTGCCGACCGTACCGCAGCCGACAAGTGCAACGTGAAGTGGGGCAGTGACTGCCATAACGTGAGTTTTCCGGGGGCGAATTCGGAGATTCGGTGGTGCTTCGGGGACGATGAAACAACTGTTGTCCCCTTCAAAATACACTTCCCGGCTCCCCCGCGGCAGCGGATTCGGCTGCTCGTGGCTGCTGGTGCACAGGACCCGATCAGGAATCTCCGTTTGCAGCGATTCGCGGGATTACACCGGTGCATCCGCCCGAATTTTGCTTGAGCCTTGCCCGAAGATCAGACAGAATATGGACGTTCCGCCTAAACTCAGTACCCACAGCCGCCCCCTGCGTGCCTGCAGGTCGGGTTCGGTATTTTTCAGGGCTCCCACCATGCCTGTCCCCTTCAACTGCTCCGCAACAGCGGTTCCCCGCCGAGAACTCCTGCAGTCCGCCGGCTGTGGTTTTGCGTCGGTGGCATTGCAGGCCCTGCTCTCCGAAAATTCGGCAGCCAGCCCAATTGGCACCACCGCCCGCCACTCCGGCGTTCCCACCGTCCCCAGCGCGATGCTCACCCCGCGTGCAAAGCGGATCATCTTCATCTTTATGCAGGGTGGTCCCAGCCACGTCGATTCCTTCGACTACAAGCCTGAACTCTTTTCCCGCGACGGCCAGTCGATTGATTTCACCGGCGTTCGGTTCGGGGACTTTGGTCAGGTGACCAAACAGCGTCTGATGAAACCGCTCTGGCGATTCCGTCCGGGCGGGCAATCCGGTCGGATGGTATCCGAGTTATTCCCGGAGATTCGTCGTCACGCGGACGACCTTTGCGTGCTCCACGGCATGCACACGGAAGGTGTGGCTCACGGCCCGGCGACGCTGTTTCTGCACACCGGCGCGACGGCTCAGGTCCGTCCATCCTTTGGTTCATGGCTGTTGTACGGGCTGGGTACCGAAAACCGCGATCTTCCTGGCTTTATTTCGCTGCAGCCATCCGACGCCAACGGTGGCCCGCGCAATTATGGCAACGCGTTTCTGCCGGCGGCATATCAGGGAACATCCATCGGCCGCTCCTTCCAGTCCGCAGACAGGATGACCATTCAGCATCTGCGTAATCCACTGCTCAACAGTGACCAGCTGCAGCACCGCTATCAGCTCACACAAAAGCTCAACCAGCTCCAGGCCGGCAGTGCCGGCGCCGGTCGGGACGAGACCGATGCGGTCATTCGCAATTACGAGCTTGCCTGGCGAATGCAGGCCCAGGCTCCGGGCATTCTTGATCTGTCCGGCGAAACAGCATCCACGGCTGCCATGTACGGAATTGGCGAAAAGGAGACTGACGAATTCGGCAAACAGTGTCTGCTGGCCCGCAGACTGTCTGAGGCTGGTGTGCGTTTCGTGCAGATCAACTACGCTGATCAATCCACCAATCCTCGGTGGGACCAGCATTCCAACATGCCCCAGCACGCGATTCACGCCAAAGCCACCGATAAACCTGTTGCCGGTCTGCTGCAGGATCTGAAGCAGCGGGGACTGCTGGAGGACACGCTGGTCTGGTGGGGCGGTGAATTCGGCCGCACGCCATTTTCGCAGGGTTCAGACGGCCGCGACCACAATCCGCGTGGGTTCACAGTCTGGCTTGCGGGTGCGGGTGTGAAACCGGCCTTCGCATGGGGTCAGACGGATGAAATTGGTCATCTGGCAGTCGACGGAAAAGTGCACATGCACGATCTTCACGCCACACTGCTGCATCTGCTGGGGCTCGACCATGAACAGCTCACATTCCGCCACGCCGGCCGCGACTTTCGGCTGACGGATGTCTATGGAAACGTGATCAGCGACATTTTTGTCTGACAAATCAGAGCAAAAGGCAACCTTCTGCTCCATCAAGTCTTCAACCCGGACGCTGCCCAGTGGAACTGATCGACCCTCGTTCCGGCCAGCCGCTCCAGACTTCCCCGGACGGTCGTTCACTGCAGACTCCGGACGGTCATTGTGTGGCGTCGATTATCCGGGGTATTCCGCGGTTCACATCCGATGAGCATCTGGAAAGTTTCGGTTTGCAGTGGACGGAATACGACGTAGCGCACGACGCGGAGGACCGAGCGACGTTTGCGGCCAAGACAGGTGTGCAGCCGGAGCAGTTGCGGGGCCTTGAGGTTCTGGATGCCGGCTGCGGTGGCGGCCGTTATTCCCGGATTTGCGGACTGGCCGGCGCCCGCGTGATCGCGGCCGATCACACACGTGCCGTGGACAAAGCCGCGGAACTTTGCCGCGAGCTGGCTGGGGTGCGGATTCTGCAGGCCGATCTGAAGTCCCTGCCGCTCAAACCCGCTGCCTTCGATCTGGTCTTCTCCATCGGTGTCATGCATCACGACCGCAGCACCCGGGCGGTGTTTGACGCAGTAGCGCCGATGGTTCGTCCCGGAGGTCGATTGTCTGTGTGGCTGTATCGCCGCAATCAGTGGTGGCAGGAGGTGATCAATTTGGCACTTCGCAGCATCACCACTCGCCTGCCCCATTCCGTACTGAAACCGCTCTGCTGTCTCGGCGCATTACTCGGCGGGATCCCCGTGCTCAATCAGGTGCTCAACAAGGTGATCAGTTTCAGTGCGCATCCGGTGTGGCAGAATCGAGTCTGCGACACGTTCGACTGGTACGCGCCGCAGTACCAGCATCACCACACCACGGAGGAACTGATGCGCTGGTTTCAGGAAGCCGGCTTTGAACAGATCACCGAACTGCCCCCGGAAAAAACCGGCCGAATCTATCGGTGGCTTTGGAGCTGTAATTTGTTGCCGGGGAGCGGAGTGAACGTGACGGGGGTGCGTGGGAGTGGTGTGGCCAGCGAAGAGCCGTCCGCTGGCTGATCGAGGTCGCGACAGGTGGCTATCGCACAGGACGTTTCGCAAAGCCTTCCGCGCGGACTTATTGCCCGTTTGCGGACTGCCACAACTCATGAATCCGCCGCTGCAGCGCGTTGCTGATTTCGGCGACTCGCTGTGACCAGCTGCGAGCCTGCTCGGAGGGAAGCAGTTGTTCGGAACGCATGCCGGTGATTGCGCCGGTCACGAAGGCCGCCCCTTTGATTGCACGCCGCAGATGCACGATGGAAAAGCTGAGCAGATAGTGATCGGCGGCCTGAGCTTCGCGGCCGCAGATGTCCTGACCCAGACCACCAACCAGTTCCAGCAATCCCTGATGCAGGACATTCGAGTAGCCAGACTGATTTCCCAGCCGACAGGTCTGGGGGATGATCTCAAGCATCAGCTGTCGGCTGGCAAGCAGCAGCTGAGAAGCCCCGTCATCGAGGAGGTCCCGAATGAGACTCGCGCTGTCTTCCCCTGCCTCACTCGTATTTTCGGCGGTCGTCTCGGTGTCGCTGTCACTGCCGTGCCACCATTCCGCAGTGCCGCCATCAAAATCGAGCTCCTCTGCAGCGTCATCCGAATCACCTGCAACCTGGTTTGATGCAGCAGACAGAACATCCTGCAGAGGTTCCGGCACTTCAACCGGCCTGCCTTCACGGCTGACGGCAGCAGCTGCCGCTTCATCATGCGACATTCCAATGGCGAGACATTCTTCGATGATGCGGCGAATGCGGTCGCTCTGCAGTTCCTGCTGTCGCAGGGTGTAGTCTGCCCAAAGTACGGCTTCTTCGAGCGACATGCGTTCGAATTCTGTTCGGAGCGGCACTGTTCCCGGCTGGGGCAGCCCGGTTCCTCCGGGCTCGCGCACGAGGTTTGCGAGTCGGTCGAGCCGCCTGAGCAGAATGGATTGATCTTCGGCCGCTTCCGGAGTGAGCCAAACGCCGGCTGCAGCGGTATAACACGGATGCAGTTCGGCCTCCGCTTCCAGAAAGCTCTGACGCAACCGCTGCGGACTGCGGTGTTCCCAATAGCCGGTGGCATCCAGCACAACAAGGTCCGGAAACCACGACCGCTTCATCAATTCCAGCAACTCAATCAGCGCTGTATGACCATCGACGCCACCGCAATGGGTGCGAACCTGACACCACGGCTGCTGCAGAAGCGGAGCAAAAATCGCCTCTTCCGCAGCCTGCGCCGGAATCAGCAGTCCTTCAGGTGACAGCAGCAGACTCACCGCTTCCTGACCGGGACACAGATGCAGACTCAGACCTCGTACCAGGCGTCCCGGTGAATACCTCGTGGAGCTGCGCCACAGATTTGCCCGGCTCCCCAGTGCGGTCGCCGTCTGCATCACATGATCCTCGAACTCCTCCACCAGATTCAGACTTTCAATCCGCCCCTGATACTTCACCATGATCATGAATGTGCCTCCTGCTGCATTCTGCTGAGCGATGTTGTAGTGCGGCGAGGTGACGCCTGCGAGTCCCGTCACCGCACTGGCGTACACTAGTGTTTATCAGCAGCGCCCAGGAGAAACACCAGCGGAATTTCCACGTATCATTTCAGGACAAATCACTACTGAACGTTTCCACCCAAACTCTGATGGAATTTGCCCGCTTGCGGGCACTTTCTGCCGGAGGCATGGAGGGTCATTTTCGGGACCGCAGCGAGCGGTACTCAGTTTTAGCCCGAATTCTCAGCTTTCGCCAGTTTCGCAATGGACACCAGCCGGACTCGCGGTAGTCTGCGGTTTTTGGGGGTATCCGCTTCCTGCATTGCCGGTCATGATTCCCTATGAATGTGCGCACCACAGGCTCAGTTTGTTTGCTGTTGCTGGCGGTTTTTGTCTGCCACCTGCCTGCTGACGAGACATCCGTCCCGCAACAGCCGCTCCGCAGCAATCCACCATCCGTCTTTGCCCTCACTGGCGCCCGCGTGGTGACTCAGCCTGACGGCTCTCCTCAGCCGGCCGTGATCATCATCCGTGACGGTTTGATTGAGGCTATTGGCAGTAATCCGGCGATTCCGGCTGACGCGCGTGAAATTCCGCTGAACGGGCGCATCATCTATCCGGGCTTCATTGACGCCTATTCCGAGGCTGAACTCAACACCGACCGACTGACCGGCACCGCGCGTTACTGGAACGGCCAGGTCACTCCACAGTTATCTGTCGCCAGTCAGCCGGTGCTCACCGATGCTTCCACACTGCGGCGTCAGGGTTTTGTCGCTCGGCTGGTGGCTCCGGCTGACGGGGTAATCCGCGGTCAGAGTGCTCTGCTGTCCACGGGTGACGGCGACGCGGCAGCCAATCTGCTGGTGCCGTCGGTCGCCCAGCACGTGACTCTGACCATCCCCCGCCGCGGCCGCAGCGGCTACCCTGGCAGCCCGATGGGTGCAGTGGCACTGGCCCGTCAGGCCATGCTGGACGCACAGTGGTTTCGTGATGCCCGTATGGCGTTGCAGGCCGACCCGACGCTGCCATCAATTGAACACAACGACGCGCTTGCCGCGCTCCAGCCTGTCATTGACGGCAGCCTGCCGATCATCGTCAGCACCAGCGACGAACAATTTGTGCTCCGATCCGATCGCTTTGCTGCCGAATTCGGGCTTTCGCTGATTATTCTGGGCAACGGCCGCGAGTACCGCCGTCTCTCCGAAATTGCGGCTCTCCGTCGTCCGCTGATTCTGCCGCTCAACTTCCCCAAGGCTCCCGCAGTGGCCTCCGCCGAAGACGCCCGGGACGTCCCTCTCGAATCGCTCCTGCACTGGGACATCGCCCCCGAAAATCCCGCACGCCTGCATGCGTCCGGAGTGCGGTTCGCCTTCACCACGCACCAGCTGTCCAGCCCCGGCGACTTCCTCAAGGCGCTCCGCAAGGCCGTAGCCCGCGGGCTGCCGCCCGCCGCGGCACTGACCGCACTCACCAGCACCCCCGCAGAGCTCTGCAGCGCCACTTCACGGCTGGGTTCTCTGCAACCCGGACGGCTCGCCAGCTTCGTCGTCACTGACGGGGATCTGTTCGGCGAGCAGACTGAGATTGTCGAAACGTGGGTTGCGGGCAAACGCTATGAACATCAGCCGGCCCCCGCACGATCGGTCCCCGGCCACTACGAACTGCGGCTGGCCGCTGCCGCTCAGTTCCCGCAGACGCTGCATCTGGAACTCCGCGAATCCAAAGGTCGGCTGAAGGGCCGCGTGTCACGAAGCCCCATCCCGCTCGAAACTCCGGCAGCGACAAAGTCAGACAC
>JBEAUF010000375.1:0-12586 GCA_041161565.1 Planctomycetota bacterium | reverse complement strand
GCTTTCTCTGAAATCCTGTGAAAAGACGGGTGAAGACCTGGGACGGCGAGGCTCCTGCCGAGCCGCTGAACGCTGGTCCGCGCTGTGAGCGTTTGCCAGCGTTTTTGCGGCGCAGCGGGGACCGATGAAACGCTCGCGGCAGGGATGCGGCTCAGCAGGAGCTTCGCCCTCCCGGCACTGCATCTTGCCAGAAAGCCAATGCCATTGGGCGCGGGCGCCGGGCGATACCTCCGGTGCCCGTACTGCATTAATCGCCGCGCTGCCCGGGGGAACGGAACCGCCCGAATTCATAGCCGCGAAGCTGGTCGTGTTTGGTATGTCGACCGGCAGTTCGTTTACGCCAGCGGACAAATGCTGATCGATTCAGCAGGCGGCGCATCAGAGCGATGACCTGACCGTTGGAGAGGCCGAACTGCCGTTCGATGGCATCGAAAGACGTACGATCTTCCCAGGCCATTCGCACGATGCGATTTTGGTCTTCCGGGGAGAGTTCGGTCTGGTTTGATGGCTTTTCGCGATGCGTCATGTGCAGATTCCGGCAGTGACTGCCTCTGGTGAGATATCCTGTTGATTTTTAGGTCGGGGGCAGCGGAATTCAATCCGTGGTTCCGGACACCTGACAGGGTTGCCAAACAACACTGTCCGGTTAGGATTGTTGGAGCCTGCTGTCATGAAACCGAACATCGCGAGAAAACGCATGCGAATTCTGCTGGTTACGGCCGTGGTGGTGTTGACGGGATGTGGTTTGCTGACTGCTGCGGAGCGTGGGGGGCGGTACGCGATCATTGTCCGCGAGGATATGCCGTGGAAGCAGGTTGTGGGGACATTGCAGGATCGGTATCAGGGGCAGGTATTTACTTTCAGGAAGGTGCCGGACGAAGTCCGGGAGGCGGTGGCTCAGTACAAGCCGAGGTATGCGTGTTTCGTCTGTGAACCAACCGAAAATTTTCCTGAGTTTGTGCTGGAAGCGAATCGATTGTGCCGCGAACTTGACTCGGACCCCTACGTCGATGCGATCTGGGGTATTCTGACGGGTTTCGATGAGCAACATGCGACTGAACTTGCTCGTGCTGAACCGGTCGTGGTGCGACGAGCCTTCACCAAGACTCAGGCAGACTGGCTGAATTGGGTATCTGAAGGTGAATACGTGACCGAGTGGACTCGCGACAGGGGCGAGGTGGGAACGAAGCGTCGCGAACAGCAGGTGCAGTTGCTTTCCGGCGGGCCAGCGTCTGATGCGGATGACCTGAAGCATGTGCACGGGCTGCTTTCGCGGGATGATTTCGATCTGATCATTGGTTCGGGTCATGGCGGTCAGCACAACTGGATGCTGATGTATCCGTCGGGTTCCGGTTTTCTGACGGCGAAGGAGGGTGCTCTGACAATGACGGCCCCGGGAGTCACCCTGCCACTGCAAGCGAGTCATCCAAAGCTATACTGGGCGGTGGGCAATTGTCTGACGGGTGAGGTGAATTCGCCGCAGAACAACTTTCGAAATTCGTATGCACTGGCGTGGATGAAAAACGGTGCCAGGCAGTACATCGGAGCAGTGCAGCCAACGTGGTATGAGTTGAACTGGAACATGGCGGACTGGTTTCTGAAGCAGGACGGTCGCTGGACGTTTGGAGAGTCTTTGTTTTTGTTGCGTCAGTGGTCACAGTTTTTGCTGGCTGAACACGTTGCGCAGGGGCAGGATCGGCGGGGGACCGAATACACAGACGGGATTTTCGTGCTGTATGGAGATCCGGCACTGGACAGTCGACTGGAGCAGAACCGGGAACCGGCCCTTGAGGAGACGCTGCAGGTGGTTCCATTGGAGCAGCCAGGGCGGGTGAGGATGACGTATCGGGTAAAAGTGAATTTTGTGGGTGCGGGAAACAAGCGTACGGCGGAGAAGTACGACGGCTGGCGGATTTTCAGCCATCTGCTGCCGGATCATGTCAGCGACGTGCAAATTGAGCAGTCGGACTTTGCAAAGGTCGTGATTCCCGGTGAAACCCTGATCTGGGATGCCGGCACAGGCCTGAAGGTTGGGGACCAGCGTTCGGTGACGTTTACGGCCTCACGGGAAAACTGACTGGACGGATCGTGGTCTGACGCCGGAGAAAACCGGGCTATGAGCCTTGATACGGTACAGACGGCGTGCAGCGACGTCGTGTTTTGCAGGGTCGTAATCGGGCTGATGGACAACCCGAGCTGCTTTTCAGCACCGAGGGCGTTTTGGACGTCATCCAAACAGATCGGATTGGTCAGGATCCGGACCATTGCTGATCCGACCAGATTCAGCGAGGTTTCGCATCGACAGACGCCCGACGGTTCGACTGAAAGGTGCAGAGTCTGCGATGCGGACGTTTCTCGAAGTGCTTTACGCACGGATCCGGCAGCAGGATCAAATTCTTTGCCACACAGCAAAACTGAATCGAGGAACTCCAGCGGCAACATGGAATGAACTCGGGGAATTCGTCGCTGCCACCATCGAGCGACAGAACAAGAAGCACCACAGAGCATGGCAAAACCAGGCCCCAAACGCCATCAGGTCACGAACCTCCTCCGTCAAGCCAATTGTCACGAGACACCAGACGCATACGCGGCCCTGAATATCGACGAAACAGGCTGCCATCAAAAGCAAGCCTGCTCCCAGGCTCTTTCCGCAAAACCGACCACGCTCTGAATGACTACCGGAGGGTGTCTCATCCACCGCAGCGCTTGACGAATGCGGGCGAATCAAGAGGGTGGCCTCGCTGTTCGTGTTTCAAATGGCCCGTCCGGCTACGGCCTGCCTGCATGATGTCCAGCATCAATGATCCCGTCTGCTGCGGGACCGATTTTGAAGAGACGAGGACATGTCAAACACGCCTTTGAAACTGCGGGTCTGGAATTCGCTCTTCACGGCAGCAGGTGATCGCGAGGCTGCACGTCAACGCAGCCCCGGGCACCCCCGCGAATTCGCGGATCCTTCGTCGTGTTGAATTGACGCGACGCTGGTCTTCACGGCCCATGCATCGTCACTTGGCGCCCAGGGATCTGCATGAGTGCATGCGGTTCGGGCGAATAATAAATTTCCGTCGCCGCGATTGGTTATTGGCTACCGGGTAAGCCACCGACGATGGCCTGCCGACAAGGAGTAATGCGAATGAGCCGCTTTGAATTGATCGAGGGCACTTCCTGCAAGTTTTGGGAAGTGTCGCTGCACGGTACACAACTGATCGTGCATTGGGGCCGAATTGGCACCAGGGGACAATCAAAGGTATATGACTTTCCAGACGCGGCAGAGGCAGAAGTTCAGCAAGGAAAATTGATACGTCAGAAGCTCGCCGGCGGCTATGTCCCTGTTGAATCCAACCCGGCTGATTCCGGGGCAGACACTCGCCCTTTGAAGGCAGCCTGCAGTTTCGGCTGCCTTCAAGGGGCGAGCATCCTCATCGCTGGACAAGGACCAGCGCCCCCGCGCCCGGCTAAAAGCGGCGTTCGCAGCGCTCAATGAGTTGGGAATTGTGGCGATCGAGAACGCGGGATACACACAGTCCGACAGTTGGGATGATGTCAACCAGGCAGCGGACAGGCTCGTTTCATCCGGAAAGACGCCGCGCGGCGGTGTGTTCTATCACCGACAGGACAAGGAACGTGGCAGGAACGGAGAAGGGCTCTACCTGACATTTGGCTCGTACGCCGAGCAAAACACAGACGCGGACAGCATTGCCGTTGGGCACATCATTGTTGAAATTCTCAGCAAGCACAGGTTCCAACCCTCCTGGGACGGCAGCCTTTCGACACGTGTCCATACCGGGCCATTCGACTGGAAATGACGGGGGCGAGCAGAACGGTTGCGGGGAAGTGCGTGCAGATGGGTGGCCATTTTATCCAATGACAAGGGGAATCGGATCGGTGCAGTATTTCGGCTGTGGGCGGAGTGCAGGGGCAGGGTGAGGCGTTCAGCGTGGCCTGTTTGCTTTGCTCTGGGGATCTTCGCATGAGAGAATGCCGCGGCGACACGAATCCGCACAACATTCTGACCAGCAGGTGCAGGCTCCATGATCGGGCACTTAAAATTCTGCGTGGCACTGGCGATCGGGCTTTCCTGGGGCGTTCCCGGGCATGCCGATGAGCCGGCGAGACGTCCCAATATTCTGTTTATCTTCGCTGATGATCAGTCGTGGAAGACGATCGGCTGCTACAACAGCGGTCCCGACTGGGTCAGGACCCCGCATATCGATGCTCTGGCGTCCACTGGCGTTCGGTTTGAACGGTCGTACCTCGGGGCATGGTGCATGCCGTCACGCGCCTCACTGCTTACCGGCCGATTGCAGCACGGTGTTCGCAGCATGACGATGCTGGGGAATTATCCGGGCAGCACATACGATCCCCAACAATGCCCTTTCTTTCCGGCGCAGTTGCGGGAGTCCGGTTATCACACCGCTCAGATCGGCAAGTGGCATACGGGCAGTGACACCGGCTTTGGTCGTGACTGGGACCATCAGATCGTATGGAATCGACCGGGGCGTCCGGAGAACGCTGGAAATTACTACAGCGATCAGCTTCTGGAATTCAACGGAGTGGCCCGGCAGGTCGACGGGTACTCGACCGACAACTACACGGACTGGGCGGTGGAGTATATCAGAGATCGTCGAAAACAGTCGGATCGACCGTGGTTTCTGTGGCTTTGCTACGGAGCGATTCACGGCCCGACAACGCCGGCAGCCCGTCACGAGGGAACGTTAACCGGTCGCAGGACCGCGCCTCCGGCAGACATTTTGGGGCCGTGGCCGGACAAACCGGCGTGGCTGCAGGACACCGCCGCATGGACTCGCGACGAAAGCGGTCGCCTGATGATGGCACGCAAAAAGGGCGGCGATGTCGTATTTGACGCGAATCGCCCCGGCAAGACATTCGACGCATGGATTCAGCAGGTGCATGAATGCAATGCTGCTGTGGACGAAGGTGTGGGGCGGGTCCTGCAGGAACTGCGCGATTCAGGCCAGCTCGAAAACACACTTGTGATTTATTCGGCCGATCAGGGCTTCGCCCTGGGCGAGCACGGCCTGACTCAGAAGGTCGCACCGTACGATGCGGCCATCTCCTCGCCGCTGATCCTCTCGCTTCCGGGACGCATCGCGCGGAACCAGGTGTGTCGGCACCCGGTGAATTCACCCGACCTGACAAACTACATTTGTCGACTGGCGGGTGTGCAGCTTCCGTGGCGTACGCACGGACGGGATATTCGGCCGCTGCTGGAACATCCTCAGACCTCGGACTGGAGCTCGCCCATGATCATGACTCACACGTCCCGCAGCTACGGCGAGGAGACTGCGCAGATTCCCACGGACGAGCGATTGACATCGAGCAGCAGTGTGCCGTGGTATGTCCTGCTGCGCGACGGTTCGAAAAAGTATGTGCGGTATTTTGTGAAGGGTGAACTGGAGGAGTTGTACGACCTGGCGGCGGATCCGGACGAGCTGGTAAATCTGGCGGTGCGCGCAGAGCACTCCGCGGAGCTGTCGCGCTTGCGTCAACTGGCAATCGCAGAGCTGCGACGGACGAATGCGGAGTTTGTGGACAGTTTGCCAGCGACCGCGGCGGAGCTAAAGGCTGTGGAGTGATGGTCGAGGATTCGTGGAGGTGTAATCGGGAGCCCCAACACACTCTCTCCCGAAAATCGCCTGCGCCTCGTGAAACGGTTTGGATCGCATCGAGGCAGTCACCAGCCGAGATCGTGGGGGAGCGGGTTGGAGACTGATTGTTCAGAAAAGGCGTGTCGCCAGTTTCTGCTGAAGCTGTAGTTTCCAGTTATCCGCGAGGCCATTGAAGTCGCGGGTTTGCCCCGGATGTGCTTGCGGTTGTCGGGAGGTGCTGCGAAATTCTCCCCATGGACTGGCGTGGGTGGGTTACCCCGAAAATTTTTCCCACTGTTGCAGACAGGAGTTTGTGAAGTGCAGCCGATTCGCCTGATAACAACATATGTCCTGCTGTGTGGCATGTTGATGGGCAGTTCCGGCTGTATATCGCCCGGACTGTTGTCGCAACGTTCTGAATTGCAGCCGCAGCCTTTGGAGACAGCGGCAACCTCTGCGATTACACCGGCAGGAGGTTCGATCACCGAGCCGCACGAGCAGTACAACTGCATGCTGCCTCTGAGCGAAGTGAGGCCCGGGCAACTGGTTCGCCTGGTGACTTATGAATACCTACCGTCGCTGGAACCGCCTGGTCACGTGTGTCCACAAGCCACGTGTCTGGAAATGCTCATGGTCCTGGACAATATGATGGGCACTGTGGTCTCGGAGGATTCCAGTCAGATCGTGTTACGAGATGTTGTGATTAGCTCGAAGCGGGTTGCCGAAGAAGCATCCGGAGGTGCTTTACTGACTGGAGTTGGGCGCATGTTCTTTGGCCAAATGATGGAGGATCGTCTTATTGCCGTTCCGGGGCAGGTTGTAATACCTCGCGAGGAGATTCGTGGCGTTCAGCAGATATCGGCCCAGGAAATGGAGCGGGTGAAGGCGGATCTGGCAGATACCACGCCCAGGTACGTGCACATGGACTGGAGTGTAAATGATCCGCAATACAATAGCCTATCGGATCGGTTAGTCTCAATTTGGTATTTTTGTACATCCCATTCGCCGTGAATTTGTTCCGCTGAATTTGCATATCAAGCAACTGCTTGTCGCTAACCGTTCGTGATATTGGGTACTCAGCATCGTCGAGCCATGCGTGGACCTCCAGTTCCTGGCGGGCGGTCGTGACGCCGATCAGGTTGACCACAATCTCCAGTGTTTCCAATCGTAGACCCTGCCAGTTGCGGGTGATGCGGCAGAAAAAACAATGCTCAATCCTGTTCCATTTGCTGGTTCCCGGAGCAAAATGGCAAACCTCCACCTGAAGTCCCGTTTCGTTGGGCAGTCGCTGGAGTTCAAGTCGCCAGATTCGAGTGCATGGAGCACTGCCTCCACAATCCGCCGTGACCACCACACGCTTCACCTTTGGAAAACACTTGCGACCGAGCTTTTCCCACCAAAGCTGGATGGCGGTCACCGCGAATTCTGCGGTGTAGTGGCTGATGCCCACTGTTACACTGGCCTCGTTGTTGGCGATGTCGTAGACACCGTAAGGAATCGCCTTGCCGAGCTCCTTGCCGGGAAATCATGCGTTGTCACACGAATCGGATTCCGTTGTTTGCGATACGTCCGCCCCGAGTTTTCCATCAGCCCATGAGGTTCTTTCTTCTTAGTATCCAAAGAAATCGCAGGTTGCTTCATTCGACGATACTCAAGTATGCGCCGGTGTATGTGTTCAAATTGAGCGTTTCGATCCGGATGCTGCGTTCACTCGATAGTTTTCCTGTTTGCCTGCAGGCTGCACCCGCAGGCTTTGAGCAGCCTCGACACCTTCGTGTGGCTGACTCAGAAGCCCAGAGTCCACAACTCCGTGGCAATCGCTCGCGTGCTCCTGCATGTCCACCGCAGGGCACTCATCGGATCTCCACGGGTGGACGACTCGATGATCGATTCCAGAGCGCATACCAGTTCTGGTTCAGCCACCTCTTTCGGGTGCCGCCCAGCCCCGGGCCGTTGTTGACGCCCCGGCTCGATGCGATCGGAAGCATCAAGCTCCTGAATTCCGGTGCGAACGGTACGGGCCGACAGACCTGTTGCGGCAGCCACGGTGGCTACGCCACCCCACCCTATCGCTCGAGCTTCCACTGCAGCCCACTGGCGAAGTCCCCGCTCGTCGAGATGCGGTGCAATCGCGACGTACTTCTGTCGAATCCGTTCAACGTGAGTATTGTCTGACATGCGTAAGACAGGTCAGTTACGATGAGATATCACAATACCAAATCCGGTAACTAATTCTGCTACATCTGCCTGGATCCGCTCAGCAGTTACCTGTTTCTCATGGTGAACAAACGACGCGACGTTACGATGGCCTTATTGCGTGGATGGTTGGGTTTTCCGCAGGCAGACGCCTTCAGTGGCCACGATGCGGCGATCCACCACGGGATGGGGGCATCACTGAATTTGCCTGGCGGGCCCCCACTCGCCACTACTTCGGACAGACAATAGGTGGTCAGCACAGACCAGTGCTGACTGCGAATGCTTCGAGAGTACCGGTGACAAAACGCTGTTCCCGGATCCCGATGGACAAAAAGTGGGACGGTTTGGGCAGCCTTCGGATGCAATACATTCATGGAATGACGATACTTCGGTGTGACACGACACCGGATCTGGCCGATTTTTTCCCGCATCCGGTTCATTGACTCGCACAGTGCCCTTCCAAAGAAACGTTCGAACATGAACCCAGACGGAACTCCAGCCAACGAACTGCCACCACGGGATGCCCGCAAACGAGGCCTGCACCGGACGATGACACTCGGTGGCCAGTACGCCACACGCAATTACACCATCAGGCACCTGCAGGATCTGAAGGGCAAAACGATTTTGACAGAGACGATGCCCTTCACGATCAACGAGGCTGCAGCCGCTGAAGAGGCGGGAATTGATACGCTGAAGGTTCGTTTTGACCCAAAGAATCCCGCCACCGCCATCGCCCTCCGCAAAGCTGCTCCGAATACCTTCATGACCTTCTGCATTGGATTGACGAAGGTCGCGACCGTAGACGAAGCAGTCCGCGCCAGTTTTGATGCCATGGAAGCCGGTGCTGATGGAGTGATGTGTCAGTGGGGACCGGATTTCATTCGGGCTGTTTCCCGCGTTGGAATTCCCGTGCAGGCTCATGCCGGCCTGGTGCCACGGCTTTCGACCTGGACTGGAGGCCTGAAAGCCGTCGGAAAAACCCTGGAGGAGGCCGTCTGGATCTTCAACCAGATTCAGTCCTTCGAAGAGGCCGGTGCCTGGGCGGTTGAAGTGGAAGTCATCCCGGCCGAGCTCCTGAAACAACTCTCCAGTCGCACTCGCCTCGTGACATCATCCATTGGCGCAGGCAGTGGCGGAGACATTCAATTCCTGTTTGCCGAAGACATATTGGGCAATCACGCCCCTCCTTATCCACGGCACACGAAACAATATCGCAATCTGTTCCGGATGGAGCAGGCGTTGCAGACCGAGCGAATCGAGGGCTTTCGCGATTTCATCAGGGATGTGCAAGGCGGAGGGTTCCCGGGACCTGAGCACATTGTTAAAGCCCCCGAGGGACTGATGGATCAGTTTCTTGCGGCCATTTCCGCAGACAACAGACAACTGACAACTGACAACTGACAACTGACAACATTCCGCAGCTGGCAGTCTCTGAGAGAATTTCGGAGTGACAGCTCCTGTCTGAGCTCTCCGGAAACCAGCGGTTTGCCGGATGCAGGGGCCTGATGGTTTGGGCAGATTTCGGTTGCAGCATTTTGGGCCGGAGAGAATTTCCGCGATTCCGCCAGCATATCCCGGACGACGCGGTTTGCCCCGGGGAGCAGGTGATTCGGGTTGATCTCATGGATCAAAAACAAACGCCGTGGCAAAACGCGATCTCAAATTCACCGAGCCGCCTGAACGGGCAGGAATTGTGGCGAAAACCTGGATTTCCGACAGATTCTCTTAGACGTTTACGATGGGGAATCGTTCTCTCAACGCCGGTTGGCGCTGCCACTGCTGCGTTCAGATTTTGGGTCATGAACAGCCGCCTTTCAGCCGACAAGCAGGAGCAAAGTTCATCAGGCACTGATTGGAGGTTCAGTTCCAATCTGACTTCCGGTGTTTTATCATCCGTGTGTGTCGGCCGAGCGAAGTCATCCGTCGGGGATCAGCTTGCGGCATTCCGGCCGTCTGAACAAACCAGTCTTCTCGACAGAACGTTTTCAGCACGTTTTGTCTCTTTTGTCTTTGAGGTACATCATTCATGGTTGCTTCGACGTCAATTCTCGCAGAGCGTCTTCATGAATACCCCCAACAGGCCGTAATCGACGGGACTGGCGGAACTGCGACTGCGACTCTGGATGACTGCCTGAACAGGCACGGCGGAGTGTTGCAGTTGTTGCATCGCTATGCCGGTCGAACATTCTGCACTCCGGGCAAACGTCTGCGTCTGGCTGCAGAGTCCTACTACCCGGACTACATGAACGGTACGGGGCTCGACGAAATCTGGATGTGCTGCACGGTACCGATTGTCACAGGCGTCATCGATACTCGCACGAAGAAAGCACCGTTCCGTGAAGGCGAATCGCATGTGCTCACACCGGACGGGCAGGTGATTTCCCTGCAGGATCTGATTGCGACCAATCCGGAAGCCGTCATGGGGCCAAAGGTTACTGCGTTTGCGAACGCATTATTCGGCAGGCCCACATGGCCGATCGTGTCGAAGAAGTTCGATAACCTGAACCCCATCCCAGACCATCTGCACTGGTCAAAATGGGAAGTCTACGACATCAATTCCTTCGACAACCCCGGGGTCAGTGCGTCGCATTATCACACGACCGCCATGGGGTTGTACTCGTTCGTGACGAAGGATCAGTTTCTTGCCTGCATGAAGCGATTCGGGAAAGGCGAGTACAACGGGATCCGGCACCTGGCGCCGCACGTGATGATGCAGCTTGATAATGGATTCGTAATGCCGAACGGGGTTCTGCATTCACCAACGAATCTTTGTACACACGAGCTGCACGTGACGATGGATGAACATTTTCTGGCCGAGGATCTGACACTTGACGGCCGGATTGGCGCTGCCGATGCATTTTACGCATGCAGGGAAGAGGACTACCCCAGAGACCGTCACGAAGACTGGGAATACCTCGTTGACAAATTCGATTTCGCGGCCAATCAGGATCCGGATTTCGTGCTGAAGAATTCGCGGCCGGCAATTCCAGCACAGGAATTTGCGGGTGAGGGTGTCGATGCCAGGTGGATCATTTACGGAGACTTCCTCGGGGATCAGAAGTGTTCCATTCTGCGGCTCACAGTGCAGCCGGGCGGAAAGACGAAGTTCTGCCCGGAAAGTCCCACGCTGTTCCATACGAATGGCGGAAGTGGCCGCGTAGGAAAGCTTGAGGTCCGGTATCACCGGAATATGCTGCTCGGAGAGATCTACCCTGAGATCGGTTTCATCACTCAGGCTGCCCTCGCGAATGGTGGTGTGGAAATCGAAAACACCGGCACTGAGCCGCTGGTGCTGACCTTTGACTTTCCACAGCATGCACATTCCAGAACGCCGGGTACCGTCGCCGGCAAGTAGCGTCTGCTGTCGTTGATTTCCCTGCAGAGATTACTCTGCAGGGAAACCAACATGAAGGAACGAAACTGTTCGGCCGCGGAATTTGCGATTCGAGCAAAACGACGCCGCCCACCGGCTCGAGGGCAGGCTGTTACCGCGGCCTGAGATCGAGGGCACGCGACAAGGCGTGAACGCCGAGCGGAATCAATGGTCTCTGAACCGCATCAGCGTGCGCTGGGTGTGGCTGAGGGCCGTTTACCCGCGGGCTGCAGCCCAATCGCCCTGGCTTTCTGGTATCCGGGGCGTCGGGAGCGCGAAGCTCCTGCTGAGCCGCTGTCCCTGCGCAAGCACTGGACCGGCCATCCGTCGCCCTGTGAAAACTCACGCCCACTTTCACCACGCGGACCAGCATTCCACGGCTCGGCAGGAGCCTCGCCCTGGGATGGTGAAACGATGTAAACAAGGGCAAATTGGGAGGTTTCAGTTCCGCCTGCCAGTTGAAATCCCACGGCCGGATCGAGTCAGGAAAACGCAGTGTGGCGTGCGGCCGATGTCAATCGGCCGGTGCGGCCGTGGTGAGCTCCGGCTGCGGTGTTGGCCGCGCGGGCACGCACCGTTACCGGGGGATTGACATCCCCCGCACGCCTTTCCCACTTTTTGCGGCGATTGAGAGAATCCCAAAGCCATTGGGCTTCCGCTCGGCGGCTCATCGCGTTCCCAGCACCTGGCTGGTTTGGCAACGTCTATCTGAGGCAGATTTCGGGCGCCTGCTCGGACAGGTCGAACCGACACTGACCTGGGACACCCAGTGAAAGCGAGCAATCAAGAATTCCCACACAGGAACTCGACATTAAGCCCGTCCGTGTAAACTCCACCAACACCGGCCCACACGGTCTTCTGCGCTGCCGACCACATTAACTCAAGAACAGAGTCGCCCCTACAGTCGGAGGATGCAGTCTGCGATACCCAACTCTGATATAACCACTTCAAAACATAGGCGAGAGACTTCCAAAATCGCCTGTGAGTGTCTAAAACCCTGCGCCGTCCTACCCAGTGTATCTGCGTAGGTGCTGGCGGTTGTTAGTGCGAATTAGCGGTGCATGCTGTTTTGCGGTGTGTGCCCGTTCGTTCTGAATGATGCCTTTCCACGAGTCGCACGGAGGTGCTCGTAAACCCTGTATGGACGCAAGTTTCGATAATTTACATCAGGGATCAATTCGATGGCGAAGCGTGCTGCCGCAGCGCAGGATGGCGTAAATGTCTCTTCAGAAGTTCGTTCGCTTGTGGAGGGTAACCAGTCACTGCGGGGCCCGGAAGTGCTTGCATTGCTCAAGGAAAAGTACCCGAACGTCACCTTCAACACAAACAGCGTGCAGGTGGCTTTCGCGAACGCCCGACGAAAGCTTGGACTCACTCGAGTTGTGGCTCGTCGCGAGCGGAGAAAAGG
>JBEAUF010000198.1:0-15121 GCA_041161565.1 Planctomycetota bacterium | reverse complement strand
CGGTGCGGCCCTGGTGAACTCCGGCTGCGGTGTTGGCCGCGCGGGCACGCACCGTTACCGGGGGATTGACATCCCCCGCACGCCCTGTAACGGGGGGCGGAGTCCGAAAAACGACTTCCGGTGTTCTTAACACCGTGTCACCATCCCAGCTTCGCCGTCCCGACGCGACAGATACCAGAAAATCAAATCCCGTGGGCGAACACCACAGTCCGCTCTCCGCGATCCTACTCGGCAGCCTCCTGAGCCGGTTCAAACCACCGATAGATGGCGGGCAGCACGAGCAGGGTCAGGACAGTGCAGGTAATCAGTCCACCGATCACCACAGTGGCCAGCGGCCGCTGAACCTCCGCCCCGGCACTTCCCGACACCGCCATCGGAATAAAGCCGAGGGCACCGCAGGAGGCCGTCATGAGGACAGGCCGGAGTCGATCGAGGGCACCATTCACGACAGCAGAACGCTGATCATGACCGTGAACCCGCAAATGCCGCACATGCTCAATCAACACCACACCATTCATCACGGCAATGCCAAACAGGGCGATAAAGCCCACGCCGGCTGAGATGGAAAACGGCATATCCCGCAGCCACAACGCAAAAATTCCTCCCGTGGCGGCAATCGGCACGTTGAGATAAATCAGCAGCGTCAGCTTCACGGAGTTGAAGGTCACATACAGCAGTGAAAAGATCAGGAACAGAGCCACCGGGACAGCGACCATCAGCCGCTGATTGGCCCGCTGCAGGTTCTGGAACTGGCCGCCCCATTCCAGCGAATATCCGGCGGGCAGTCGAACTTCACGGTCGACCGCCTGTTGTGCCTCGCTCACGAATCCAGCCAGGTCGCGACCGCGAACGTTGCACTGAATCAGCAGTCGGCGGCGAATGGAGTGGCGGCTGATTTCCGACGGGCCGTCCTCAAGAAAGATGTCGGCCAGCTGTGAAATGGGAATCTGTCGGCCTTTGGGGTCGTCAATCCTCAGCTGCCGCAGCTTCTCAACGTCACGCCGCCATTCGGGAGACAGTCGCACCTGAAGCGGAAATCGCCGCTGGCCTTCAAACACCTCACCCACCGTCTGACCACCCACCACGCTGACAGCATTCAGAATGTCGCTGGAATTGATGCCGTAGCGAGCGATCTCATCCCGGCGAATGACGATTCGCAGATAGGGCAAACCGGCGATCTGCTGCGCCTGCACATCGGCCGCGCCAGGCACACGGCTCAGCGACCGCACGATTTTGTCGCCCTCGGTCTTCAGCGTTGCCAGGTCGTCCCCGTAAAGGCTCAAACCCACATCCGAACGCACGCCCGCCACCAGCTCCTGCACTCGCAGTTCGATGGGCTGAGTAAAGCTGTAGACGTTGCCCGGCACGTCGCGTTCCAGTGCAGCCTGCATCTGTTCCACCAGCAGCGCCTTGTCGATCTGCTCCGGCCACGCACTGACCGGCTTCATCCGGATCAGCACGTCCGTCTGATGCACACCCATCGGGTCATTGGCGATCTCCGGGCGACCGGTTTTGGAAACCACACTCTCCACCTGCGGAAACTGCAGTAACACGCGTTCCATGGCTTTGGTCATTTCGAGTGAAGTTTCCAGCGAAACACTGGGGAGTCGCGCTGCCTGCACGGCAAGGTCGCCCTCGTCCAGCTTCGGCACAAACTCCAGCCCAAAACCCGCAGCCACCCAGACGCTGGAGGCAAATACGAGCAGGGCTGCAGCCAGCATTGGCATCGGGAATCGCATGCTGAAGTGCAGCAGCGGCGAATAGGCTTTCTTCAGCCCCCGGACAAGCCATGTTTCACTCGCACTCACGCGACGCGCCAGGAACAAAGAAGCCATCACCGGCATCACCGTCACTGACAACACCAGCGCGGCGGTCAGAGCCGACATAAAGGTGAATGCCATGGGCTTGAACATCTTCCCTTCAACACCTTCCAGGCTCAGAATTGGCAGGAAAACAATAATCACAATCAGGCCCGCGAAAAGAATTGGCGTGCCCACTTCAATGGCCGATTCGCGGAACTTTTCCTTTGGCACCGTCTGTTTGCCAGTCTCCCGCTGATACTGCGCAGCTGCCCGCACAGCGTTCTCAATCATCACCACCGCGCCGTCCACAATCACTCCAAAGTCCACGGCTCCCAGACTCATCAGATTTGCGGAAACACCACCCAGTCGCATGGCAATCAGAGCACTCATCGCGGACAGCGGTATCGCCGCCGCCACAATCAGCCCGGCCCGCACATTGCCCAGCAGCAGAAACAGCATCACGATCACCAGAAACACACCCACACCAATGTTTTCTGCAATCGTGTGGATTGTCTTCGCCACCAGCTCCGTACGGTCGTAGAAGGTATCAATGTACACACCTTCAGGCAGAGTCTTCTGGATGGCGGCAATCCTGTCCTTCACATCAGCCACCACCTGTCGGGAATTGCCGCCCATCAGCATCATCACCATTCCCGTTACTGCTTCCCGATCACCATCCCGTGTGACGGCTCCCTGACGCAGCATCGGTGCAAATCGTACCAGTGCCACATCCGCCACTCGAATCGGCGTGCCATCACTGCGACTGTCCAGAATAATATTCGCAATGTCATCAAGGCTCCCCACCAGTCCCTCGCCACGAATCAGACGCTGCTCAGAACCATGCGTAATGTACCCGCCACCGGCATTGCCATTGTTCTCCTCAATTGCCGTGAACACACGCGACATCGGAATCCCGAAATTCAGCAGCTTGTCCGGGTCAACCTGCACCTCATAGGTCTTGAGCTCGCCGCCAAAAGTATTCACCTCAATCACCCCAGGCACACTCCGCAGCTGGAACGCGATCTGCCAGTCCAGAATCGTTCGCAGCTCCATCAGGCTCATGCTCGTGCCAGGCTTCGTCCGCACCTCAAACTGATAAATCTCACTCATACCCGTCGCAATCGGGCCCATCTGCGGTTCACCCATCCCCGGCGGAATGTTTTCACGCGCCTGCTGCAGACGCTCACCCACCAGGTTCCGCGCCCAGTAAATATCCGTCCCTTCCTCAAAGGCCACCGTCACAGCCGACAATCCAATGCGGCTGATCGAACGGATTTCATTCACCTTCGGCAGCCCGCTGAGCGCATTTTCCACGGGAAACGTGATGAACTGCTCCACTTCCACCGGCCCCAGCGCAGGACTGGTCGTCAGCACCTGCACCTGTACGTTGGTCAGGTCCGGCACCGCGTCCAGCGGCAGCGACATGGCGGCCACCACGCCAGCCCCCAGCAGCACCACTGCCAGCAGCATCACGATGAAACGATTATTCAGCGACCAGTTGATCAGTACCGCGACCACAGGATTCTCCTGACTGCCGGATTGGTGGGCCCCGCCATCTGCCACAAACAGCCGCTATTCGGCCAGCAGCTCCGCAAGCATCTGAGACTTCAGAGCAAACCCGCCTCGCGTCACAACCGACTCGCCGCCACGCAGGCCCGACAGAATCTCGGCCCACTTCTCCGTTCGGCGGCCCGTACGCACATCCCGCCGCTCAAACCGATCACCACCCGTATGCACAAACACAAACGAAACCCCCTCGTGGTCCATCACACATGTGTCCGGTACCTGCACCACATCCACCGGAGCCGTATTGGGAAATGCGACCTTCAGGAACATCCCGGGTTTCAACAGACCCTCAGAATTGTCCGCCATCGCCCGCATCGACACCGTGCGGCTCGCCTCGTCCACAACATCACCCGTATAAAACACCTTCGCAGTAAACGTCCGGCCAGGCCACGCGTTCGTCTGCAGTGTGATCTCCTGCCCCTCCAGATTCGGAAGCAGCGACAGATGCTCTTCATAAATGTCAGCCGACACCCAGACCGATGACAAATCGGCGATACTCAACACCTGACGCTGCGGTCCCACACTCTCCAGCAGCACAGCGTCCTTGGAAATCACTGTCCCGTCAAAAGGCGCGTAAATCGGATAGTGGGCCACCGTTTTCCCCTGCGCGGCCGGATCGATCTTCTGCAGCTCCGCATCTGAAAAACCCAGAATCCGCAGATTCGTTTCATCGATCGCCACACTCGTCTGCAGCTCCTTCACCGACTGCGCCGACACGATCGCACTCTGCTTCGCCTCAATCTGAATCTGCTCCACCACCGACTGCAGAGTTGCCCGGGCAGCCTTCCATTCGGATTCCGCCTCCAGCAGCTGCCGACCAGGCACCACGCCGTCCTTCGACAACGGACTCAACCGCTCCAGATGCTTTTCCGTACGGTAGTTCTGAATGTAGGCATTCAGCAGCTGTTCACGATAGTCGCCCAGTGGACGGTCCTGCAGCTGCTTTTCAATCTCCTCAATATCCGCTCCCTCCCGGATCAGCTGCAGCAGCCGGCTCGTGTTTTCCGCCACCGCCTGAATCCACTCATTCTTCGTCTTCGCAAAGTCCAGCTGCAGACGCGTCTGAAACAACTTCAGCTTCAGCTGGCCGACTTCACGGCTTTGAACCACCAGCAGCAGATCTCCTTCCTTCACCTTCTGACCGAAACGCACATGCACCTCCTCCACACGGCCTTCCACCAGTGGAAACATGTGCGTCACCGACTCCTCATTGATCATGATCTTCCCGGTCAGCTCGATCTTCTGCACAAATGGAGCAGATTTGGCCGGCTCCATGCGAATTCCGGCGGCGGTCCACGAATCCTTCGGAAACACAACCTCCGTCGGCCCCTGCGCCGCAGTTTCACCTGCCCCTGCCGCCTCAGACCCCGGACGTTCATCCCCACGGGCCGCTGCCTGCTGAACCACCCCGACGGGCGAACCAGCACCCGAACCGGCTGCAACTCCCGCAAACGACAGCCCCGAACTCACACCCGCAACGACCACTGCCGCTGCACCACAAACTCCCAGCACCGTCAGAGCAGGTGCATGACTTTTCAAACGCAGCGCACGCAGATGGACAGACATCACAGTACTCCTCAGGACTTTCCAGCCGGGAAAAATCGCGCAGACCACACGCACGCAGCCACAACACACAATCCGGGCCGCGGAAATTCCGGTCGCTACAGACGCGCCACGCAGAAACGGACGGGAAACGCCAGTCCCGGGGCAAAGGCAGCGAAAAAGCCGCCCGGCGGTGCCGCAGCGGCAGCGGGACCATACAGCCAGCCATGCCCGGGCTGCGAACCGACCGGCAGACTGTGCGGCGGCAATAACTGTGCGCCCCAGTCACTCAGGCTTTCTTCAATGCCCACTTCACACGCCGGCACAGCAGCAGCCGGCAAACCAAAGTGGGTGTGCCATGCATGGTCGTCAGGCACCGACTGATCGGAGTGGTGACAGGTCTGCAGATGCAGCGCCAAACGCAGACGCTCAGCCGTGGACAACTGATGCGGGGGGAGCGTCGAATCCACATGCGCGTGACAATAGGGTGCAGCACACTGCCAAATCAGCAGCAAAAACAGCCAGCCGCGCAGACGCTGACGGGGCACCGGAGATGCCAGCGACAGGTGCATGATGGACGGCGTTGGCGACATGAAGTATCCGCTGAGGCTGATGCTTGATCACATCGGGCAAGGTTACCGTGCAACTTTGAGCAAAGTCAAGCACTTCCGGAGAAATTCGACCCTCGCACCCACCCGGATTCAAGTGCGATTCAGCAACTCCCGGATCTGCTCCAGCTCCACCGCAGCCCCCGCAGAACCCTCGTAAAGTTCCACTGCAGCCTCCAGCTGCCGCCGGGTTGCAGCGTCCAGCGGTCCCTGCGGAGTCTGCTCGCGGATCCCCCGCAGCAACTGCTGCAAAAATTCCGCACCACCGTCCTGCACTCGGGACTGCCGCCAGTCCTCCAGCGTCTTCTTCAGAAACGGTTCAAGGAAACCCGCAGGACGCATCGCCGGGAGCAGCACAAGGATCGCCGCCAACTCCTTCTCCGCCGCCGCCGTTTCACCCCGTCGCTGCTGCTCAAAAGCGTGACGAATCAGCCGCTGCAGCTCGTCATCCCCCGCCGATCCACGACGACGGTCGGGCTGCAGCGAACGCGTGAATTCATAGTCGTCAACCTGCTGAATCCAGCCACGCAGCAACTCCTGCTGCTCAGGAGACTGCTCACGCGAAAGCAGCGGCAGCAGATACTCGTCACGCGACTTAATCCACGCCGGACCGGCAGGCTGGTCCAGCAGCGTTGCCGCCAGCCGCAGCAGCTCCGCGTCGCCAGGACTGGAACGACGCACCATCCAGACAGCTGCGACAATCAGCAGCAGCAGCAGCCCCACCAGCACATACACGTTGTCGAAGAATGTCCCCGCCGCACCAGGCCACCGTGCCCCGCGACGCGGTGCGTCCGGCTGCGGCATACGCACAGCCCCACCACCCGCCGAGACGTCCTCGTGATCCACCGCCAGCCCTTCACCGGCATTCCCGCCCGCAGCCGAACGCAGCGGCGTCTCAGACTCCTGCAACTCCTCCGCGTAGTCCACCCGCGCGCGGATCTGTTCCAGCCGCCGCATCACCACCAGCGCATCCGCCGGACGTTTGGCCGGATCCTTTTCCAGCAGCTGACAGACGAGCTCGTCCAGCAGCCGCGGGATCGTCGGCACAAATCGCCCGGGCCGATCAAACTGACTGAATTGATGCTTCTGCAGAATCTCACCGGTTGTGGCACCGCCAAACGGAGGGCGACCGGTGAGCATCGTATAGAGCACGGCACCCAGGGAATACAGGTCGCTTCGCGGAGTCGCCCGCTGACCCCGCGCCTGTTCGGGAGACATGTACTCCGCTGTCCCCAGCACACTGCCCGTCTGTGTCAGACGCGAAGCCGCAAACAGGCTCGCCACACCAAAATCAGCCAGCTTCAAAGTGCGGTCGCTGGTGAGCATCAAATTGCTGGGCTTCAGATCCCGATGGATCACCCCGGCCGCGTGCGCGGCCTTGAGCGCCGTCGCCGCCTGCAGCGCCAGCTCCAGCACCTCACGCCACGGCAGACGCCGCCGCGACTGAATCTCCGCCGTCAACGTCGGACCATCCACATACTCCATCGCGTAGTACAACGCTCCGTCAACCGTCACACCGTCCTGATACAGGGCCACCACATGCCGATTGGAAAGCTGCCGCAGCACCTGAATCTCACGACTGAACCGCTCCGCAAAACCCTCTTCGCGCGCAATCGATGCCGGGAGCACCTTGACGGCTGCCTGCAGGCCGGTGGCAGAATGCACCCCCAGATACACATTCCCCATACCGCCCGCACCCAGCCGCCGCTCAATCCGATAGGGACCAACCTCCTCTGGATGCATCACAAATCCTCGCACTGCTGGCTGCGCCTTCGAATCCAGCCACTCAACAGACCAGCGGTCTGCCGTCGCAGCCATTCGCCCCGGACATTGAGTGAGTTTTGCCGGATACGAGTCGTTTTGGCAAGACCTCAAGCCCACACTCAACTCGTCACAACACAACTCGCCGACGCCCGCAACGGATTATTTGATCGCTTTGCCGCAGCATGCAAACAGCCCAGCAAATGCCCCTGCCCAGCCGCTCAGCGCGTCTGCCGACGATCATCCACACCGCCTGAGCCGCCTGGCGGCCACGCGTTGAGCCGCAGGGCGGCAACGCGTTGAGCCGCCTGGCGGCAGCCTGCGGGTAAAGTGCCCTGCGACGCGACGCTGACGCCGCGCGCACCAAGGTGCGAAATCGCAACCGGGGGCTTCCGCCCGTCCGCTCATCATCTCCGCTAACGCAACGCCAAACGCACTGAGCCGCAGGGCGGCAACGCGTTCAGCCGCCTGGCGGCAGCCCGCGGGTAAAGTGCCCTGCGACGCGACGCTGACGCCCCGCGCACCAAGGTGCGAAATCGCAACCGGGGGCTTCCGCCCGACCGCTCATCATCTCCGCAAACGCAACGCCAAACGCGTTGAGCCGCCTGGCGGCAGCCTGCGGGTAAAGTGCCCTGCGACGCGACGCTGACGCCGCGCGCACCAGGGTGCGAAATCGCAACCGGGGGCTTCCGCCCGACCGCTGAGTACGTCTGCCGCTGATCATGCACTTCGCGGGTTTCACGATCGGCTGGTGGAACTGGCGTCGCAGGCCGAAGCCGCATGCGAGGGAACCCAGCCGAGCGATTTACAAGCGGGCCGCACCAATCGCGGTCGGCTATTTGGCAGTGGTCTCACCGGACGCCACGCACGAAACTCACGAGGCTTACGAAAAACATCTCGTAACCCCTTTTAACACTGTTTCGCCAGCCCACCACTCCGCTCACCAGCGCATCGCAGTTTTTAAAATCCGAAACTGCGATGCGTTTTTTATTCGAGCCCCTTCAGGCGTTTTCTGAGGTAATCGGCGCGGGCGAGATTGCGACGATCCGTTTCCAGCGTTTCGCCGTGGAGCTTCTGCAGGTGGGCAGGCTGCGTATGAATAAACAGCTCGTTGATGGTTGACGGCGGGATCTGCGGAATGAGTTCCAGCCGGGCGCCCATGCGGACGAGCGACAGCCAGTGCATGGTTTCTTCCGAACTGATCGTCCGGGCGCTGGTGAGTGTTCCGTAGGCACGAGCCACCTGATCATGAATCTGGCTGCGGTTGTCACGCAGCATCAGTTCGCGAATGCGACGCTCCCAGTTGACAATTCTGAGCACCACATCCTGCACCTCCGTAATCAGATCGGCCTCGGATTTTCCCAGAGTGACCTGGTTGGACACCTGGTAAAAATCACCAAGCGCCTGGCTGCCTTCCCCATACAGGCCGCGAACGGCGAGATTGATCTTCTGAGCGGCCTGGTGGACTTTCTGGATTTCGCGAGTAATTCGCAGGGCGGGCAGGTGCAGCATCACGCTGAGTCGGATCCCCGTACCGACGTTGGTCGGACAGGCGGTGAGATATCCCAGTTGCGGATGGAAAGCGAATGGAATGCGGGATTCGATGTGATCGTCCAGCTGGTCGCAGGCATTCCAGCACTCGTCGAGCGCCAGACCGCTGTGCAGCACCTGAATGCGAAGATGATCTTCTTCGTTGATCATCACGCTGTGGTATTCGCCTTCGCTGACTGCGACCGCACGCGGACCGTCACTGCGGCTGAGCTCGCGGCTGATGAGCTGTCGCTCCATCAGGAACTGAGCATCCAGCGATGACAGAGTTTCCACGTTGACGTGGTGCAGGGAACGCCCCTGGAAGGGGCCTCGCAACGCTTCCAGCACTCGATTCACCAGTTCATGACGGATGTCGGCCGAAGCGCGAGTGATGAACGGGAAGCCGGCGACGTTGCGCGCCAGTCGCACACGGCTGGAAATGACGATGTCAGACTCCGGGCCGTCCCCCCGGAGCCATTCACCGCTGGTGGCAGCGAGTCCATCAATCCACACCTGGTTTTCATCCGCTCCCGCTGACAACGAACACCCCTTTGAACTGACGTGAAATTCGGGTGGCAGCCTGCTCTGGACCGCCGCAGGATTCTAGACACACGGAGCCTGCCGGTACAGCGAGCCCTGGCGTGTCAGTGCCGAGGGGGCGTTTCCGTGGACGGACCCGCCGCAGAACGCCGCGCCTCAGCCTCAAAGGCCGCAATCTGATCGCGGAGCTGGGCCGCCGACTCGTAGTCCTCCGCCTCCACCGCCGCCCGCAGCGAATTCCGCAAATGCACCAGCCGCGCCTGATCCTGAGTCCCCATCAGCGCGTGCCGCGGACGCTTGCCAACATGCGTCGTGTCCTCGTGAATGTTTTCAAGCAGCGGAATCAGCTCTTCAAGAAATTCAGAATAGTCGTGGGCGCAGCCGAATCGACCGGATTCCCGGAATTCGTTGAATGTAATCCCGCACTCAGGACAGGCCGCCACAGACTCGACCGTGGCCGAAATCAGCTCACCGAATTTCGTGGCCAGATCCTGCAGCACCTCTTCAGGGGTTTCTGAGGATTTTTCGAGATATTCACGAGCACACGTCTCGCACAGATGCACGGCCACGGCCTTGCCCTCGCGGATTTCCGTAATATGCAGAGTGGCCGTTTTGGTGCAGCGGCGACACTTTTTCATGGAATTATCACCGGATTCGGGAGTTGAAACGGGACAAGACTGTATCATCGGCTCACTTCACAGGTTCGGCAAGTGCGAGAATGGCAATTTTCCGGACCGCCGAGTGTCAGGAATCCAGTCATGTGGTCCCGGGAACAGCCGAACATCCGCCAACCCCTCGCCGCCCGCACTGCCACCGCGCGCCTAATCGCGTCCAATTCCCCCGGAATCGCAAAAAAACAATGCACGCAATTCCGCAGGGCAAGGCTCAGATGGCGAAAACATCAAAAACTGAGGGGAAACACACCAGACATTCCTGCCGCCCGCCATATCGAAGGGATTGCTGATTTCTGCGAGTTTCTCTGTGAAACTCTGTGGACTCTGTGGTTAAAAACCAGCTCCATCCACGCGACGTTTCGATACCTCAGCTTCGCCCGCCGGGCACCACTCCCTGCCGGAAAGTCAGGAACACTGACCCTGCTCCTGCCAGCGTGGTTCACAGCGTGGCTGCTGGTCCAGTCCGCATTCGCTCAACCACCAGCCGATCCCCCGCAACAACTCAGCGAAGCTGCCGCTGCTGCCGCCGCCGAAGGACGGATCACCGAACTCGTCGCCAACTGGAAAACCGCCGGCGTGGCCCCACGTAATATCCACCGGACCCTCCTCGAACTCGTCCTGCCGGAAAATCAACCCGCCGTCATCCGACGTTTCAATACGGACATCTCCGGACGCAGCTCCGAACTGCTGTCCTTCGAACGCTCCGCCGGACTGCTCCTGGCACAATTCTCCCAGGCCGCACCCGACTCCACCGAATTCACCTCAAGGCTGCAATCACGGCTGCAGCATCCCGCTGCCGCCGCCCCCGCCACCGTGCTGCTCTGGCAACAGGCTGTCCTTGCCAGGGACCCGCAGGGCCTGCAGGCCGCTGCCACCGCCTCAGCCACCCTCCAGCCGCTGCAGCTCACCGACACAACGCTCGAAGTCCTCGCGTTCTGGATGGACGGCGCCACCACAAGGCTCGCTCCTCACGATGCTGAAGTCGCCCGCACCGCCCTCGAACGCCTGCTCCCCGCCGCACTCGCGGTCCACACCACCCCACGCTGCTCACAACACCTCGCCGGACTCGCCATGCGTCTGGCACGCTGGCAACTGCTGCACGATCAACCCGAACAGGCCCGGACCGCCCTGCACATTGCCAGCGTCCTCACAGAACGCGCCGCTGCAACCCAGTCAGATGCCTCCAGCCTGCGACTGCTCGCCGCCAGCTTCCACAACACCGCACGCCTCCTTGTGCTCGCCGGCTCAACCGAACAGGCCCTCGAACAGCTGCAGCGAGCCCGCATCATGGCTGACCTCGCAGCACCACACAGCTCCGGCACAGCACCCGCCGCCGAACTCGCAGGACTCGCCGCCCTCCTGCCCGGAATTGAACCCGCCACGCGCTGCCAACTGCTCGAATCCCTGCTCTTCTCCGCCGACGGCCAGCGTCTCACCATCACTGATCCCGTCTGGAAGCCAAACCTGCCCAGCCGCCTGCTGCTCCCCGGCCTCCCGCAACACATCCGCGAACGCTGGTTCCCTCCCAGCACCGACTCCGCCGCCCCCCACCAGCCACTCCTGCCACTGCAGGAACTCGTCCGCTCCGCAGTCGCAGCCAACCTCAGCGACGAACTCGAAAAACGGCTTCTGCAACCACTGCAGCAGGGACATCCGCCCGCCCGCTTCGCACGCCTCCTGCTGCGACTGGAATTGAACCAAATGCCGGAGGCTGCCGCAGATGCCCTGAACCTGCTGCGGCGGCAGCGCACGCAGGACCCCGCCGAACAGCAGCTCGATCAGCAGCTGTTCCTTGTGCTGCAGCAACACCGCCGGAACCTGCCGTTGCCCAGTCACCCGCCACTGATTCCAACCGCGCCCCAGTCCCTCGCCGTCGCGGCACGCAACTGGCAGGCGACCGCGAAACCACTGCCGTCCACTGGCCTGCTGTGGTGCGAAGATCCGGAATTCGGCCGCAGCGAAGGTCCCCTGCTGCACCCTGCCAGTGTCAGCTCCGATGGCGTCCTGCTGCACCAGACTTCCCGCAGCCCGGCCAACTGCCCGCTGCCGTGGCCGGTCACCGGTCCACTGCGGTTCTCCCTGCGAACACTGCTGGAGCCTGCCCTGCAGGCCGGCACCGCCTACGACGGCTTCGCCGTAACCACCGCAGCAGCTTCCGATCGCACCCTCGCGGCAGGGCTGGGAAGTCAGGCCACGCTCTCGCGATCCGGTCGCTGGCAGCAGCCCGGGGAATTTGGCTCGCAGTCCGTACGCGTCGATCAAACAATCGCCAGCTTCGCTGTTAATGGTCATCCCGTCTGGCAGATGCCGGCTGAAGCCACCGCCTTCCCGTGGCTGGCCCTGCACGTTGACGCTTCCTCGCTCGGTGTCTTCAGTCGCCTGCAGCTCTCTGAACCCGTCACAATTCCCCGCGAAATCTGCCTTTCAGCAGATCCAGCCCTGCGTGGCTGGTCCGCCCACCGCTACGGTCAGCTGCTGCCTCTGAGTCGGCGTGTGCCCGTCCCCGGCACCGCGGGGTCCGCACCGAACTCGACGGCAGCCCCAGGCTCCGACTGGTCTGTCACAGAGAATCTGATCAGCGGCCGCACGGTGGATGACGCTGGCATGCCGGGCGAAACTTTTCCCACCGCCACGCTCGCTTTTCTGCAGTACCAGCGGCCCCTGCAGCCGGGCGATAAACTAACATGGGAGTTCGATTATCAGCCGGGAAGCGCTGGAGACTGCATCGCCCTTGGATCACTCGCCATTCGCCTGCGACCGGAAGGCGTCTTTGTGCACGGGATTCCTGCCGGTCCCGCCGAATGGACGCTGTTTCCGCCGGAATGCGAGCACCGAGTGGAATCGCTCGCCGGTGCCGCCCCAGCCCTGCTGCCCGGCTGGAATGCAGCAGCACTGCAGATTGAGCCGACGCGAGCACTGCTCTTCGTCAATCAACAACAGGTCCTCGAACTCCCGCTGGAACCGCTGGCTGATACCCGCCCTGGGCTCTGCTTTCGCCGCAACCAGACGCCCCTGCGAATCCGGCAACTCGTTCTCAGCGGTGACTGGCCCGCACAATTCACCAACGCAGCACTCCAGGAACTGCTGCAGAAACACGCGGCCGACGAACACCGGCCGCCAGCAGACAGTCTCGCAGCAGAATGGGTCCGCGGCCGCCGCGCTGCCGAAGTCCTGCGGGAGTCCCGCGAAACTCCTCCGGAACAACGCTGGCAACTCCTGGCGGACTGCGTCCTGCCCGGAGCGACAGACTCAGCGCTGCAGACTGCAGGCGTGTACATCGAATCCTCCCTGTTCGACGTCACATCCCCCGGCGTCGACTCACCGCTCCAGGCATGGATTCGCCTCGCGGTTCAATCCGGAAACCTCCCGCAACTGCAGGAACGCCTGCAGCAAATCCCCGAAACCAATCACCGAGCGACCGTGGAGCGCGCGGCAGCACTGACACTGTGTGCCGTGATTGCGCGGCAACCGCAGGCCAGTGAACGTCTGGCAGAACTGCTGAGGCTGCTGCAGAACACCCCAGCGGCTGACACCATCGATTCCAACGCTCACAGGGCCCCCGGCAATGAACCCGACATCCCGTGGCTGCTGCTGGCAGTCGTTCACGAGGCCCATAACCGCCCCGAACTTGCCGAGCTGCTGCTGCAGCTGATGGACACAGCCGCATTCGGGCAGTTCGACCAGCATCACTCCGCGGATAACACGGTACAGTCGCTGCAGAGTCTTCTGGCCGGATTGAGAACACGCCTGCGACATACCACAGCCGCACAGGCCGGCACTGAAACGCCTCTCGCCAACACCACGACCGCGCCCCCGGATTCACCAGTGGCTCGGCTGCAGACCTGGCAACTGATCGGCGGTTCCATGGCTCTGAACGCAGTCGCTGAACCAGCCAGCGAAGAATGGCTGGCCCTTGCCGACGGCAGCGTGCTCCTCGCACATCGATCGCCCGACGCCTTCTGCCTTTTTCCCAAACCGCTCACCGGAGATTTCGTATTCGAATTCACCGCGCGGACTCCGGCGCTGTCTGAGCATCATCTGCGGGCGTTTCCGATTGTGGGGTTTGGCGGAATGTGCTGGTTACCAAATCCCGACGGCAGCCTGCTGGAACTGCCCTGGCGCGACCCGCTGCCTGAAGCCCCGCCGCATCCTGCGACGGATACCAACCCCACAGCCACTCCCCCCGCCACGCCGACTGTCGTAAAACGACGCTGCCGACTCGAACGCCGCGGTCTGCAGCTGCAGCTGACACTGGATGACAAAACCATACTTCAGCAAACACTCACCGGCCGCGAACCTCCATGGCTTGTGCTCCGCTGCGGCCCAACCCCCGGCGCCGTGATTGAACAACTTCGAATCGAAGCCGCCGCTGATCACACCGCCCTCGTGCCACTGCCCTTCAATCCCCAGCTCACAGGCTGGGATCGACCACCGTTTGGTCGGAGTGAACTGTTCAGACCGGAACAGCAAACAGACGCCGACTGGCGCACCGATGAAGCCCGCCTGACCGGAACTTTCCGCAGCGAATCAGCTGGCACATGGCGCCCAAATCTGCTCCAGTTCATGGCACCACTGCCCCCACGCGGACGAATCAGCTGGGCCTTCCGTTACGAACCCGGTCGCAAACTGGTCCACCCCACAGTGGGCAGCGTCGTGCTGTTGCTCGAACCCGGCATCGGAATCTCCGCGGGCGAACTGCCGCGAATCCTCGATACCAACACCGAACTCTCCCAGTCCGCTCTCCACGCCGCCCGCCAACGCCTGCAGGACTCCCGGTGTGAGCTGTCCACCGACGCATGGCAACAGGCCACACTGGAGATCGACGGCGCCAATCTCCTGCTGCAGTTGAATGGCACACCAGCCGCCCAACTGCTGCTCCGAAATCCCCAAAACCGTCGCTTCGGATTTTTTCACTGGAGCGACCAAACCGCCGCCGAAATCAATTCACTGCAACTGGAAATCACCCCCTGATTTGAAGCCCGCGGTCAAAAGCCCCAGAACAACAACCTACCCGCATCAAATCCCCCGCCCCCTGAGCGGGCGGGCGGAAGCCCCCGGTGACGCCCTCCGCACCCTGGTGCGCACCCCTGCCCGCCCC
>JBEAUF010000180.1:0-18900 GCA_041161565.1 Planctomycetota bacterium | reverse complement strand
GGGGCGGGGCCGGGTTCCCTGGTGGTGGGGGGAACGGGTGGTGTGGTGGGTGGTGTCGCGGGCTTGCTGCGGCCGGTGATTTTTCCGAAGAATTTCTGGAAAGCGTTTTGTTTGGGCGGAGCGGCTGCTTTGGGGCGCACGAGGTGCGACTGCATATTTCCGGCATTTGGCAGATCCCGCGATCGCATGGAGGGCATTTCCTGTCCACTTTCATTGAACAGGCGTTGCAGTTCCCCATTCACGGAGCCCGGCTCGTAGGAATCGGATCGCGTGGGTTTTCCGGAGGGATTTGAGGATTGGCTCCGGGCGGGGCCATCGGCGAAGGCCTCGGACTGGGGCAGCGATGCGGCGGTGGAAACTGTGGCGGCCAGCAGAGCGCGGCGGGCAAAAGCGGAAGTGATCATGGTTGATATTCCTGAGTCTTCGGAAGGCCACGGGAAAGTCTGTGGCATGCCGGAATGTGGAAGCTGTTGCGTCTGCCGGCGGTGGCAGGCACACAGCAACAGCTCAGGTATCGTCGATTCGGAAAAATTCGATTGGTCCGGATATTGGGGTTTTGTCGGCAACAGAGCAGACAGAATCGCTGGGAGAAGCAGAACCGGAACGACCGCTACGCTTGATGTAAACCGCCTGATTTCGCAAATTGCGGTTTGTCTGAGGAAAAACGGGTGTTTTTGCGGGAGGGTGAAAATGGAGGACGGTGTGAGGGTCAGGTCCGGCGACACGGTGGTGGTGAACGGGCAGGTGTTGCGGGTGTGTGTGGAGCCGGCGCGTCCTCCGCGAGTCCGCGTTCGCTGGGCGGTTTGGGGCCTGTTGTTGAGTTCGCTGCTGCTGAACGTCGCCTGGCTATACGGTGGTGGGTACGTTGAGCCAGCTGTGGCAGAGGTGTTTGTGGATGGGGAGGAGGGAGCGGCGGATCGGATTGCCGTTATTTCGTTCAGCGGAACGATCAGTCCCCCGTTTACGGAGCGTTGGCTGCGGCTGCTGAAGCGGGCTAAGGAGGATGCGACGGTGAGGGGAGTTGTGCTGGCGATTGACAGTCCGGGAGGCTTTGTGGCGGACAGTCATCAGCTGTATCGGCGAATTCAGGAGTTGGCGGAGGAGAAGCCGGTCTACGTGTCGATGAAGCGTCTGGCAGCCTCGGGAGGCTACTACATCGCCGTTGCTCCAGGAGAGCAGGGGCGAATTTTCGCTGAGCCGACGACCTGGACAGGTTCAATCGGCGTGATTGTGGCGCGTTACAACGTGGCGGAACTGGCTGGCCGTGCGGGCGTTCGGGTGGAGCCACTGGTTACCGGCCCCCTCAAGGATTCGCTCAACCCGTTCCGAAGTTTTACAGAGCAGGAAACCGCTGTTTGGGATGCGATTCTGAAGGATGCATTCGACCGCTTTGTGGGGGTGATTGATGTCGGTCGAGCTGACCTGGATGAGGCGGCAGTGAGGAAGCTGGCGACCGGTCAGATCTACACTGCCCGGCAGGCGCTGGAAAATCACCTGGTGGACGAAATTGGCTATCAGGAGGACGCTGTTAACGCTTTGGCATCCCGCCTGGGTCTGAAGGTCTGGGAAACCTTTGAATACCGCTCGACTCCGGGGCTGGTGGACGCCCTGTTGGGAATTCGTCAGCGGGAACCGTCAATCATGGAACAGATGTCGGAGGCTGCGATTCCGCGTGCTCAGTACCTCTGCTCGTGGTTCCCTGTGATTCCGGGCGAAGGACGCTGAACGTCTGGTGGGCTTGCGTATTGGCAGCATTTTGAACTTTGGCCGCTTGATTCGGGACGAATGGGGTGCGAGAATGACGAATCACGGTGTGCATACCTGTCCAGCATTTTTTTGAGAACTGAGGGGCGAAATGAAGTTTCTTGAAGGGCACACGGTCGGGATTGACCTTGGAACCACCTACAGTGCGATTGCGATGCTGGACAAGGACGGGAATCCGATGGTGATTCCCAACGCTGACAACCGCCCGATCACTCCTTCGGTGGTGCTGCTGGACGACGATCGTGTCGTTGTCGGACCATCATTCGAGCGAATTTCCGTGGCGGACCCGAAGTCGATCGTCGAGGCGATCAAGCGGGAGATGGGCAACAAGAATTTCTACGTGGTTTACCAGAAAAAAAAGCTGTCTCCCGAGTTCATTTCGGCTTTGATTCTGAAGAAGATGAAGCAGGACGCTGAGAAGGTGGTTGGGCCGATTGCAAATGCGGTAATTACGGTGCCCTACTACTTCAACGATGTTCGCCGCAAGGCCACTCAGGATGCTGGCCGAATTGCCGGGCTGAACGTCATTGACATCATCAATGAACCGACTGCGGCGACTCTGGCCTATGCCTGGAACCGCGGTGAATTCGGCCGCACGGATCTCAAGGCGGACGAAAAAACCATCATGGTCTACGACCTTGGCGGCGGTACCTTCGACGTGACAGTTGTGCGTTACACTCCCACAAGTTTCCGGGTGCTGGCAACGGACGGCGACGTGATGCTGGGGGGGCTTGACTGGAGTAAGCGTCTGTCGGACCACCTGGTGGAGCAGTTCCGACGCAAGTTTGGTGTCGATCCTTCCGAAGACCCCGAAACAATGCTCACCTTCCAACAGGAAGCTGAGGACGCCAAGCGGGATCTGTCTTCAAAAATGCAGGTGCCCATTACGGTCTACTACAAGGGCAACACTCTCTCGGTTTCGGTTTCCCGCACCGATTACGAACGCATGACTGCGGACCTGCTGCAACGCACGAAGGACACCACTGAGCTGGTACTGCAGCAGGCGGGCGTGGCCCCAGGATCACTCGATGAAATCGTGCTCGTGGGCGGCTCGACTTACATGCCGGTTGTTGAGCAGATGTTGCGTGAGGTCTGTCGGAAGGAGCCTTCTCGTGCCCTTGCCCCGGAACGTGCAGTGGCCGAAGGGGCTGCGATTCACGCCGCCATTCTGCAGGCACGTCATGGTGTGAATTCCGGTGGCGTCATGGAGGCGCTGCAGAAGCGTTTGCGAGCCGTCCGGACCACGGACGTCAATTCGCATTCCCTCGGGATCAAGATCACCGACCCCCGAGACCGGACTCGCAAAATCAACCACATCATGATTCCCCGAAACACTCCGGTTCCCCACAATGTCAAGCAGCGATTCGGTACCAATGCTGACGGTCAGCAGCGGATTCACGTGGAGATCCTGGAAGGTGATGCTGTGGATCCGGCGGCTTGCGAACTGATCGGCGACTTCCGAATTACCAGCCTGCCGCCGAATCTGCCCAAAGGCTCTCCCATCGAGATCACCTACGCCTACGACTCCGCGGGCCGCATCAGCGCCTCCGCGACTGAACTTACTGGCAACAAAACGGCCAGTACCGAGATTGTGCGGGCCGGAGGCATGAACGAAACTCAGATCACCGACGCATTCGACGTGCTGCAGAAGGATTACGAGGTCGAGTAGCGTTCCGGGGTTATACAGCGGAATGTCCCGAGCCCGCAGGTTTTCCTGCGGGCTTTTTTTCGCGCGCGGCGCTCGCAGCGAATCGATCGAGGTCGTCCTGCAGCCTTCTGAGCCCCTCTTCCATCGTGACGTGGGTCTGATAGCCAAAATCGCGAACAGCGGCTGCTACGCTGTAAGCGTGGGATCCGCTGAGTTGTGCGGCGACGAATCGGGTCATTGGAGGATCTGATTTCAGACGCAGCAGTCCCCAGAGGACTTCCAGAGCGGCGCCAGCGGCCCAGGCCGTGCGGGCGCTGATGTGTCGGCGAATCGGCGGCAGTCCTGCACGGCTCAGCAGCAGGTTGATCCAGTTCCAGAGGTTGACCGGTTCAGGCTCGTTGATGAAGTAGGCTCTCCCGGCTGGCTTGCCGGTGGTTCGCAGTGCCAGCTCCGCGGCCAGATGTGCGGCTGCGGCGTTCTCCACGTAGGAAACGGAAACCACGTTGTCACCGGCTCCGACCTGACGCAAGTGACCACTGCGGGCGGCCTGCAGAAGTTTGGGGATCAAGTGATTATCGCGGGGGCCCCAGATGAGATGTGGGCGGAGTGCGCAGGTGAGCAGGCCGTCCTCGCCTGAAGCCGTCAGCACCGCCTGTTCGGCGAGGGCCTTGGAGTGTGGGTAGTGGCAGAGCCAGCGTTTGGAGTAAGCCGCGGATTCGTCTGTATTGACGTGATCGGAACCATCGAAAACGACGCTTGGCGAGCTGGTGTGGATTAGCCGGGCGACTCTTTGGCTGCGGCAGGCTTTCAGGACATTCCGGGTTCCTTCGTAGTTGATGCTGAAATACAGGCTGCGGGGGCCCCAGATGCCTGGAACAGCCGCCGTGTGGAATACGGCCTCGACCCCCTCGCAGGCCCGACTGACAATCGCGTAATCACGGATGTCACCCTGAATATGCTCAGCCCCCGCTGCGGCGATTGCCGGATAATGTCCTCGACTAAGCACTCGAACGGCATGTCCCTGGAGTCGGAGTTGTTCGACGATGTAGAGGCCAAGGAAACCACCGCCGCCGGTGACGAGCGTTTGCATGGGTTGTTCCGGGGAATGAGAATTTATTTTTTGATGGCGGGTTTTGCGAAAAACGCGAAAACACTGGATTTTTTCAACTTCATCTGTCATTTTAGTAGTGGAATGTCTGAAATTCTTCCCAGAGGAACTGTTCTCCTGTACACTCTTCAAAACTGTCCGGGGAGCTTTTTCTGGTCTGTTGCAGCAATGAATTGCCTGAAAAACCCCGGTCAGAGCAATCCCATGTGGACAAAGCATTTCGGGAGAGGAAGATTGGGAGGGCTGAATCCTGGAACGTCCGCTGGCGCGTCATTCAGCGTGCAGCGGTGTGGATAGTTTGGTTTTTTTTTACCTGATTTAGTGTAGACTGGCGGTCAGACGAGACGTTTGACTGACCACCTGAAGAGAGTCGCGACAAGCATTTCTCCGGCAGCCGGTTGGACGCATTCGGCTTTCGGCAAGAGTGTTGATGAAGCTGGATGTGGTTTCGGCGTGGTAGCTGGATTTGCTGACGAGCGAACGGCTTCTGATCCGGAGCTTTGGCCAGAAAGTTTATAAACCATTCAACGGTGGCTCCGGAAGGGCCTCCTGCAGACACAAAAGGGGACAGGCACATGGCATATTCTGGCAGGCACAGTGTGGGTGGAAGGACTGCTGCTCCGAGGAAGGTAGAGTCCGCCGAGTCGGAAGCGACGTTGAAGGCGGAGTTCGAGGAGTGGTGCAACTTGCGCGAAGAAGCGCGGGAGATTTTCGACCGTTTGTCTCCGCGTGAGCAGGAGATTGCGGCGATGGCGGCGATTGGCATGTCGTCGCGTGAGTGTGCGGATCGTTTGGGAATCAGCGTGAAGACTGTGGAAAAGCATCGTCTGTCGGCTTATCGTCGTCTGGAAGTGGACGGCCTTGCCGGCTTGATCCGAATCTACCTGCAGACTGGTCTTCCGGATTATCCGGAAGAGGGCGAATAGCCTCTCGGAACCACTCGGGGTGCCTTGCACCCCGAGTTTTTTTTTGCGCAGCTACGAATTACCTGGAAGTTCCACCTGTGGGTAATGCCGTGGTAATCGAGGGTGTATGCGGAGGTAGTTTCCTTTGACGATTGTCAACATCCCCATCGATATTCGTGAAGTTGCGGAGGAACCCCAGTCGTGCGATGAGTTGCTCGGCGTGTACGAGCTTCAGGAGTTTCGCCGTGTTTCACCCTTCAGCGGGATGAAACCGGGGCCGGAGAATTTCCCTGGGGCGATGATTCTGCGGCGTTGCAGTCGTGGTCGGGTTTTGTGTTACCAGGGGGAAGCGGGAGGAACTGCTTTTCAGATCCTCACCCGGACCGATGCTCTGAGTGTGCTGGAGGCCCTGCGTCGGGCTGTGGATTTGGAGTGCGAGGCAGTTTCTGAGGCTCTGGCGGCCGGGGCAACGGCGGAGTGGACTGAGGAGTTTCTGGCGGAGTTGCGAGAGAGGGAGCGGACCGAGGGGCCTGAGCGTATCAGTCGTGGGCAAAAGCTGGATCTTGAAATTGGTCGTCTGCGGGAACAGCTGGAACGTTCTGCTGTTGGCGGCAACGCCGATCGTCCTCGCCAGGTTGCTCAGGCCCGTATTCTGACAGCCCCGGCTCGCCCGCTTCAGCGGGGCTTCTGGGGGCGTTTGCGGGGGCTTCTGTCACGTCCAGCGGCTGCTCGCCGGAGTGTCGGCGTGCCGGACTACATCCCCAATGACGGTCCGGAGGACCTGAGTGCGGGCAGTTTAAGTGCTCCGATGTTCGAGGGTGACCTGTTTGGGGAAATGAGTTGCCTGAATCGAGCACCGCGGTCGGCGACCGTGATTACGACCGAAGGTACGGCTGAGTCCCCGGTGTACGTGATTGAAATGGTCCGTAATGCTCTGGATGCACTGCGGTCAAACGCTGATTTTCGGCGACGCATGGATGAAATCTATCACGCTCGAGTGATGGAGAACCAGGTTCGCAGTTTGCCATTGTTTCGAATACTCAGCGACGACGATTACAAGTGGCTGGCACCCCGGCTGGAGCTGGTCGAGTTCCAGGCGGGAGATGTGATATTTGACGAGCACGACACGACAGCTGACAGCTGTTACGTGATTCGAAACGGCGTTGTGAAGGTGTCGCGTGGGCTTGGCTGTCTGCCGGGCTCAGCGGAAATCCTCAACCGCGCCGCTTTGGCGGCTGAACTGCAATCGCTGCAGGGGCAGGCGGGCGTTGCCGGGGCGGTATGGACCGAGTTTTCGGGCTTAATGGCGGCAGCCGGGCAATCGCTCCCGGTCAGCCAGCTGGACGCAGATGCCCTGCTGCAGCTCCTGCATCGATGGATACAGGCATCGCGACTGCACCTCACACTGGGCAATGATCGTCTGCAACTGCTTCAACGGGCGGGGCTTGAGGACCATGCGGCGGTGTTTGAGGATTTTCAGGAGAAACCGGCAGACTGGTGGCAACTGGAGGTTCGAATCTTCAATCGGCTCCTGCTGGAGAGACTGTGCCCCACCGGGTTGCGCAGCAGATCGCTGATAGTCGCCGGACGGAGAACTTTGTCGTACGCGGGACGTGGTGAGATTATTGGCGAAATCGCGGTGCTCTGCGCTGAATCCCGTTCTGCCACTTGCCTTGCGTTCACGCACCCTTCATCCGGCCAGAAGCTGGCAACTCAGGCAAACATCGTCCCTCAGCATGTCGAGGCTGTGAAGATCAGCGGGGATGTTCTGCGGCAGCTGAAGAGCCGTTCCGCGGCCTTCTGTGAGCACGTGGAAGATGTGATTAGTCAACGAAGAACACACGATGCCGCGGTGAGTAACGTCAGTTTGGCAGTGCGACCACCAGGCCAGACTGCTGAATTTGAGTCACTCGGCCTCGCCTGGGGGCAGTCTCTGATGGTGATCGACCTCGATCGCTGCACCCGTTGTCAGGAGTGTGTCAAGGCCTGCGTGAATGCTCATGAAGATGGCCATACACGACTTTATCTCGACGGACCTCGCTTCGAAGGTCGCTATCTGATCCCGGTGACATGTCGCCAGTGCCATGATCCCGTCTGTATGATTGGCTGTCCGGTTGGGGCGATCAATCGGGGGGGCGGTGGAGAAATTCGCATCTCCGATCACTGCATTGGCTGCACCAAATGTGCTGAACAGTGTCCTTATGGCTCGATCCAGATGGACCTGCTCGATGAACCCATCGATCCCGATCCCGAACTCCTGAAACTGCTCGGTCCGGGATATGTTCTCAGATCCGTTCAGGAGCGAGCCGTGGTCTGCGACCAGTGCCGCTCAACCCCCATGGGAACCCCGTCCTGTGTTTATGCCTGCCCGCACGATGCGGCAATTCGAGTTGAGGGATTGAAGTTTTTTGACCGCTGATACGGCATAAAGGACCTGTCCTGTGCTGCTTGACCGTTCCCACCGATCGTGGGCCTTGTTTTCGCTCATCAGTCTCACCGCCGCCACCATCGGCTGGACGGTGACTTTGGAGTATTCCACAGCGGGCCCTTCAGGCGGCAGCTTTCCAGGTCTGCTCTTCGGAATCATCGGCACAGTGATGATGCTGTTCGCCGGAATGCTTGCCGGGCGTCGGCCGCTGAGACATCTGCCGCTCGGAAGTGCCCGTTTCTGGATGAAAGGCCACATTTGGCTGGGAACACTATGCATTCCATTCATACTGTTCCATTCCGGATTTGCCTGGGGAGGTCTTCTCGAGCAGCTGCTCTGGTACTGCCTCGCCTTCGTCGCCATCTCCGGCTTTTTTGGACTTGCCGTTCAGCAGTTCCTGCCCGGACTCCTTTGGAAAAGCGTCCCGCTGGAAACATTCGAACCACAGGCTCCATGGCTCTGCGATCGACTGACACTAATAAATGATTCGCGACTCACTGCAGTTTGCGAACAGCAACTGACTGCCCCTGCCCCACATCTGCTCGAGCCGGCAAAACGCACCGTCAGCGCCTACCAAAAACTGCTCGATGGCCCCGGGGCAAGAAACGAAAAGAATGCCAGAAAACTCATCCTGTTGCAGGAAGTGTCACCGCCAGCCGTCAGAGATTTTTTTTGGGCGATGGCGAAACACAGCAAGATGGAATCAAAGGCGATCGGATTTGAAGGGGATTTCCCGGAGCTCCTCGGACGCATGTATTCCTGTCTCCGCGTGTCTTCCGCTGCGGACTCGTCCACCGACGCCAATGTTGCTGTGTCACCGGGCCCCGCTGCTGAAATCCACTCCCCCCCTGCTCCAAAGGCCGAATCCCGACCTTCACCAAAGCTCTCTCCCGTCGAGATAATGCGTCAAAAAGCCGCAGAGAAGGCCGCCGCTGCGTCTGCGTCGATGTCTGGTGCTGCATCTGCCGATCCGCCAGCCCCGTCTGCACCGTCTCCAGCTCCAGCTGCAGCTGCAAAGCTTTCGCCGTTGGAGCTGATGCGACAGAAGGCCGCAGAGAAAGCCGCAGCTGTATCTGCGTCGGTGCCTGATTCTGTGTCTGTCGAGACACCAGCCCCGTCTGCATCGTCCCCAGCTCCAGCTGTAGCTGCAAAGATTTCGCCGCTGGAGCTGATGCGACAGAAGGCCGCAGAGAAAGCCGCAGCTGCATCTGCGTCGGTGTCTGGTGCTGCATCTGCCGATCCGCCAGCCCCGTCTGCATCGTCCCCAATTCCAGCTGTAGCTGCAAAGCTTTCACCGCTGGAGCTGATGCGACAGAAGGCCGCAGAGAAGGCCGCCGCTGCATCTGCGTCGGTGTCTGATGCTGCATCTGCCGATCCGCCAGCCCCGTCTGCATCGCCCCCGGCTCCAGCTGTAGCTGCAAAGCTTTCACCGCTGGAGCTGATGCGTTCAAAAGGAGCTGCTGCTGCGTCGATCGCTGAATCTGCGGGCCCCGTTAGGCTGCCATCGACGACTCCTGCAGCGGCCGTTGGTAAGCCTGTGGTGGCGAAGGCGACGGGTGTGCAGCCGCCGCCATCTCCGCCGTCTGTGAAGAAGGCTGCATCAGCTGACGAAAAGCGTGTGTTGTGGGAATTTTATGTCGATCAGGTGCGGCCTTACCTAATGGAGCGGGGAAGTGGTGGCGTCGTACGGAGTTCAAGGTTTTCGTCTGATATGGAGACGCATCGGGTCTTTCAGGAGCAGGAATATTTGCTGCCGCGGACGCTGCATCCGGTATTGCAGGAGTTGCGTGGGGCGGTGGAGGTTCGGCGACAGCTGGAGCGGCAGCGAACGTTGTTGCGATGGATGCACTGGTGGCTGATGTTGCATGTTCCGGTCTCAGTGCTGTTGCTGGTATTTCTGGCGGCACATGTGGTGATGGCTCTCCGAGTAGTTCCTTGGCAGTTTTGAGGTGGGGTAGGGTTTCAGATGGAACGTTCGAGGTTGAGCCGGGATTTTTCGAGTCGGGTGGAAGTGAACTTTCACCGCCATCCGAATCGTTTTCGGAGGTTGATGTGGCTGGTATCGCTGTTGGCAGGCGTGTCGGCCCTGGCGGGCCTGTTATGGAATGCTCGTTTCGGGAAACCGGAGATTTACAACGGGGGTAGTTTGTCGAAGTCGCACCAGATGTTTGAGAATCGCTGCGAGGCATGTCATCAGCCGTGGTCGGGGCCACTGGATCGTCTGTTATCCGCCGGTCACGCCACGGAGGCCACGTCTGTGGCGGACGAGAAATGTCAGGCGTGTCACGAGGGGGTCGGGCATTTTTTCACCGGGGGAAGTGAGTTGGGTTGGGCGGAGAAGGCGACGGCCGTGCACTTGTCGAAGTCGCATTTTCAGTCCTGTGCGAGTTGTCATCGAGAGCATCAGGGTGAGGTTGAGCTGAGGCAGATTGCCGGTAATTCCTGTGTCGGTTGTCATGCAGACATGTCTACGGCGCGGCTGGCGGCGCCGCAGCTGGAATCGCTGACGTTTCAGCATGGTGGTGAACGAGGTATTTCCAGTCTGGAGGTGCATCCGGAGTTTGCGGTGCATGAGTTGCTGGATGCGAAGGGGCCCGAGACACCGGTTTTGCCAGCGCACGGTGCCAGAAGTGTGCTGGAGTATTTTCAGCGTACTGGTGAATCAGGTGCTCGCTGGCAGGACCGGGGGCGACTGCGATTTAATCATGCGCTGCATTTGCGGGAGTCCGGGGTGGCAGACGCCAGGGGGGAAACACATGTTTTGCGTGACTCCTGCACCAGTTGTCATCAGCTGGCAGAGGACGGGCGCTACATGCTTCCGATTAGCTACGAGAATCACTGCAGTACCTGTCATCCTCTGGTGTTTGATCCGGGTTTGGTTCAGGACGCTTCCGGAGAGATCTTTGATCTGGAATGGTTGGAGGTCGCTGGCGAAAGCGGTGTTTCCCGGGGACGAATTCGGAGTCGTCGGGAGCCTGAAAGCGAGTGGGTTATTGACGAATTGCGGGGGGCCGAGGGTAAATTTCGGTTGTTGACGGCGCCGCACCGTGCGGCCGTGGAAGTGCGAGGTTTTCTGACGGATGTGTACGCAGCGGAAGCGTTAAGGGCCGTGGGGGGAACAGTGGCTGATGCGGCTGGTGGCACGGAGGCGCTCGCCCGACCCGGACGATCGCTCAAATCAGCCGAAGCAACCCAGCTTTCGCCGGGATCAAAGGCCTTGATTTCGCGTCAGACAGCGGCAGCAGAGCAGTTGGTGCAATCCGCAAACTTTCCCCGGGGAACCGGCGAGGAAATACCGGGGCTGTTTCGGTCTCTGCAGTGGCTCCAGGGGAGTGGGGGCTGCAGGTATTGCCATGAAACAGACGATGGCGCCGATGCGGAGAAGCCGGACGCAGGTTTATTTGTGGCGGGTGCGGCGCCGCTGCCGGCGATTCGCCGACCGCTCCTTCCGGAACGCTGGTTTCCGCACTCAGAGTTTGATCACGACGCTCACCGAATGATGACTTGTGTGGATTGTCATTCGGGGAGTACTGTGGCAGGTGGAGCAGGTCCGACAGAGGGGAGTGGCGGGAGTGCGTTGCCGGATATTTTTGCGAGTCGAAGTACCGGAGACGTGCTGATGCCGCAGGTGCAGTTGTGTCGCAAGTGCCATGCTCAGCAGCCATCAATCGGGGCGAATTTTGGGACTGCGGGGGGGGATTGTCTGGAGTGTCATATCTATCATCAGCGGCAGTTTGAAACGGATCGCGGTGGTGGTCTGAAGCAGCTGTTGCGGGCGGGTGAGTGATGGGAATCGAGGAATCGAGCATTCGCGGCAGTGCAGCCATTTCGGCGCTGGCAGCGGCGGTAATTTGCAGTGCAGCGGCGATTGCCGGGGGCCTCGTATCCGACCGCCCGGTGGCCATCACTCCTGGCACTCTCACGGCCTCGGCAGAGTCGGGGCAACCGCGTTCGTCGTCCGGGCCGGACATGGCAACAGTTCCCGGAAGGCTGACTGGCGCAAATTCCTGTGCGGCCTCCAGCTGCCATGGGGGTGGGAGGGTTGCAGAGGATTTGAGTTTTGCGGCGTCGCAGGTCTGGCAGCGGCGCGATCCCCACGCCCGTGCCTGGCAGGTGCTCACACAGCCACTGGCACTGGAAATGATGCGGCGATTGGCCGCACCCGGTACAGAGCCGATCCCGGCGACCGAGGATACGCGGTGTTTGAATTGTCATGTATCAACGGAGAGTCCCTATGCGGAAGCACGTGTTTCGGAAACCGTGAATCATCGGGACGGTGTGAGTTGTGAAAGCTGTCATGGAGCGGCGAGTGGGTGGCTGGCGGAGCACACGACGGCGCGGTGGCGGGGATATTCGGCCAAACGGAAGGCAGAGCTCGGCTTTATCGATACCACCGGGGATCTCCTGAAACGTGCTCAAATTTGTGCTGACTGCCACGTGGGTGGCGAGGGAAAGGACGTCAATCACGATCTGATTGCCGCTGGGCATCCGCGGCTGGATTTTGACTTTCGGGTGTTTCATGCGAACGAGCCGAGGCATTGGACAGCAGGCGGGCCCGGAGATCGTAATCGTGCATTGAACGTGGAGCTGCGTCAGGCTTTCGAGGCCGAGGCATGGCTGGCGGGGCAGGTTGCCGGAGGCCGTGCTGCAGCACGCCTGCTGCAGGATCGGACTGGTGAGGGACGTCCCTGGCCGGAATTGGCGGAGTATTCCTGTTTTAGCTGTCATCACGATCTGCGGGCTGACAGTTGGTATCGACTGGCACGCGGATCGGTCGGGCGACTCCAGTGGGGGACGTGGACATTTGGCCCAAAGGCTGCGGCGTTTGGTGGGTTGGGCGGCGGCGTGTCTGAGCTTGCTCAACTGCGGCAGCTGATGCAGCGACCGCTCCCGGATCGAGGAGCGGTGCGTGAGGCGGCTCAGAAACTGGATTCAGCATTTTCGGGCATTGAGTCCACGTTTCCGCCGAAGCTCGACCGGCAGGGGCTGATCGCTCTGTCGCTGCGGTTGATTGATGAGCACGCGGTGGTCGTTGCTGCGTCATCGGGGAGCGTTGCGGACGCCGCTGTTCCGCTGGCCGCAGGAACGTGGGACGAGGCAGCGCAGCTGTACCTTGGGTTGCATGCTGCCACCGCCGCTCGGAGGAAGACTGGTGACGAAGTGACAGCAGAAGAAGAGGCATTGCTGGAGGGACTTCGTCAGGGGTTAGTGTTTGAAGAGAACGTGGACAGTCCGGGAAGTCCTGGATTTGCGGACCGGGTGCGTGAGTGGTCACTGGCAGTGGCTAAGTTCAGGGAATTGTTGCAGGGACGGGCGGCACAATAGGGATTCGGACCTGGAGAAGTTGGCCATGATTCGAATTTGTACCGTGGTGCTGATGCTGATTATGCGGGCCGGATTCCTGCGGGCTCAGGAGCCGTCGGTGGGGGTTTGTGCCTCGGTGTTTGGCGGCGAGGGTTCCCAGTCGCGTCAGTTGGTTGGTCTGCAGATCTGTTTTAAGTGCCATGCGGCCGGTCCGGGAGCGGGGCAGGACGAGTTGGCTGAGCAGCTGGGGATTGCCGTCGACGGTGGCTGGATTCGCGGCAACGAGCTGCGAATTTGGGGCGGCGAGGACCGACATTCACAGGCTTATGCAACACTGCAGGGGGAGACTGCTGCGAGGATTGGCAGGGCGCTGGGGCGAGAGGGAGCCATTCATCGGGATGTGAGGTGCATCGCCTGTCATTCCGCCTATCCGATTTCTCAGTTGTCGGCAGTGGATCTGCTGATAGAAGAGGCGGTTGTGAAAACCGACCTGCGTTTGACGCAGGGGGTGAGTTGCGAGGGGTGTCATGGGGCGGCCGGCGATGGTTTCGAAGGAAATGCGGAATCGCCCCTGAGGGGCTGGCTGAATCCGCACGTGAATCCGGACATCTGGAGATATCTGTCACCGGAAGAAAAGTGCAGAAATGGTTACAGCGATGTGCGATCGGTGGTTTCGCGGGCGAAGATTTGCGCGAGCTGTCATGTAGGTGACGTTTCGATGGGGCGTGTGCTCACACACGAGATGTACGCGGCTGGTCACCCGCCTCTGCCTCCTTTCGAGTTGGAGACATTTGAGGATTTGATGCCGAAGCACTGGATGGAATTCGACGAGAAGAGTCCTGAGTTGCGGGAGAAATTTCAGCAGCGGGCGGCTGTAAAGAGGGGGGATGCCGAATCTTCGCAAGGCCGGTCCACGGTGATTTCGGCATTGGTGGTTTATGCGGCGTTTCTGAGGTTAACCGCAGATCTGGCAGATCCGGCTGGTGGTGAAGAGTTGCAGGGCGTGCCTCGGCCTGTCTGGCCGGAGTTCTCGCAATTTGACTGTTATGCCTGTCATCATGATTTGAAAAGCCGGGGCTGGCGTCAGACGGCGCAGGTATCGGGTCGTCCTGGCCGTCCGCGTTTGACTCCATGGCCGGCCGCACTGGCGCGAGTGGCGGCAGCGTCTTCCGGGGGTGCAGCGGCCTTCGGGGGGGTGGAGCAGCGGTTGGATGAGAGTGTTCTGGGAACACCGTTCGGTGAGAGCGCGGCCGTCACAGCTGCGGCCCGGGACCTGGCGGCGGCCTGTGAGGCCATGGCCTTATCCATCGAGTCCACGGGCTGGTCGGGAGAATCACAGCGGCAAGTGCTGGAGGGCATTCTCGCTGCCGGCGGTGGGCTTGTTAAGCCCGTGGCGGACTACGACTCCGCCAGGCAGTACGCATGGGCTTTCGCTGTTTTGCAGGCGGAGGTTGCCGGGAAAAAACGGGCTGAAGCGGTTGAAGAATGGTTCGGGAGAGAGTCTGGATTGAGCACTCGCTCGGGCGTTCCACTGTTGCTGGATCTGAAAGTTGGTGAGCCGGTTCAGTTATTGATCCCGGGAGCCACGAAGGAGCGTGAGATTCTGCAGATTGATCCTCGGCAAGTGTTGCCGCCGATCGCCGGATATGATGCTGTGCAGTTTCAGGCAGCCTTCCGGGAAATCCGGCAGAAGCTCACGGCTGAGGCTGCTCCACAGTGACTTCCAGACACGTAAGTTCCGGGGGGCAGTTCCAGCGAAGAGGATCCTTGCTGCCGACGCCCCGGGAGACATGGAGGACAATCTCGGGCTGCACAAAAAGTCCCGAGGCGAAGCGAACGCCGGCAAGACTTGGGCTGTAAACCGGACCAACAAAGGGCAGCACCACCTGGCCGCCGTGGGTGTGTCCGCTGAGCATCAGTTGGTAGCCGCATCTGACAGCGGCTTTCCGGCCATCGGGCGTGTGGCAAAGCAGAATACGCAGGTCGGCGAGTACATGGGTGGCATCGGGTGGCGGGCTACCCATCCACGGCCGTTCACTTCCGGCGATAAAAACTGAGCTCCCGTTGAGTTCGATCGTTTGTCCACTGCCTGCAGCGCACCTCCAGCCGGACTTCTCAAGCGTGCATCGAATGCGTTCGTGATCGAAACGCCAGTCGTGATTTCCCAGGATGAACCAGCAGGGTGCGATGCGCGTGAGAGGCCTGAGAATTTCAACGGCCTGTTGGAGCAGTTGTGGATCATCGATCAGGTCGCCGGTGAAGAATATGGCATCTGCGGGGAATTGCTGAGCGACGCGAACAAATTCCCGGTAGAAGGCGAGTCCGGGTGTGCCGATAAAATGCAGGTCGGAGAAGTGCAGCAGTCGCAGAGTTTTGCGGGACGTCCTGCGTGCAGTAGCTGCGGCTGACTGCGGCGCTGGGTTGAGAAGGCGGATTGATTTACGGTTGATCTCAAGCTTCGTGAATTCGTTCAGAGGCCAGATTTGAGCGAGGGTTCGCGGGAGTCCGGCGACGGAGTTAATGGCGGGTATGTTTGCGGAATCAGCCCCCGCCCCGGCGGACTCAACGCTGCGAAGATCGAGTAAATCACGGGAATCTGCCAGTTGAAAACAGTGTTTGCCGGAGCATTGCCAGCGAAGAATGCCAAAGGCCAGTGGAAAGCAGCCACTGACAGCGCAGGCCAGCAGTACCTGGATTGCGATTGGCATCTGAGTCAGTGTGCCGCCTGTGAGCAGTCCCTGTTCGCCAAAACCGGCGATTGCTGCCAGCAGCGCCGGAAAGCCAGGGACGGCAAGGTCGTGAAGCGAGCGAAAGCGGCGGAGTTTCGGGGCGGCAATGGGAAAGGCATGCAGCCGATTCACGACGATCACCCACCATTCGGCGTGACCAGCGGAGGCCAGCAGAAAGATCAGCCACCCACTCACTGAGCAGCTCCGAAGGCATCGCTGATGGCAGTCAGTCTGGGAGCGAACTGCGCAAAGGCTTTCGCGCGATGGCTGATGCGATGCTTGACGACGGCGCTGAGTTGTCCGAAGGATCGGTGGTATTCGGGTATGAGGAAGTAGGGGTCATAGCCGAAGCCACCTGCGCCTGAAGGTTCCCGCAGAATGCGTCCGCGGCAGTTGCCTTCGCAGGCGATGCGGATCTGACCGATGGGATCTGAAAGTGCCACGCTGCAGACGTATCCTGCGCCGCGTTTTTCATCGGGAACATCGCGGAGTTCATGGATCAGCTTCTGGTTGTTGCGTTCATCGGTGGCACCAGGGCCACTGAAGCGGGCTGAGTAGATTCCGGGGGCACCGTTGAGAGCGTCCACGGTGAGTCCGCTGTCTTCACCAATCACCCATTGATTCAGGCACAACGCAACTTCGCGGGCTTTTTTGGCGGCGTTCTCGGCAAACGTGGATCCGTCTTCATCAACTTCGGGAACATCTGGAAACTGAGTGACGGGGATAATTGTGAAGCCGAGAGGAGCGAGGATTTCAGAGACTTCCTGGGTCTTTTTGAGATTTCGGGATGCAAGGACGATTGAAGGCATGGCGGGGTTCCAGGCTGACGGTCAGTGATCAGACCAGTGGTGGTGCATCACGAAGAATACTGATGATCTCATCACGCAGATGGCGGCACACGGAAACTCCGTCGCCACCGTGAATTGTTTCGTTGCCCTTCCAGTCTGTGCAGGAAGCGCCCGCTTCCCGGAGAATGGGGATGAGCGCAGCGATGTCCCATGGAGACATCAGCGGATCGATGGCAATCTCGGCACGGCCGGTGGCTACCAGGATATGTCCGCAGCAGTCTCCCCAGCCTCTGGCGATGCGAACGCGGTCCATGACTTGCACGATGGCATCGAAGCGGTTGGTCTTGCGCCAGTGCGTGGGTTCGGTAAACATCAGCCGAGCATCTGCGAGGGGGGTGGACTGGGGGGCGAAGGTCTGTCGGGGCGGTTGATCGCCGATTTGCCACCAGCATCCGCAGCCGTCGGCCGCGTAGACTACTTCACTCAGGGCTGGCATACGGCAAACGCCGGCGACCATCCGATCCTCGAATTCAATGCCGATGAGTGTCCCGAATAGTGGGATGCCGTGGACGAAGGCTTTGGTGCCGTCGATCGGGTCAATAATCCAGCGGTAGCCGCTGCGGCCCGCTATGCTGGGGAATTCTTCGCCGAGGATGGCATCATCAGGGTAGAGGGTCTGGATGCGACTGCGGATGAGCAGTTCAGCGTTGCGGTCGGCAACCGTAACGGGGGACTCGTCAGACTTGGATTCGACGAGCAGACCATCGCTGCGATAGTGCTGGAGGATCAGGAGCCCGGCATCCTGGGCAAGCTGGAGGGCGGACTGGAGACGCTGGGGGAGGGCAATCATGTGGACAGCAGTGAATATGGTGGCTGAAGCAGGCGTGTCGTCGGCGAAACGTTGTCGGAAGGATACCCAACTGCCCGACTCTGTTACAGGTCAGCCAAAAAGGGACTGTTTTTTCACTATTGGGGAGGAATTTGCAGTTTTTAGCGTTTTTGGCTGCACACTGCCCTGCCCTTCTGTGGCTCAGGAGCAATTTTGGGTGCGGAAATCGGGAGAGAATGCCGATTCCGTGGTTTTCATGGTTTTGGGTTTGAAGATGGGGCAAGCGGCTGCAATAATGCGGGCTTTCCTGTTTCGGACCCGGGTGGTCCGATGGAAGCCCACGACATTTTTCCCTGCTTTTTTTGGTGTGCCATGCTGAAGGACCGAACTCGCATTGAACGTCAACTGTCACTCTCACAGCAGCAATTGTCTGCCTGGGAATCACAGCTGGAGCAGCAGGGTGTGACGGGCAAGGCAAAAAGCAAAAATGCCACGTGGCGGCACCTCAATGCCGACCATCGTCAGCTCAAACGTCGCCTGATCGCCGTGGCTGCTCTGGAAGCCCGTGAAGCCGCCGTTGTCCAGCGCCGCGCCGAAAAAGAAGCCACTGCTCAGTCCGCAGAGGGCTGATCGGTTGTCTATACAGGCTTCGTGGACGGCCAGGCCGTCTGTGAACCGAGGAGAGGTGGCAGAGTGGCCGATTGTGCAGCACTGGAAATGCTGTGTCCGGGAAACCGGACCGAGGGTTCGAATCCCTCCCTCTCCGTTTTCCAACCCCGGGTAGCCCCGGGGTTTTTTATTGGCTGAATGTCAGCGCCGTCGTTGTTCGCGGAATACCTTTCTCCGGAAATGGATCTTTGCAGCGATATGTGCTGAGAAGAAGACCCGGATTCCGGGATGACGAGACGGCGTGAAAATGGGTGAACGGGAATGTTCTCAGTGCCCGCTGCCTGTTTACATTCACGCCCCGATCATGTCATCAAAAGATACCCTGTGGCGTGCGGTCGATGTCAATCGGCTGGTTCGGCCCTCGCTGCGAAGTCGGCCACGCGAAGACGCAACCGTTACCGGGATTAACATTCCCCGCACGGCTCGTCGCGCCGGTGCAACATGTTGAGCCGCCGGGCGGCAACCCAATGGCATTGGCTTTCTGGCAAGACGCAGTGCCGGGAGGGCGAAGCTCCTGCTGAGCCGCATCCCTGCCGCGAGCGTTTCTTCGATCCCCGCTGCGCCGCAAAACGCTGGCAAACGCTCACAGCGCGGACCAGCGTTCAGCGGCTCGGCAGGAGCCTCGCCCTGGGATGGCGAAACGGCGCGAACTCTGCAAATAGTCGCGTTTCGCTCCGTCGAAACGGATACCCAGCTTTTTCACTGCTGAAAATCTCAAACCACGACCT
>JBEAUF010000368.1:0-6557 GCA_041161565.1 Planctomycetota bacterium | reverse complement strand
TCCCCGCTGCGCCGCAAAAACGCTGGCAAACGCTCACAGCGCGGACCAGCGTTCAGCGGCTCGGCAGGAGCCTCGCCGTCCCAGGTCTTCACCCGTCTTTTCACAGGATTTCAGAGAAAGCCAATGCCACTGGGTGAAACTACCCCCGGACAGGAATGTTCGGGGGGCCTTCAGCTGGCGTACGCAGATCCGACACTACTTCCATTCATAGACGATCAGCTCGTCCAGAGCCCGGACAAACACCTGCCCATCAACCACCGCAAGGTGTGCCCAGGTGGATGCGTCACTCACGTGAAAGCGATCCAGTTCCTTGTACTCCGCAGGGTCGGCATCGAACAAAATCAGATCCCCGACTTCGTCAAGGGCCAGAACGCGAGTGCCGTTGACGGCCATACTCCAGTACTTTCCGAAGGGCGTGGTGCGCCACAGGGATTCACCATTGGCGGGGTCAAGGCAGCAGAATCGCTGGTTCCGCAGGTGCAGATAGATTCGGCCATCAATTACCACCGGCGAAGACATGTAGGCTTCCGTGGTGTTCTTCCAGACTTCGTTCACGGCAAAGCCCGCGTCCGTTTTGGTGACTTCATACATCAGTGCTCCGCCACCGTAGCTGCTGGTGAAGATCCGGTCGCCGATGATCGTCGGGGTCAGAATGTTCATGTCGCGGAAAGAAGGAATCGCGACGGACCAGAGTTCGGTGCCCTGCTCCGGATCGACTCCACAGAGCTTCGCGCGGGTCTGGATCACCAGCTGCTTCACTCCGACGAGTTCTGCCAGCATGGGAGAAGAAAACGCGCCACCCATCATCCCGCCCGATTCATTCAGGCTGCGCCAGGCCATTTCGCCGGTGGCACAGTTGAGTTTCACGAGACCACCGGAGGTCTGCACGAACAGAAAATCACCGTCAATCAGCGGCGAACAGACAAAGCCGAAAGTTTGCCCCTGGGTCTCGAACATTTTCTTGAAATCGGCCCGCCAGAGCTCCTTGCCGGTAGCTCCGTCGAGTGCCACCAGCACGTCTTCGATGCCGGGTACGAACAGCCGACCCTGGCTGTACACCGGAGTGGCCCGGATCCAGCTGCCGTTGGAGGCCGCGAAGAATGGGACCGTCATGGCGCCCGGCCATTCGACCTTCCAGAGTTCCTTGCCGGTGTCACGTTCCAGTGCCCGCGTGACTTCGTTCTTCTTGTCGATGGTTTCCGTAACAAACACCCGATCCGTGGTAACGATGGGACCGGAGTAGCTGGGGCCGAGCGGTACGCGGTAGAGTTCCCTGAGGTTTTCAGGCTGGAGTTTGCCAGGCCATGGTCCTGCTGCCGTTACGGTGCAGGTGCGGGAATTTCCTCGCCACTGCGTCCATTCCGTGCGTTCGCCGCCAATTGCCGCTGCTGTCAGGGCAAGTCCACCAAGAAAAATACCGAAAACCCGCATGAGCCGACTCCAGGGAACTATTGCTGGTTACCAACGCGGGCCGATGCCCGTTTTGAACGTTTTAGACGCCTGCTGCAGGTGGGCCAGTTGGAATTTTCTGTGGGGGGCGGGTTTGGCAGGAGTTCCTGCAAAGTGGCCTTCTGCACCTCGCAGCACTCCCCACACGGCCCCTCGCCTGCTATGATTCCAGCTCACCTTTCACACCACTGCATCACTTGCCAGTCAGACTTTCGGGGACCACATGTTTGCAGACCGAGCCATTTTGTATTGTCGCGCGGGTGACGGGGGGAACGGCTGCAGCAGTTTCCGTCGTGAGACCTTCGTACCGCGCGGCGGCCCGGACGGGGGCGATGGCGGTGATGGCGGAGACGTGATCATTCAGGCGGATCGCAACCTGGGTTCGCTGGGCAATTTGATCGGTCACAGGCACTGGAAGTCCGAGCGTGGTGAGCATGGCCAGGGTTCGCTGTGCACGGGCAAGTGCGGCAAGCCCACGGTGATTCTGGTGCCCCCCGGAACGCTGGTGCGGGACCTGCAGCATGGTCATTTGCTTCGCGACCTTGCTCAGCACGGCGATTCCATCGTGGTGGCCAAAGGGGGCCGTGGTGGCAAGGGCAACAAACGCTTCGCCAACTCCATTAACCGTGCTCCACGGGAAGCAGAGAGTGGTCATCCGGGTGAATACCGCGAAATCCAGCTCGAACTGAAGCTCATCGCTGACGTTGGGCTGGTGGGCAAGCCCAATGCCGGCAAATCCACGCTCCTCAGCCGCGTCTCCCGAGCGACTCCGGAAATTGCCGACTACCCTTTCACCACCAAATACCCCAATCTGGGCCTCGTGCATGTCGGCTACGACCACGAGTACGTGCTTGCCGATATCCCCGGGCTCATTGAAGGTGCCCATGCGGGGGCTGGTCTGGGCCACGAATTCCTTCGCCATGTCGAACGCACTCGGCTGCTGGTGCACCTCGTGGAACCTGCTCCGGCAGATCAATCCGATCCGCTCGACAACTACCACCAAATCCGCGAAGAACTCCGGCTTTACGACCCCCAGCTCGCAGCTCGCCCGGAAATCCTCTGCGTCACCAAGGCAGAGCTCCCCGATGCCTCCGCGGCCGCTGAGCTGCTCCGTGAAACCACCGGACGCGATGTGCTGCTGATTTCCGCCGTGACCGGACGCGGCCTGCCGGAACTCAACCGCATCATCATCCAGCAGCTCGCGGAACTCAAAGCCAGCGAACCTTCCACAGCCACTGCCGACCACGACTCCTTCAGCGCGGCTGCTCAGGATTCCCCAACCGATGCGCCGCGATAAATCATCGAGGGCGGTCGGGCAGAACACGGGCAGCGCGGCAGTGGCCGCAGCCGACACCGATGCCGCTTCGAAACTCGCCCGCGTTCGCCAGCTGCTCCTCGATCGACGCAACACATCCGGCTGGTGGACCGGGAGACTCTCCACTTCAGCGCTCTCCACAGCCACCGCCGTGATGGCCCAGCTGCTGGCATGGCAACGCACTGCGGATGCTGCAGAGAAATCGCGGCTGCAGGCCCGCGTGACCGGCGGACTGGCGTGGCTGGCCAGTCACCGCAATTCCGACGGTGGCTGGGGTGATACCCTGCTCAGCTTCAGCAATATCTCCACCACCATGCTGGCTCATGCCACGTTTCACGCCGCCAGCACCCAGGCTCCTGAGCTGTTCGAATCCGGCTGGACACGAGTGCTGGCGGATGCTGAAAAATACATCCGGAAAGCCGGTGGAGTGCAGGCTGTCATTCGTCGCTACGGCAAGGACCACACGTTCTCTGTTCCCATACTCACCCACTGCGCCCTCGCCGGCACCGTCCCGTGGGACCGCGTCATCCCGCTCCCGTTCGAACTCGCCTGCGTCCCTCAACGCTGGTATTCAGCCATTCGACTGCCGGTTGTCAGCTACGCTCTGCCAGCACTCATCGCCATCGGCCAGGCCATTTTCAGGCATCGGAAATCCCGAAATCCAATCACGGCCGTCATCCGCCGTGCCGCCATTCCCCGCTCCCTGAAAATCCTCGAATCCATCCAGCCGGTCAACGGTGGCTTCCTCGAAGCTGCTCCGCTCACCAGCTTCGTTGCCATGAGCCTGATCAGCTGCGACAGACTTGAACACCCCGTTGTGCAGCGCTGCCTGCAATTCCTCGAAAACTCCGTCCTCGAAGACGGCAGCTGGCCAATCGACACCAACCTCGCCACATGGCTCACCACCCTCAGCATCAATGCTCTGGCCGCCAATCCCGGCGGGCTCCCTGAAGAACTGGACCTGGCTGCGGTTCGCAACTGGCTGCTCAACCAGCAATACCGCACCGTGCATCCCTACACCGGCGCTGCTCCGGGAGGCTGGTCATGGACCGATCTTCCCGGGGGAGTTCCGGATGCCGATGACACGCCCGGCGCGATGCTGGCACTCCTCAATCTCCGCCGCCCCGGTGACGTGTACCCGGACGCGGAGCTCGAATCGCTCAAAGCAGCTGGCGAATGGCTCCTGGGACTGCAAAACCGTGACGGAGGCTGGCCAACCTTCTGCCGCGGCTGGGGGGCCCTGCCCTTCGACCGCAGCTCCTCAGACCTCACCGCGCACGTGCTCCGCGCTTTCCAGCTTTGGCACGACCGGGTCGGGCTGCCTTCCCCGAAGTACGCCGCTGCCATGCAGCGCGGACTGCAATATCTCAAAAAACAGCAGCGCCCCGATGGCACATGGCTCCCGCTCTGGTTCGGCAACCAGCACCACATCAACGACGAAAATCCGCTCTACGGCACAACTCGCGTCCTGCGGGCCCTCGCCATCACGGCAGGTCACGTTCGGTCTCCCGCAGCCGTCCGCGCGATGCTCTGGCTGATCGAAAACCAGAACCGCGACGGCAGCTGGTCGGCAGCCCGCAAACTCCCTGCCTCCATCGAAGAAACCTCTCTGGCCCTCGAAGCCCTCGCTGACTTCCTCGCCCATTCGCCCCCGGACGAACAGCTCAATGCACCCAGCGCCGCAGTCATTGAGGCCTGCTATGAGGCGGGCGATCGAGCCTTTGCATGGCTGTTGGGCCGAGTGAAATCCTGTACAGTAGACACACCATCACCCATTGGTTTTTACTTCGCGAAACTCTGGTATTTTGAGTCACTTTATCCGGTCATCTTTGCCGTCTCGGGGTTAAATCGCTGGGATGCTGTGCGAAACCGCACGTCCTCCGCTACAATACCACAGACAGTCTGACCGCCGGCTCTGACGGGTGGGCGGGCCGTATTGCAACAATCGCAGTCATTCGTCGAAGGGGACACGCCCGTGTCAATCGCGCAGGCGCACGCTCAAATGATGGAAGAAGATCCGATTCGTCCTGAGTTTCCGCAGGAGGCTCCGGACGTGCCTGCGGTTTCGGTGGCGGACGACGACGATCCGGCACCGGTGAAGAAAAAGGGGCGTCGTCGCAGCACGACCCATTTGAAGGTCGTCCCTGAAACGCTGGAACTTCGCGAACGGCTCAAAGTCGCCGCCGAAGACTACGCTCGTTCCCTCGACCGCGCCCGCGCGTTCACTCGCGATGAACTCGAACGCTACGGTCGCGATTTGCTGGACCGCCTGCAGCAGCCGGAAAAATACCTCGGTTTCGCGATGGTGATGATCGGCAATTTCTTCTGGAAGCAGCAGTTTCTGGCGATCCCTTTCAACCGTCGGATGTTGTTGCTGCCGCACTGTCTGAAACATGCTCAGGGATGTCCGGCCGAGTACACTCAGTTTGGTCTCGACTGCGAACGCTGCGGCGCCTGTTCCATCGCCGACTACAAGGTGCGTGCAGAACAGCTTGGTTACCGGGTGCTGGTGGCCGAAGGTTCCCCGGTGGTGCTCCGCATCATTGTTTCCGGCTACATCGACGGCATTCTCGGCGTGGCCTGCCTGAATGTGCTGGAAAAAGCCATCGATAAAGTGCTCATCGCAGGCGTACCTTCCTACGCCGTGCCGCTGCATTCCGGAGACTGCCTGAACACCACGCTCGACCAGGCATGGGTCTGGGAAGTGCTCGACAAATACGAACCACTCCCGCAAAAGCCCACCACCAGCTACGTGCCGCTGATGCGAGCCGCCGCACGCGTCTTTGAAGACGACTTCGACAGGCTGCTCCCGCGACTCCGCACTCGCGAAGATTCCGGCAGCAGTCCGGCGCTGGCGTTTGCCGAGCGTGAGGCGGTGGACTGGCTGGCAAACGGTGGTCGCCGGTTTCGTCCGTTCATCACGCTGGCCGCCTGGTACGCTGCTTCCGGCCAGCCTGCCCTGACTTCCGGAGAAGCCACTCCGTCGATTCCCGACGCGGTCGCTCGTGCCGCAATCGCCATCGAAGCCTTTCACAAGGCATCGCTGGTTCACGACGATATTCAGGATGACGATCAGTTCCGTTACGGTCGCGAGACTTTGCACCGCCGTCACGGAACCGGGCCGGCCATCAACATCGGTGATTACCTGATCGGACTCGGCTACCGCCTGATCCACGCCGCTCGGGATCACGACTCCGCCGCCGCTCTGGATGTGCTCAACAGCATGTCCACCGCCCACCTGCGGCTGTGTGATGGCCAGGGCGCGGAAATGGCGTTCCAGCAGTCTCCGGACTGGAACATTACGCCTCTCGATGCCCTGCAGATCTATGCCCTCAAAACATCGCCCGCCTTCGAAGCGGCCCTCTACGCCGGTCTGCGGCTCGCCGGACATCCACTCGCCTCCAGTGACCTTGTGCCGCGATTCTGCCGGCACATCGGAGTGGCCTTTCAGGTGCTCAACGACCTCAAGGACTGGCAGGGCGACACCGACAATAAACTCCTCGCCGGTCAGGACGCCGCCGCACTCCGGCCCACCGTCCTGCTGGCACTCGCTCTCCGACACGCCTCGGCCACCGACCGCAGCGAACTCCTGCAACTGCTGTCAGCCGGCGGAGCCTCGCCTGCCAGGTCCGGACGCATCGAACGCATCCGCGCCATCTTCCAGAACTGCGATGTATTCGAAAAAGCCGAAGTGCTCGTCGACAGCACCCGGGCCCGCGCCGAGGAACTGCTCAGCCAGATCTCCGACACACCCGTCCGCGATCTGCTCCGCTACTTCCTCGAAACCGTACTC
>JBEAUF010000122.1:0-69255 GCA_041161565.1 Planctomycetota bacterium | reverse complement strand
GGCGGCGCCAGAATCGCTGCAACCGACAGATTCAGTGCGTCTCTGACGACCGCCGCAACCGGATCTTCCTGCCCCGCACTTGACGTGCGGTGTGCAGGGACTGTCACCGTTTGTGGCGACCTGACGGAATCGCAACCGGGGGCTGCCGTACTCCGCTCAGGTGATGGGAACACAGGGCCCGTGGCCGAGCGCCGGTTGAATCTCTGCCGTGGTGGATGTGCGGGAATGAGACTGCCTTTGCCGGAACCGTCCTGAGTGGATAAGATCCCAACGGCCTGGGCATCCGCCGACACTCCCGATGCGGGTTTGTCGGCTGCCGGATTCCTGTCGGAGTCATCTGCATGTCTCGTGGTGCTGGATCGCGCGAAACAATCCTTGCGAAGGTGCGGTCTGCCCTTCCCCAATCCTCGCCGCTGCCGGATGTGCTCAGTCCCGGGCGGTGGCAGACATTTGAGAATCCGACGGTGCGTTTTCAGGAGGTGGTCGCATCGGTGGGTGGCCAGGTCATCTGTGTGCCCACTCTTGCCGACGCCGCCCGTCATCTTGAGTCACTGGCGGTGTGGAATACGGCTGCGGTGCGCTGCAGTGTGGTACCCGGGCTTGGTGACAGCAGTTTTGATTTGAACGCCGTTGCGGACCCGCATGCTCTGGAGAACGTGGACTTCGCTGTGCTCCGCGGGCATCTGGCGGTCGCGGAAAACGGTGCTGTCTGGGTCCGGGATGACACGCTGAAGCACCGGGTGCTGTATTTCATTCCGCAGCATATGGCGCTGGCGGTACCGGCAGCGGCGGTGGTGCACAACATGCATGAGGCCTACGGCCGGATCGAAGTTGGCCGTCACCGTTTCGCAGGATTTATCTCCGGCCCTTCCAAGACGGCTGATATCGAACAGTCGCTGGTGATTGGTGCTCACGGTGCGCGATCGCTTACGGTGTATCTGATCGAGGAGCTGGCGGAGGGGTGACGGACACTTTTCCACATCGCGGTACTCGTCGCCGACAACTGTTCAGACTGATCAGCACGATGGCAGCGTTCAGGCTGAGTGCTGTTGCGGGAGACGAAGGGCAGAAGCCGCTGGAGGCTGACATGGACAGAACTCCGTCGGACGCTGATTCAAACTCCGCCGAGCCTCCGGCGCCAGGGCCTGGCATGCCGACACTCGGAGGTCGTTTATTCTGGGGCGACGTGCATTTTCGCCGGGGATACCGAATTCAGCAGAACGTCTTCACCAGCCACTTTCGACTGCTGGATCCCAGTGACCGTCGCTGTGCCTCAGGAACCCTCGCGGAATGCCGCTCAGTGCTCGATCAGATCATTCTTGAAAAACAGTTGGCCCCGGAAACCGGGCACGTCGTGATCTGCCTCCACGGGATTGGACGATCTTCCAAATCCATGAATCCCGTGATTCGGGCATTGTCATCGGAGCCAGTGACGGCGGTGCCGTTTGATTATCCGGGCAACCGCAGTTCGCTGGCCGAGTGTGCGGGCTGTCTGTGGCAGGTGGTGCAGTCGTTGTCAGAGGCACAGCAGATCAGTTTTGTGGTGCACAGCATGGGCGGTCTCGTGGTGCGACGATACCTTGAGGATCACCCCGATCCCCGTCATTTGCGGATGGTCATGCTGGGAACTCCAAACCTTGGTGCCGACCTCGCAGCCATGCTGAAGAATTTCCGGTTGTTCAGGGCGATCTACGGTCCGGCGGGACAGGAGCTGGCCGCCGGCGCGGACAGCGTCGCTGCGGCTCTGCCGGTTCCTGACTTTCCGTTTGGCATTATCGCTGGCGGGCGCGGCGACGATCGAGGCTTCAACCCCCTGCTGCACGGGGATGACGACGGCACCGTAACTGTGGCCTGCACTCGACTCCCCGGAGCCGCCGACTTCCTGCGAGTGAATAAGCTCCACAGCCTGTTGATGTCAGACCAGGAGGTCTGCAGTGCCATCCGCTGCTTTCTGAAGCATGGCCGGTTTTCGCTCGAGCGGCCTGCCGAACCAATCCGTGCGAGAGAAAATCCGGCCACTGCCGAAAAATCGGAGTGACAGCAGGTTGAGCATTCCTCGGCAGTATCCGTCGCACGGGTGCATGTAACGCACTTTCCGGGAATTTTCTGCCATCTGGCAGTTCCCCGGGCATTTCAGGCGATTTGCGGCATCTCATTTGGCGCCCCATCTCAGCCCGTTTAGAATTCGCCAGTCCCCTTTTCCGGGTTTTGGGTTTCGCAATTTGTGTGAGTCAGCAGTCCATGATCAAAATCGGCATCAATGGTTTCGGGCGTATTGGTCGGATGGTTTTCCGTGCAGCCATCCAGAATTTTGCATCGGACGTCGAGATCGTCGGCATCAACGATCTGCTCGAGCCAAGCTACCTGGCCTACATGCTGAAGTTCGACTCCGTGCATGGTCGGTTTCGCGGTGAAGTGGAAACCGAAGGGAATTCACTGATCGTCAATGGTCGCCGAATTCGGCTGACCGCCGTAAAGGACCCATCAACTCTGGCCTGGGGCGACGTGGGTGCCGATGTCGTGGTGGAATCCACGGGATTGTTCCTCGATCATGCCACCGCCGAAAGCCATCTCAAGGCCGGGGCGAAAAAGGTGATCATGAGCGCCCCCTCCAAGGACGAGACTCCGATGTTCGTCTACGGTGTGAATCACACAACCTACGCCGGTCAGACGATCATTTCGAATGCGTCCTGCACCACCAACTGCCTCGCTCCACTGGCAAAGGTTGTGAACGACAAGTTCGGCATTCGTCGCGGCCTGATGACCACAGTCCACGCTGCCACCGCAACTCAGAAAACCGTCGACGGCCCCAGTGCCAAGGACTGGCGTGGTGGACGCGGGATTCTGGAAAACATCATTCCATCATCCACCGGCGCTGCAAAGGCCGTCGGCAAGGTCATTCCTGAACTCAACAAAAAGCTCACCGGCATGGCTTTCCGCGTGCCAACCTCCGACGTCTCCGTCGTGGACCTCACCTGCGAGCTGAACAGCCCGGCCACCTATGAAGAGATTTGTGCGGCCATGAAGGCCGCCTCTGAAGGTCCGCTTAAGGGTGTGCTCGCCTACACCACCGACAAGGTCGTATCTACCGACTTCGTCGGCGAGAGCCACACATGCGTCTTCGACGCCGAGGCCGGCATCGCTCTGGACAGCACCTTCGTTAAACTCGTCGCCTGGTACGACAACGAGTGGGGCTATTCCAATAAGGTGCTCGAAATGGCCCGCGTTATCGGCCGCTAAGACATCCGTCCGCTGTCACTCAGCAGACACTAAATCCTGAAAAGGCAGCCGACCAGCGCGGCTGCCTTTTCTTTTGCAGTCCTCAGTCTTCGTCAACAAGTCCCACGAAACGGCCACCGCTCAGGAACATACCGTTGTCACAGGGGCGACACCATTCGACCCGAACGCGGTAGACAAATTCCCTGCTGTCACTCGACATCCGCACCGTGACTTCTTCCGGACGGATTTCACCGCGATGCAGCAGACCAATTCCGCCACGGCTGATTTCACGAGTGATTGCCTGGACAATATTTCCCCTGGACGTGCGGATCTCAGCCTGCACAGACAGTTCCAGTCGCTCGGATTCGCGAGTCTCGGGGGCCGGTTTTTTCTGAAAGGTTTCCAGTACCCGGCGAAGGTCTTCCATCGTGGGAGGTGACCAGGGATCAGTCGACATTGTTCGCTCCGATATTCCTGTTTATCGCTGTTGTTCGCGACCTGATTAATGCTTCAGGCATGCCCGGTGACTGCCTGCCGCCACGGATTTCGCCGTCGGCCCGGAAGAAACAGCAGGCCCAGCACGATGCCCCCGGCGACTGCCAGCCCCCAGGTGCGTGTTGAGAGTCCGAATATCAGGCCCGGCCTTACTACCTCCGCGGCTTCAGCCGAAGAAGCAGCGGCCCCGTCAAATTCGGGCTCGGGTTCGACAGCCTTCGGTGCCGCAGGGGTAGGTTGCTGCCGTGGAAGGGGCGTCTGCAGAGGTTCAGGTGCGTCATCGAAGGCTGCCGCTCGTCGCAGGCCAGCCGCGCGGACCGGGGACACCTGCGGTGCCACAGCGCCGGGCTGTTCATCAAATTCAGGCGTGAGCTCCGGCTCGGAAAGCGCCGGAGATTCTTCATCTTCGTCTACGGTACGCTGCATGCCGGCAAGTCGCAGAGGACTGCCCGAGCCTGCGCTGGTGGCCGCCGAAGGTGACTTTGCGGACGCCTTCCAGCTGAATTCACCGGATTCCTCAGATGCCTTCGCCGCACTTCGCACCGGGGCTTTGCTGAGGCCACCGAACAGCATCTCGGCCGCGGCAACGCTGGTGGGTTCCGTTTCATCCAGCTCCTCAGCATCATCTGCGAATGCATCCGACTCCACAGCTTGCATACGATCGCCCGAAGCGATCTTCGAGGATTCGGCACGTTCCAGAATCAGCGGCTCTGCACGTTCTTCAACATCCGCATCGCGTCTGGCTGCTGCGGAGGCGACTGGTTTCCTGACCACAGGCCGATCGGTGGAGGCAGTCTTTGCCGCGACCTGGCTGGCTTCCGCCGGACGTTTTGCGGCAGTTGCCCGTCGCTTCTTCGCTGCGGTGTCAGCACGGCTGGCCGTCACAGCGGATTCTCCGGAGACCTGTCGTGCTCCAGCGAGCTCGCGTCCTTCGAGGAGAGCATCCAGTTCGGCCAGTTTCCGGGCTTCGAGCGAGGATGTGGATGGTTCGACCGCAGCCTTGCCGGAGCGTGGGGCAATCAGGGCTTCGGCGGACTCGCTGCGTTCGGCAGGCCTGGAAGTTTTGGCAGTGGCCGTTAACGCTTCATCCCTCAGAAAAGGATCTTTCGCGTGCGATTCCCGTGCACCATTTCCGGACGCCGCAGTTTCCCGGGGAGCTTGCTCGGTTTCAGCAGGGGTAACGGTGGCTTCCCGTGAGCTTCCGGCGGCCGCGGCAGTGGCTCGTTTCAGGGGATTCCACGAGCGGGATTTGGGTGGCTCTTCGGACTTCCTGCCCGACTGCTTCTCCAGTTCCTCCAGCGTGTGGTATTCGTCTGAGCGATTGAATGTAAACAGATTGCGCAGCGATGATGTGGAGCAGCCAGTCTGCAGCAGCAGCAGCAGCAGCAGCAGTCCAGGGATAAAGAGCCGGGGCAGCCGGAGTGAGTCGGGCATGCGACCACCTGTTTGGGGCACTGCGAGATGAACGTCGCCGAGACGACGGAATAAAACGAACCTGCCGGTTGTATCGGCAGGCGGAGTGGCACGGTCTGTGACTTCGACCAGACCGCAGGGAGTTAGCCAGGAGAATTGATCCTCAGATAACGGTTCCACAAAACGCGTGGGCTGAGAAATATGCGGTGTGATGGGGGTTTGCGAGGAGTCTTACAGCTAACCCGCCGAATTCCTGGCAAATCAGGGAAAATAAACCTGCGTTGTGGATTGTGCTGAGGAAACGGAGGAGGGCGGTCCGATGGACCATGAGAAGGATAGCGTCTATTCGGCAGAAACTGCCGTATAGGCGGCAGATAAAGAACGGATGCCGTATGTACCAGTCGCATTTTGAGCTGCACCGGCCGCTTTTTCAGGGTAGCGACCGTACGCGGTTATTTTTTCGATCAGAGTCAATTCGAGCGGTTCAGCCGCACCTGCTGCGGGTGCTCCGCGGAAGTCTGGGACCATGCCTGCTGACGGCCCGTCAGGGCTCCGGAAGAACGACGCTCCTGAGGCAGCTGCAGAAGGATCTGGAACACGACGGTCGGACGGTGGTGGTTTCGGGCGCGGCGCTGGACTCATTGACAGCCCTGCTCCAATTACTGCTGCACTGTGCTTTGCGTCCAGCCATGTCCGGCGGCAGCGGAACTGCTGCGGAAAAGGTGGAGCTCACTCACTGGAGTGTGATGCAGCAGTTGCAGAAGAGTCTGGATTTCTGGGGTCCGGTGTTTCTGCTTCTGGATGACGCGCACCTGGTCAAGCCGGAAATACTGAACGAGCTGAGGGCACTGAGTGAGGAGGAGTGGCAGGGGCGCGGGGTGGTCCGTATCCTCGTCTCGGCCCCGCTCAGTTTCGAAATGGATTTGGGGCGCAGCGAGTACGCCAGCTTTGCTCAGCGAATTTGTTGCCATGAGGTGCTTGAGCCGCTGACAGTCGTGGAATCGCTCGAACTGCTGCGAATGGAAATCGAAGCAGCAGGCGGCAGGGCGGAACAGGTGTTCACGGAACCCGGGGCAGCACTTCTGGCTTCAGCCAGCGAGGGTTTGCCGCGACAACTGAGTCTGCTCAGCAATGAAACACTGGCAGTGGCTGCCGAACAGGGAATCGGTCCTGCGGATGAAGATTGTGTCAGGCTGGCGCTAAAGCGGCTGCAGCATCTGCCGTTGTCGTGGAATCTGCCTGCCCAGTTGTTCGCTGAAGATGTTCCGGATACGGGCAGCGAAGCGTCAGGACCATTATTTGAACTGCTGGAGGGCGTGCGTCCGAGCGGGGCAGTCTTCGGGCCGGGCGTCGTGGAAATTGGCGGCCCGTCGGCCGCAGAGCCTTCGGGCATTATCGAATATTCGTCGCCGCACATTGACGTACCCGAATCCGTAACAGCTGCCTGCCTGCCGGGCGACACGCAGGTGCCTGAGGAATTTGAGCCACAGCCTGCGATTCCGGCCGCAGAGGTCTGGGAACCGCTGGCCGCCAGCTGGGGACTGCAGGAGTCCCGCTCATTCTGGGATCCGGAGCACGCGGACTTTTCTTCCGCACTTCCCGTACCTGAACGCAGTAGTGGCCCCCTGAACTACGGATTGATCTCCGGCGATTCAGACTGGAATTCAGCCGATGCTCTGCTGGGTTCTGCATCGACAGCCCGGGGTCCGGAGATCCCACAGCTGAGATTGGCTGATGAAGACGTACTGATCTCAAATCCGCACTCCCAGGCGATTCTGCAGCCGGTGTTTCAGGCTCCGCCGGTGGCCGTTCCTGCACCGGAGCCAGCTCCACCGCTGCCGCTCACAGCGATTGGCAGGCTCCCGGAGAGCGACAGGGAAGACACGGAAATTGACCTGTTCCGCGCGTTTTCGGGCCGACGCCTGACCACGGCAGTCGGGGTTTTGGCCGAGCACCGAGCGGGGTTGACCGCTGAAGAACCGGTCAGCCTGCCCCTGTGGCGCGATGGCTCATTGCTCAGACAATCCACAACTGCTGCTGAACGTGTGGTTGAGCAGCCTGTTAAGCCGTCTGCGGGCAGCGTGCAGGCCGGTGTGGCCGCGACCGGGCTTCAGGCTCCCGGCTCAGAGTCTGATGAGGCCGCTGCCTCCGAATCGCGTTTTACGACTCTGTTTACCCGCCTGCGTCGGCTGCAGGCAGGTGTTGATCCTCTGAATGCTGAACAGGAATAACCGGGATACTGCGTTGTGGCTGCTCCAGAAGATGCTGCAGCAGTATGCGGCGGATCTCACGCGCGGTGTCCGGGTGGCGGACCACCTGACTGTGGCCCGCGCGAATCAGCGTCTCGCTGCTCACATCACTGCGGTGAGCACTGTTCCATGCCACGACCCCATCGGTCCATGTTTCAGGATTACGGCCACGACTGATGGCGATGATGTTGTGATGACGCACGTCCACAGGGACTGAGGTCTCACGCACCAGTCGCAGCAGCGGGGAACGGCTGGAGAGTGAATCGAGGCTGGTGCGAGGGAAAGAGGGACGGTCGGAGTGATCCTGATCTGTCTGGTCAAAGGCGATGCGGCTGAGTTCAAGCGTGCGGTTAGGCAGCCAGACGACAGACCCGAGCAGCCAGCGGGTGAATTGATTCGACAGCGAGCTGCCTTCCCATGGACTGGCAATGGTAACGATTCGCCCCACGGCCGGATTACGCTTGAAAAAGAACACACGGCGAATTTCAGCCTGTTTTTCGGGGGACGTTCTGAGTTGCTCCACGGGGCGACGGCTGACTGACTTCCAGAGCACATCACCGCTGTCGATGGTCAGCATGTGTGCAAGCACACCACCCATGCTGTGACCAACTACGACCATCTGGTCGAATTTGGAATTGGAATGCTCCGGGTCACAGACATTCCGCACCGCCTGCAGCTCTTCCCTCAACCGCGAAGCTGCGAACGCAACGGACTCACCCGTTGGGTACAGATAAAACCAAAACTGATAACGCCTGTGAATTTCCGGATCCGCCTGCAGATCGTTGAACATCTCCATCCACGTCAGTGGACTTGACCAGAATCCGTGAACCATCAGCACCGGGATGCGATCCGGATCATAAGGCTGCACCATGTACAATCCCTCAACCCGTTCCGCCAGATCAGGGCGAATCAGCCCCCACGTGTCCAGCAGGCTCAGATCGGGATTACTCAGAAAACGTGCCAGCGGAGTGCTGGTATCCGTTTCCAGCGGCAGGAGCGAGCCATTAACGGCGAGGCCGTCAGATTCGCCGGGATCGTAGAGTTCGATACGGGCCCGGGGCTGCTCACCGGCAACCCCGTCAGCCACACCAGAATCGCCATCAGCAGCCCCATCGAACCTCAGCACTGCCGTCACAGCCAGACTCATGCCCTGCGTGTAGTAGGCTTCCAGCGGATCTGCCTCAGGATCACTCCGGCGAGCAACAATCAGCGGAACACCCAGGCCATCGCGAGTATGGCGATTGCGGAGATTGCGGACTTCATAGTCAGAGACGAAGTCAATCCTGCCAAAACGCTGACTGTCCATCAGCACGGAAGGGAACGGAACATTCACGGGTATGCTGCGACCGGTGATCGCCAGCTGCACCGGGCGATCAGGCGAGAGCCCCTGTTGTTTTTGAGCCAGTCGCAGCAGCAGTTCCACACTGGCATTGTACAGATCAGCCGTATCGCGAGTCACCGGATCAGCCGGGTCAGCGTGCATACCGGTGGGATCCGGCTGAGCGAAGCAGCCCCACGCGTCCTGAGCGGCATCGAGCGCCAGTTCCATGGCCAGCGGAGAATCGCGGTGCTGGGTGGCCTCGGCCGCAAGGTACTGAATTTCCGCCAGGGCATGCCCCCGGGAAAAACTGTCGGATCCCCGAGGATGTCTGCGGCAATGCAGAAGCATGCTTTTCACATCTCGATGACCGCGATAACCCGTGCTTTCAAGAAATTGCAGGGTACGGTCCGAAGGCTGAACACCGGAGATCAGGGAGTAATTCAGGCGGGCCGTCAGCGGATTTTCCGGCTGCCGCCTCACCCTGACGAAATTTGTCGTCGCGCAACCACTCAGGACCAGGGCGCAGCCAAGCAGCAGCACCGGCAGCATCCATGCCAGCCGTTTTGGTCCTCTGTTCATGCCGAAAACAACCCCCGGGCGTCCTCTCCCGGCCACAATCAGGCCTCCCTCAAACACAGGCAGAATCTACCGGTTTTCGACGAAACCGGTCAAGATGAACCCCAAAGACAGCGGCAACCCCCACCAGCCCTCCCGGCTCAGGATTTCCGCACCGGAAACGTCGCTTTTTTACAGACGGGCTTGCTTTTTGCCGTGTACGAGGGGGACAATATCGCGTCTCCGCAGCAGAGTCAGAACTTCACAGTCAGGAACGCGGTGGGCTATGGTTGGTGCCGGTCTGGAGCGAAAACTGTCTGTAGTCATGGGACGAATGATCCGGCTGCGACTGCTCCGCTGGCAGACACTCGTCTGGCTGATGCTCCTGCTGCCCGCCATCGCCAGCGTCGCACTGCTCGGCCGCAACCCCGGCGGCTTCGCCGGCGAATTTGTCGTCCTGCTCATTACCACCCTCGCCGGCAGCCTGCTGGCACGCCTGCTCACCCAAACCCCCTCAATCACCGAAACCGCCCGGCTTGTCGAGCGTGAGGATCCGGAACTGAACGATGCGGTACTCACCGCCGTTCAGGTCCTCAGCCAGCCGCAGCTCCAGCCCACCGTCCTGTCACAGATGGCCGTTGAAGACGCAGAACAGCTCGTCCGGGGGCGGGATTGGTCGCGAATCGTCCCGCGATGGCAGGTTTTCGTCTGGACCGTGATCAGCACCTGCTCATTCCTGCTCATGGTCGCCAGCGTGATGGCTGCCGGTCGATATGGCAGGACCTGGCTCCGCCCGGCCGACGTTTCACAGGACAGCGGGTCTCTCGAGGAGGCCACCGCAGAGATTTCTGATCTTGTCGTGGAGCCAGGCGACACGGAACTGGAACTCGGTTCGTCTCTGACCGTGGTGGCTCGGTTTCCCGGCACACCACCGGATCGTGCCGTTCTGGAATTCATTGGTGCTGATGCACAGACACGCGAGCTCGCGATGTCCGAGACCGTCGATGCGGGCGTGTTCGCCGCCCGAATGGAACAGATCGATCAGCCCGGTATGTATCGCGTTCGCTACGTGCAGCCCGGCCAGTCAGCAGCGGGTGCTGTCTCCAGCGATTTCACAATTCGCACCTACGAACGCCCCCGACTGCTGCAGCTTGATGCAATCGTGACCCCTCCGCAATGGTCCGGTCGTCCCCCCGAAACTTACGAGGATGTTCTGCGACTTACCGTTGCCGAAGGTTCCGAAGTGCTGCTGCGGCTCAAACTGAATAAACCCGTTCCGCACGTCGAATTGAAATCCGAAACGGGTCCTGCCCTGGTTCCAGTGCCCACCACAGCCGATGCTTCCACCCTCGAAGTCTCCTGCACCGCCACTGAAACCACGACGTTCAAACTGCAGCTGACGGATGCTGAGGGTCGCACCGCAGCAGATGAAACTCAGATCTCTATTCGTGTGACCCGCAACCAGCCTGCTGCGATCAAAGCCACCTTCCCCGGCCGTGACACCAGCGTTTCGGCCCTCCAGGAGTTCCAGGTTCAGGGCATTGCGTCGGATGATTTTGGGCTTTTGGACTACGGCATCGAATTCAGTATCTCCGGCGGCCCCCCGCAACAAATCTCACTCCAGCCGCAGACACCCGCCCAACAGACAACTGCCGCGGCCGCTGAATCATCATCCCCGCCTCCGTCCGTCGCCGCTGCTCTTTCCGCCGAATTCTCACACCGGCTCGATCTCGAAGCACTCAACGCGGCACCCGATGACGTTGTGGTCTACTCCTTCTGGGCTGTTGACCGGGCTGCTGATGGTACGGAGCGACGAACTTCCGGAGACCTCCTGTTCGCCGAAGTGCGGCGGTTCGAAGAAATCTTCCGTGAAGGCCAGCAACAGAGCCAGCAGCAGTCACAGCAGCAGCAACAACAACAGCAGCAGCAGCAGGGCAGTGCTGTCGACGGAGTTCTCAATCTGCAAAAGGAAATCATTTCCGCCACATGGAATGTTGTCCGGGATGCAGACAGCCGCCGGAATTCAGGAACCCTGGCGGAAGATCTCTCGGCAATCGCCCAGTCTCAGCAACAGGCACTCGAACAGCTCCAGCAGGCACTCCAGGACGCCCCTCAGACTCCCCAGCTGACTGCCCTCGCTGAACGCGCTGCAGCCGACATGCAAAACGCCGCCGAACTGCTCGAAGCAGCCACCAGCGATCCAGCCGCCAAACCCGGCACAGCTCTCCCCCCCGAACAACGCGCCCTGCAAACACTCCTCAAAATGCGCGCCGCCGAATTCCAGGTCCAACAACAGCAGCAGCAGCAGGGAGGTGGAGGCGGTGGCGGAAACAGCGCCTCGCAACAACAACTCCAGCAACTGGAGCTGGACAACAACCGCAATCGCTACGAATCCGAACGCCAGGCCCAGCAACAACAGGAAGCCGACAGCCAGCAGCGCGAGCAGCTCCAGGTCCTCAATCGACTGCGAGAACTCGCCCGTCGCCAACAAATGGTCAATGAACGACTCAAACAACTCGAATCCGAACTGCGCGCCGCCCGCACCGATCAGGAACGCGAAGAACTCGAACGCGAACTCAAACGACTCCGGGATGAACAACGCGATATGCTCCGCGACGTCGACGAACTCAACGATCGCATGCAACAGGCCGAAACCCCACAAAACGGCGAACCTCGAAACTCCCAGGATCAACAGCAGATCCAACAGCAAATGCAGGAAGCTCGCACAAACGTCCAGCAGGCCTCCCGGGCCATGGATGAAGGCCGGCTTTCCGAAGCCATCGCCGAAGGCACCCGCGCTGAAAGACAATTCGAAAATCTTCGCGAAGACTTCCGCAACTCCACATCCTCCCGCTTCGATGAAGCTGTCCGTAACCTCCGCCAGCAAGCCCGTGAACTCAACACCAGCCAGGAAGAACTCGCACGCCAGATCGCCGGCGAACCCGACCCCAGCTCCCCTGATCAGCCCCGCTCACTCCGCTCAGAACGCAATCGCGAAGCCATCTCGCAATCGCTCCAGCAACAGCAGGATCGACTCAATCAGGTGCTTGACCAGTCCCGTCAGCTGATCGAGCAGGCGGAGCAAACTGAACCCCTGCTCTCAGAACGCCTCTACGAAACCCTTCGTGAAGTCCGCGAACAAAAACCCCAGGAAGCACTCGAAGCCGCTGAGATGCTCGCCGAACGAGGACTCTGGCCGCAAACTCAGGAAGCTGAACAAATCGCCCGAAACGGTCTCCAGCAACTCCAGCAGGGAATTGAACAGGCCGCAGATGCTGTGCTCGGCAGCGAAGCCGAATCCCTCCGCCGCGCCCAGACAGCACTCCAGCAGGCCGCCGATCAGCTCGAACAGGAAGTTCAGGACGCTGAACAACGCCAGCAGGGCAGCCAGCAAAATGGACAACAGCAGGCCGAACAGCCCGGACAGCCATCAGGACAGCAACCCGGTCGCGAGCGTGGTCAGCAGGATGCACAGCAGCCTGGCCAATCACAGGAACAGCCGGCGGGTGGCGAACCTCGTCAGCAGGCGGATCCACAGAGCGGTCAACAGCAGCCCAACGGATCCGGGCAACCAGCCGATCAACAGCCTTCCCAGCCTGGTCGTCGGCAGACCGGCGAACAACCCGGCGAACCGACCGAGGGCAGGCAGGGGCAGCCCGGCCAACAGCCTCAGCCTCAGCCGGGCGAACAGGGCGGACAGCAAGCCGGTCAACAGGGTACGGGTACCGGGTCAATGCTTCGGGACGGAGGGCGTGAGGGCGGACGAACCGCAGCCAACAACGCCCCCGGCCGACCACTCACAGGAAACGAGTTTTCCGAGTGGTCAGATCAGCTGCGGGATGTCGAAGAGATGCTGGAGGATCCCGGGTTGCGCAATCGTGTGGCGCAGGTTCGCGACCGTGCGAGGGCCATGCGGGCTGAGTTCCGCAGACACGGCACGGAACCACAGTGGAATCTGGTTCGGTCACAGCTGCTGACCGAAATGCAGCAGCTGGAGCAGCGACTGGCGGAGGAACTGCGGAAACGGGAATCAAATCGAGCGATGGTTCCGATTGATCGCGAGCCGGTTCCGGAAGAATTCGACGGCCTTGTACAGCGATATTATGAGCTTCTTGGGCAGGAGCGTACGGACGAAGGCGCATCGGGTTCCGGTGCAGAACGTCAGCGCCCGTAACTTCTGCAGACAACAGGACAACAGATGATTTCAAACGAACTGGAACGACTGGCAGAACTGTACCGGGACGGAGCACTCACAGCTGAGGAATTTGAAGCTGCCAAACGAAAAATCCTGAGTGCTGACGCGCCGGCTGCCGCAAACACAGATCAGATCTTCGGCATCGCACCACAGCTCTGGTACACCATCATGCACCTGTCTCAGGTGGTTTGGTGGATGGGCGGTATCTTTGTGGCCGTTGTGATGTGGTGGATCAGCCGGGACAAATCGGTCATGGCTGACAGACACGGCCGGGTGATTATCAACTGGAACCTTTCGTTTCTGATTTACCAGCTGGTAAGCTTTGTCCTGACTGCAGTGTACATTGGCCTGCCGATGTCACTCATTCTCGTGGCCCTGTCCGTGGTCTTCCCGATCATCGGGGCCGTGCGAGCTTCAGAGGGTCGGCTGTGGCCTTACCCGCTGTCGATTGAGTTTTTCTCGACGGCTGCAGAACCGCAGGCGGAAAAAATCTAGGACTTGATGAATCAATCCACCCAACCATGCACGGCCAGTACCGGACAGGGTGCCTGTTCCAGCACCTGTTCGGTTGTGGATCCGCGGAGAGCATCCAGGAATCCGTGACGACCGGCAGTGGTCATGGCGATCAGATCTGCCGACTGAGCGCGTGCCTCGGAGAGGATTGCTGCCGCCGGATCGCCTGAGGCGAAGGTCCAGTGATAGAGGATGGATTCGTGCCGTGGCAGACGCAGCTGCGGAGCGGAAGAGGCATCGCCAACGTGCAGCAGCTGGATCCGACAACTTCCTGGGTGAAAAGCACGCACCAGATCAGTCACAGTTTCAATAGCGGCAATCGGATCCGGTTCGTGGTCAATCGGGCAGAGTATTCTGTGAAGGGAGCAGATGCCGGTTTCCACGTCGACAAACCCCGGTGAGTCTCCGGGAATAAACAGGGCGGCTCCATCCGTACGGCTGCTGATTTGTCCAGCCACTGTCCTGTGCAGCCAGCGATCAAGGCCATGCCGCTGACGCGTGGACATCACCAGCAGATCAGCCGGATGACGCTCAAGAAATTCAAGCACTCCAGCGGCCGGATCACCAGCCGTCACGGAAGACTTGGAGATGCGGACTCCGAGTTCGGCCACATCGGACCGCGATGCGCCCCGGGGCAGCAGATTCCAGCGAGTCAGAGTGTCGCGGACAGACGGATACTGGTCCCAGTCCGGTGGCCCCGGCTCACGCTCTACATGCAGGATGGACAGGGATCCATGGGTTTCGCAGGCCAGCCGAAGTGCGTGAGCAAAGGCGACTTCGCTGCCATGGCTGAAATCCGTGGGATGCAGAATGTGGGCGAGTGAGAGTCCATAGCGTCCGGACATTAAATGACCCCTCAGAGAAACTTGCACGGCCGTCTGATCCGGATTCTTGCCGGAAGGACCGGCGGGTGCGAGTCCGGACGGGGGCATTTTCGCGAGGGGGAATTCCCCGAACCAGCGACATCGGGATGTTTCAACAGCAATGCTCGTCCTGGTCCATGAGCCTCCGCTGAACCTCATCAATCTCGCTCAAACAGGACATAAACGCGTCCACCACCTCGGGATCAAACTGAGTCCCGCGCCCCTGCCGGATAATCTCGAGACAGGCTTCTCGCGAGAAAGGCTCCTTATAAGGCCGACGGCTCGCCAGAGCATCAAATACATCAGCCACCGCGACAATCCGTCCTTCCAGCGGTATATCCGTGCGGCTGAGCCCCAGCGGGTAACCGGTGCCATCCCAGCGTTCGTGATGTGAATGAGCAATCGTGGCAGCGAGGAACAGCAGTGGCGAAGAATTGGGGCCACTCTCGTACGGAGTCTTCCGATTCCCGGCCGGATCAATGATCTGCCGGCCAAGCGTGCAGTGCTTCTTCATCAGTTCGTATTCGTCTTCCGCAAGCCGCCCCGGCTTGAACAGAATCGCATCCGGAATCCCGATCTTTCCCACATCGTGGAGCTGGGCAGCCTGCTCCAGCAAATTGAGGCGGTCCTCCGGGTAACGCATTTGCCGTGCTATCATCACCGCATACTTGCCCACGCGCACCACGTGATTGCCGGTGTGCTGATCCCGATGCTCTGCCGCTCGGGCCAGACAGAGAATCAGTTGTCGGCGGGTGATTTCCAGCTGTTCATTCTGCTGTTCCATCCGCAGAACCTCAGCCATCTCCCGCTGATAGTGACGACGCACCACAATGGCATTTCTGACCCGAGGAAACAACTCGTCCTCATCCAAAGGCCTGCGCAGAAAGTCACTCGCACCCAGCTCCAGAGCCTGGCGGCGCAAATGCCCATCCAAATCCCGGGAAATCAGCAGGATCGGAATATGCTGCAGCACGGGATCCAGCCCGGCCACTCGCAACATGTCGAGACTGCCGTACCCCGGAAGACCGGCGTCCAGCAGCACCACATCCGGCTGCTCCTCCCGCATCCTCAACAGCGTACCGCGGCTGTCGGCCGTGATGGAGAAAAAACGATAGCCAGCGGACAGCAGCTGGCGTCGCAGGAATTCCGCCTCCAGCGGATCAGAGTCCGATATCAGAATCCGCGCACTGCGGTCAATCTGCCGCCAGCAAACGACCGGGCCGGCGTCGACAGATCCAGAGGGAGTATCCTCCGACCACGATTTGGCTCGTGTCCCATTTCGCAAACCATTGCGGCTGAATAGTGATTCACCGGCTGCTGCCGTGGAACTGCCCGCTGAGCCCAGTTCTATGTCCATCTGACTCTTCCCATGTTGTTCGTCCAAGGCGACGCTGTGATTCAGCGGGGTACCAACGGAGGGCAGAAACATCCGAAGTCTGGGTGACCATAGTTCGGGGAAATCCCCCCTGCCCGTTTCACGATCCACTTTCTGCAACCTCGCCCCACTTCCAGTTGGCAAGGCACGCTTTATTCCGAAAAAACGCTATATTCCCTTCCTGCCGCACTCTCACCCCCAAAAAGCGAGCCCACGGTGCCCATCGAATGCCGGAATCTGCTGATCCAGCCAAACTCACCACTCGTGGGTGCTCGCGCTGACCGTGCCGTCCAGCAGCTCACCGGGGGTTCCCGAAGCTTCGTCACCGGACTGTTCGACCACGACTGTGTGCACATCAACGGAAAGGTGGAAACCCAGTCCGGCCGCACTCTCCGCTCCACTGACCAAATCGTGGTCCGCTACGAACACGGCCGCAGATACTCACCCCGAAAACGCCCCGAACAACACGTCAACCGGGGGTTTCGAATTGTTCACGAAGACGCCGATCTCATCGTCGTTGACAAGGAAGCCAAACTCCTCACAGTACCCACCGATGGCCGTGAACCGCATACGCTCGTCTACCGTATCGGTGAATACCTCCGCCGCACATCCAGCGCCCGCGCGGCGCACCTCGTTCATCGGCTCGATCGCGGCGTTTCAGGACTGCTTGTATTCGCCAAAACTCCCGCTGCCGCCGAAGACCTGCAGTCACAATTCTCCCAACACACCGCCGACCGCCGCTACGATGCCCTCGCCGCCGGCAACTTCCCCGATTCCTCAGGTACCATCCGCAGCTACCTCGCCACAGGAAAAAACCTCGGTCGCTATTCCACCCGCGACGCCGCCGCCGGCGAAATTGCCATCACCCACTGGAAACTGCTCGCCCGCTTTCCCGATTCAGATCGCAGCCCTGCCGTCTCCCGACTCCAGATCAGACTCGAAACCGGTCGCCGGAATCAAATCCGCGTGCATCTGGCAGAAGCCGGACATCCGGTGCTCGGAGACCCCCGCTACCGCCCGGAACTGCTGCAGGAAATCCCGTGGCGCGAAAAAAGACTCGCACTCCACGCCGCCATACTGGGCTTCCTGCACCCCCGCACAAAACAGCCGCTCAGCTTCGAATCGCCACTCCCCGCCGAATTCAACACCTTCCTCAGATTCATCGGGCGATGACTTCAAAGTTCTCCACACCCGCCTGAATCCCGGAACTCAACACCTCCGCCGTGCAGCGAAATTCACCAGCTTTCAGCGGACGCACCGTCAGCACCACCTGACGCGTCTCACCTCGCCGCAACTGCGGCACCTCAGCCACTATCGAACGCTCAACAGCATCTGCTGACAAACGCGGATGTTCAAGGAATTCATCCAGCATCACCCGCAGCTGGATCCCTGACAACTCGGCGTCACCACGGTTTTCCACGTCGAAATACACCCGGGTCCACGCTCCCACAACCGCTACCTCAGACTCCTTCTCAACCCGCAACACCACGTTCAGGCCCTCAGACAGCTCCAGCGTGGACACGTCCGGAAGCAAACGCCGCCGATCACTGCGCATGTCCTCCAGCTCCGGCAATCCCAGCTCACTCCCCTCAAACTCGCCCCGCCCGGGATATCCTCGAGCAGGCTGCAGACCGTCACCAGTCACGTCCGTCGGACTCGTGACCGCCAACAACGCGGAAACGATCGTTTCCGTGACAAACACAGTGTCATCGCCCGACACGGCATCCATCGGCAAGGCCTGATCCGGCTGCACGCTGAACCGCAACACTCGCTGCTCATCCGACCGCAGATCATCCAGCCGCCAAACCAGCTCGTCTTCACGCCACACAGCAGGCGGGTCTGAAGAAAGCAACAGTGTTCCCCGAGGTAAACGCTCCCGCACCAGCAGCCCGTCAATCGTCTCCCGACCAGCATTTCGCAATTCCAGCTCCACGCTGACCAAACCGTCCTCCGAAAGCTCCGGTGCCCGCTTGTCGATTTCAATGTCGCTCGAGGCAACCGCGCCGCCGGCGTAGACCCGCACCCCTCGTTCCAAATCCCGCAGCTCCGCCGCGGTAGACTCCTCCACAGGCACCAACCGCTCCAGCTCTGATCCCCCATACAGACTCGCACGCCAGCCGTCGAACGACAACAGCCGCAAAGCCCGCTCAATCACCGAACTCTCCGGAAGATCATCCAGCAGCATTCCAGGTGTTCGCTGCTCGCCGTATCGCTCACTGTCGCTGAGCTGTGTTCCGCGACGGCGAAACTCCATGAGCAGCCGCGGTTGCAGCGCCCCCGGACCAAAACCCACGTCGGGCACGTCGCGAATGACCCCCTCCAGCGGCAACCTCGCTCGAGGCCGCGGCAGAGCAGGCACGGCGTCCGGAACGTCAAACACCAGGTACCGCCCACCACTCGTCGAGAACAAATCAGAATCGTCCCGCTCAAGACGTGCCACCGTTGTCAGCTGCGGTTCCGCAGCCACGGCCAGACTGGGAATTCGATCGAGCACTCCACCGGAAAACAGCGGGGCCTGCTGGTCCTTGTGCCACAAACTCGCATCAGCCGCAATTCCGCCACCCAGCATGAACAGAATCAGCAGCAGTCCAAGACCCCCGGAAATCGCCGCCATCACCCATGTCAGCTGGGAAAAACCGAGCGAAAACGCGAGCACAAAGGATTCCGCAACGGACATCCAGAACCGGGCCAAAACGCCAAACAGCGGCCCCAGCCAGCGGCCCTCAAACAAAAACCCCACGTGCACGTGGTCAGCGTAAAGCGCACCCAGAAATATCAAACACAGGATGCAGCCACACACAAAAAGTATGATCGTTGACACGTCCCAACATCCTTGCGTTTCGGGATGGCACAGGCTGACTGCAGCACTCCCTCAGCAGAAAACTCCCTAATGCCTGTCCACCAGTGTATCCAATCCGCGACAATGGGGGAACTGAAATGTCAAATTCTGCCGAAATCCGGCTCCGCAGGGCACCTCAGAGTCGCCGCAAACCGTCTTCCTTCATCGGGTTCGGAATCGCCTCGTCAATCTCATCGATCCGCCTCAAAGTCGCCCGATCGAGCTGCAGATCCGCACCCTGCAGGTTTTCTTCCAGCTGCGTTACCGTCGTTGCACCGATAATGGTCGATGCCACAAAATCATGCTGCTTGCTCCACGCCACAGCCAGCGCCGCCAGCGAGACTCCCAAATCGTCAGCAATCACCTGCAGCCGCCGAACCGTCTCACGCGTCCGTTCGTTCAGAAATCGATCCGCCAGACGCTGCTGCCGCTCACCCAGACGACGATACTCCGTGAACCGCGCCCCCGGCGGGTCGTGATCCTGGTATTTCCCGGTGAGCACCCCGCCGCCCAGTGGAGAAAAGGGCAGCAGCGAGACATTCTCCCGACGACAAACCTGCGCCAGCTCACTCTCACAGCGACGATTGATCAGGCTGAAGTTGTTCTGCACCGTGTCGTAGCGACAAAGCCCTCCCTTCTCTGCTGCCGCCAGGCTTTTCATCACACCCCAACACGTCTCGTTGCTGCAGCCAATCGCTCGAATCCTGCCCTGCTGCACCAGCCTGGTCAACGGTTCCAGAATATCCTCGTAACGCATGCCATGGTCGGGCCAGTGTATCTGGTACAGGTCTATGTAGTCGGTCTGCAGACGCCGCAGGCTGGCTTCCACAGCGCGAGTTATCTGTACGCGGTCCAGCGCTGAATGACCGTGCCTCACCGGAGGCACAAACCAGCCGTGCGCCGGCCCCGTGATCTTGGTGGCCACAATCACCGCCTCACGCGGCTTTGTCTGCAGCCACCGCCCCACAATCTCCTCCGTCCGCCCAAATGCCTCGACCGTCGGAGGCACTGGATACATTTCCGCGGCATCAAAAAAATCCACCCCCGCAGCAAAGGCCCGATCCATGATGCGAAACGACAATGGCTCGTCACACTGACTGCCAAATGTCATCGTGCCCATGCAAATCTCAGAGACCGTAATGCCACTGCCGCCCAGTCGCCGTCGCTTCATGGAGTATTCTCCGTGTCAGGCATCGCCAGAAATGTTCAGGATTCAGATTTCGATTTCTTCGGTGGATCGGCCGACTCGTCCGACATCTCAGACTTAAACATGCCCTTCATTGCCGAGCCAAATGAGTCTTTCGGCTGCATCTCGCCTCCCTCCTCAGTCGCCCCGGAATCGCTGCCACTCTCCATGGCCGGTTCCTCCATTGCCGGTTCCGCAGCCGATTCCTCCATCGCAGACTTCTCAGCCGCTGTCGCATCCTCAGCAGACTCCGCGGCCCCTTCCGTCTTTGAACCCCCGACTGGTGCCGCTGCTGATGGTGCCTCGAGGGTGACTTCATAACGGCCCGGAAAAATCACACTCGCATCTTCCTGACTGCGGCCTTCCACAATCAACGTATCCGTGTCAGACGGCACGCAGAAGTAAAGCCAGCCGGCGTCGTCCTCGGCCGCTGCCCGCACCAGCCGCTTGCCCGCCCTGCCCTGCACAGCGAAACCCATGCTGTCCACAGTGGCATTCAGCACACCGTTGTCGCGAGCGCGAGCCGCATCAATCGCAATCTCCTCGCCATTGATCTGCCGCAGCTTGTCCTGACACCAATCGGACAGCGTCTGAGTCATCAAGGCACGCCGCATTTCCCCCAGCCGCACTCGGTGCTGCTTCAGCCAGATCGCCAGAGCCTTCTGGCCGGCCTCGTGCGGATTCACAGCACACCACGCTGCTCCGGTTGCTGCCGTCAGCTGAACTTCCAGTCCCGCTGGTGTTCCCAGCAGCCGGCAAACCAGCAATTCGCTGGAAAACGTCTCGGGGTTCTCTGTCAGAGCAGCCTGCAGCAACTGCTGCTGGTCTGCGGAAACGCCGGTGTCTGACCACGGAATTACAGTCCGCGGCAAAGACTTCTCTGCCAGCAGCCGACCGCGGATTTCGCCCTGCATCTCCGGACCGGTCTGAATGGTCAGCGCCAGGATTGCCAGCAACAGCAGAAAACCAATCACCGGAATGCCAATCACCAGCGCCCGAGATGGGCGACGGCGATTAAAACGGGTGGACCGTGAACGCCCGGTACGCGCAGCCAGAGCCGCCGCAGGAGAAGGACCGGGCAGGACAGGAGACGTGGAAACCGCAGGGACCGCCGGCAGGACCCCGGAAGCAACCTCCGCAGGCACCTGGCCCGCTGTCACAACGGGTGCCGCCGGAACGGGTGCCGAGGCCATGCCGGCCGCCGGTGCCGCAAAACCCCCGACAATCGGTGCCGCAGGCGCTTGCCCGGCCATATCCGGAACAGCCACAAGCGGCACCAGCAGACGCTCGTTGCACTGCGGGCAACGCCCCTGACGCCCACTGTAGGCGTCGGGCACCCGAATCGTCGCGGAACACCGCGGACAGTCAAATTCAATTGCCATCGCACACCCCTAAGACCAACTCGGCTGACGCTGCCGGGAGGCACATTCTGCAGGCAAAAGGCGAGCCAATCTTGAAGAAAACCATGCGTTTTTTCGAAAAAAAGCCACAAACAGTCCAGTCGTACCGGCCGCTCGTCCGATTCTTCTCATTATTTGCCTGCAAACGCCGTTTTTTGTGCAGAGCCCTTCATGACACTCACAGAGTATCGGATTGAAACAGGGTTATTCGGGGGCCCACTTGACCTCCTGCTGCACCTCGTCCGCCGGCACGAAGTCGACATCTGCGCGGTCTCGATGTCCCGCATGACCACTGACTTTGACGTCTTTTTCAGCACCCTCGCCCATCCCGACTACGAACTCGCCGGCGACTTCGCCGTCATGGCCTCCACACTGCTGGAAATCAAAAGCCGCGAAGTACTACCCCAGGAAGAGTCCCCGGAAACAGAAGACCAACCGGAAACCACCGACGACAGTTCCGATCTCGTGGCCCGCCTGATGCAGTACCGTCGCTATCGCGACGCCGCCGCACAACTGGAACAACGCGGCGATGAATGGCTGGAACGCTATCCACGACTCACCCGCCATCGACCGGCTGCCAGCCGTGATCAGGCCGAGGACCGCATTCGTGAAGTTGAGCTCTGGGACCTGGTCAGCGCCCTTGCCCGCATCGTGCGCATTCCGGACGTCCAGCAAACAATCGCCATTCGGATGGATGAAACTCCGATGGCCGTGTTCCAGGAACAAATCCGCGATCGGCTGCTGACGGAAGAACGAGTCGCATTCAGCTCATTCTTCGCGGGTGAAAAAATTCAGGCCCGCATCGTCGGTATTTTCCTGGCAATCCTCGAACTGATTCGCCACGAAGGCTACCGCGCCCTGCAACCCGTGGACTACGACGAAATCTGGATCCTTGCCCCGCTGGCCGATCCCGGTCCGCTCATCAGCAAACCCGGGAGTGAAGGGTAACCAACCAACCCAGGACCCTCAGTGGGACGATTCAGCAGCACCTTTGCCCGGAGTCCGTGGTTCAAGCCGGGCGTCCTCCGGGTGCAGCGCTGTCCAGCGATTCCAGAATTCCGCAGGACTGGTCTTTCGCCACAGTGCCAGTGCCTTGCCGACGTGCGAATAGAACGTGAAATTGCGGTCGATCTCCTCCTGAGGTGTCTGGCTGACATTCTGCACCAGCCATGAGGCAGCCTTCAACACCTGCTCGCGGGGCGGGTGCAGCCGTTCCGGAGCCAGCGCCAGCCATTCAAGGTGGTGGCCGGTCGCAATGACGCGCTTGGAAGCTTTTTCCTGCGAATCCGTCAGTCTGAAACAGTCAGCGCCATCCACCCAGTTGCTGTTCCACGATCCATCCGGCCACTGCGAGGCGGTGATGCGATCGCGGATATCAGCAAGATACGCTTCGGCGGCTGCCGCAGTTTCCGCTTCAAGCAGCTTGCCGCCGTGCTCTTCGTTCAGGCGGAGCATCAGCATCAGCGTGTAGATACGGTGGGTACCCAGACACACTCCACCTCGCTTATGACTCCGAATCAGTCGTCGGGCCAGCAGATCCAAAGTCACAAGGCGTCCCTGAGCATTGTGCCAGCTGGTGATCCGTGGTTCGGCCAGCCACAGCGTAAAGGCCATCGCTGACCACTCCGTTTCGCGTTCGTCCGGACGGAAGTCTCGCAGAGCCTCCTGAAGCACATCCCGCAGCTGCAGCGCACGGGCAGTCGTGAACACCGGAGTCCCCAGCGGCAGACCGGCTTCGGTGAGTGCAGCAAGAGCGTGGTCATGATGCACGGAACCTGCCGCATCCTCAGAAAACCGCACGTGCACCCCCAGCCCCGTATCCACCAGCAATGGAGTGACGCGATGGTTCCACGACTGCAGATGTTTTGCGGTATCCGTCAGGAAGGCCGCCAGATCGGGGCCGGAGATTGTGTCTTCTCCGCTGAAGCGGACTTCGCTGCCCCACGTTCGCAGCGCGTGCTCAATCAGGTTCGGCCGCAACTGACTCTGGCTGAACCGGGGAATGAGTTTTTTCAGGACGCCAGCCAGCTGCTCATCCGACACGATCGCCGGGTCATCGTAAAGCGATGCTACGGGACGCGGAGCAGCGATTTCGGGCAGCTTCTCCAGCGGCCACGGTCGCCGCAGCACGGCGGACGCCACGGCAGTGCGGTCCTCCGCAGCCGACAGTGTCCATGCAGCAACGGTGATCCCCAGCACAATCACCTGCACAACACCAACAAATCTCCCGGAAACGGCGCGGCGAGGTCGGGTGGCGGACAGATGAAATGCGGCCGGATGTTGTTCAGACATGGTGCCTCGCCGTTCTCAGAGAAATTTCAGAAAGATGTCAAACAGGGTTCCGCCGAACGAAAATCACTGTCTGCCGGTCTTCAAAGGCAGCCGTCCAGTCTTCAGATTCGCGGATCCGCCTGATCAACGCCGGCTGACCGCGGCGGCTGACAACGGCAAGGTTCACCCCATACTCATCGAACAGCCCGTTCCAGTCAGCCGGTCCGTGCGTCAGCCGCATGTAGTCATTCCAGACTTCTTCAGGAATCAGATGCGCGTGGATGTTCACCAGCGGTCGCAGCGGTGCTGAACCCCGATACATCAGGTAACCGGACCATTCCGCAGGAACAAACGCCATCCCCCGCGGATGGCTGGTTTGAGTATTCAGCCATTCCATCGCGGATACTGGTGTCTCGACGGAAACCTGCTGTGCTTCCGGCGGTGCCGTTCCTCGCAGCAGCCACGTGGCGAACGGATTCAGCAGCAGGCAGAGCCAGAGGATTCCCAGCGAAGCGACCGTCCAGATCCACGGCGGAGACTGCATCAGCCCATCAGCATCCGCGGCTTCGACGGCCGCTGCTGACTCGACCGCCACACCCGCCGCAACCTGACGCACGCGGCGGCGGCGGCGCCTGAGCACATTCCGCACCACCGCAGCAAGGTGCAGGCTCGCAATCAACGCAGCGGCAGGCGTAAACCAGTTCAGCATTCGCGCGGACCACGCTGTGAGCAGCGCAGTCACAATGAGTGTCAGCAGCTCAGCCGTGCGCACACGACGCGGAGTCAGACCCAACAGCAGCGTGGTACAAAGTACGAGTGCCGCGAAACGCTGGCCCGAGGGCAGGCGAAGAGTCAGCGGGTTCCATTCCAGCATATTTGACATGTTCGGATGCCCGGCCACACCGAAGACTTCTGCGTAGGCTGCGAGACCAAAGGGGTTGATGAGCACCGCTGCAGCGGACAACTGCAGCAACAGCAGCCAGCGATGCAGCTCAGGATCCCGAAACACCAGTTTCAGCGACCGGGAGGCTCGCAGCAGATCACCGGCCCGACCCACAGCAGCCAGCCCCAGAAACATCAGACCGACAACAAAAGAACCATGCAGATTGGCCCACAGCACAAACAACAGCGGCACCCCAACCCACGCCGCTCGAAAACGTCGGGGTCGCGAGAAAATCCAGGCCAGCAGCACGCAGGCCAGCAGCAACCCAAACAACTGCGGCCGCAGCACCCCCAGCTCGTGCCGGTTCACCCAGTAAAAGCTGACCGCCGCAGACAAACCAGCCAGACCCGATCGACCCACCCGGGATGTTTGCAGTGAAATCACCAGCAGGCTTGCTGCACCGAGTAAGGCCGAAATGAACTGCAGACCAGTAATCCCCGCGCTCCGTTCAATCAGCGTCAAAGCCAACTGAGACAGCCACGGCAGATTCACCATCCGCACACCTTCACAAACGGTCAGCAACGGTTCAGTGCGGGCGATCTGACCCGCCTGAAACATCTGCCGACCATAGTTCAGGTGATCCCAGATGTCGCTGTGCCACAACGGCAGGCGAGCCAGAAACAAAAACAGCAGACCAACCACGGCAAGTACCAGCGAGGTGGCTGGAGACCAGCAGAGCCAGCCGGGAAGACGTGTGGCTGCAGAGACGTCTGAATTGCCTTCAGGTGAAGCAGCAGCAGGACCTGGAGAATCGAGGATCAGCGACATGCAGGTATCCGGACCCGGATGGCGGGTAACTGGTGCAGGGCGTGGTGACAAAGGCATCCGCCGGAATCATGGCCGGAGGCTTTCAGGGAGTTTACTGAGCAGATTCCGCCCCAACTCTGAAGATTGTCGGGAAGTGGCGCGTAAAGCGACAGGGCAGGGGCAATCTGTAGCGACTGCAGCAAAGCTGGCGATCCTGCCGATCAGGCGCAGAATAACCCCGCTGCACCAAACCGCATCAGCCTCAGAGTTCGAGGAAATTCCGCAGCAGATCGATGCCGCTTTCCGTCAGAAAACTCTCCGGATGGAACTGCACGCCGTGAATCGGATAGTCGCGATGCCGCAGCCCCATCACCTCGAAGGACTGGCCCGGGTCTTCGACCCAGGCGGTGATTTCCAGACACTCAGGGACCGTTTCGCGGGGAACGATCAGGCTGTGGTAACGAGTGGCCTGAAAGGGATTGGGCAATCCCGCAAACACACCAGTACCCGTGTGCGAAATCAGCGATGTTTTGCCATGCATCAGCCGAGCAGCACGGACAACCTGGGCTCCAAACACCTCTGCCATGCACTGGTGACCAAGACAAACTCCCAGCACCGGCATCTGTTTGCCGAAATGGGCGATCACACTGCAGGACAACCCGGCTTCCTTCGGACTGCAGGGCCCTGGCGACACGATGATGCGTGACGGTTTGAGCTCTGCAATCTGCTCCAGTGTGATCTGGTCGTTACGTTCAACCCGAATCTCAACAGCAGGATCGATTTCACCGATGCGCTGCACGAGATTAAAGGTGAAGGAATCGTAATTGTCGAGCAGGAAGATCATGGCATTCGGCCCGGGTGCAGTCTGGCAGGGGCTGTGCCGCAGCACGGCACTCGCCGGCGATGCTGCCGGAATTGACACCTGTTAGCATAGCAGGAATGCGAGTCAGGCTGAACCATATCCGGCACAGCCACCATGTTTTCCACGGAATTCCGCTGCCACACACTCGGTCAGGTGGACGTCTCATCCACCGCCAGCTCAGCCGCTCGCTTCGCGTGCTCCTGCGCCATCTTCTCATCACCAAGACCCAGATAGGCCTGCTCAAGCAAACGATGCACCTCCACGGATCCACCGCGACTGCGGAGTGATTCGATGAGGTCGGCCAGGGCGTCCCTGTAGTTCTTCATGACCAGATGGATTTCACCCCGCGTGGCGAGCGCGTCACTGTTACCGGGCACAATCGCCAGAGTTTCCTGGGCGTACCGCAGTGCCGTTTCAATATCCTCCGGGCGTCCCCGAATCGTGGCAATCGCCAGGTTGTTGAGCACCATCGGGTTTCTTCCGGCCGCTACGGAGTTGGCCTGCTCCAGCCAGAAAATCGCCTTTTCATAGTTCCCCATGACACTCGCGTGGTTGCCCAGCATGTTCAGGGCAATCACACCCGACTGACCCTCCAGACGCAGCTTGCGGAGTGCCTCATCAGCATTTTGGGCGGAGGGATGGCTGGAAAGTGCCAGTCGTGAAAGGCGCTCAACAGCCCCAAAGGAACTGCTGGGAATCTGCGCGGCTTCAACAGCCAGCGGGATCAGCTCGTTGCCGCTGACATCGTTAAAACGCAGTTCTTCAGGAGTCTTCGCATTCTTCATGACGTCTGCCGAGTATCCGGACAGTTCGTCGAATTTCATGATGCAGGCACGGCCGTAAACATCCCTCACCGCAGCCTCCTCCCTCGCGGACTGGCTGCCACTCTCCATACCAATGAAGTCCCTGATCATCAGCCGCACATCGTCGGGGCGTTTCAGCAGCAGCATCGCGTCAGCACGCTCAAGAATCGTCGGCAGGTGACCAGGATTCTCGACCAGGCGTCCCGCAGAGTCCCGCAGGAGTTCGAAGAGCAGCTTCTGACCGCCGGCATCATCGCCCGCGCCCATCAGCAGCCGCGCCATCGTCAGTCGAAGTGTGGGATACTTCGCCACAGCCGGCCGCAGATTCTCCACCGCCCTGACCTTTTCACCCGACAAAAACAACAACTCACTCAGAAACAACCGTGGTTCGCCTGCTTCCGGATCCTCATCCTGTTTCTTCTGCCAGTACTCAATGCCAACCCGCAGCGGTTCAGGGGTAATCTCAGCGCCCAGCGACCGCAGCAGTGACAGAGTGGTCACACAACGCGAATTACCCGGAGAAATCCGCAGGGCATTCAGCACCACCGGCACACAGGCATCACGGTTCAGCACCGAACTGCGTAACTGACGGTCCACGGTCAGCAGATCAAGATCGACCAAAGCGTCCCGCAGCCGCTGTTCGTCCTTCTGCAGCAAACCCGAAAGAATAATCTCACGTGCCTGCTCATAATTTTCACTCAGCAGCAACGCGTTGGCCAGATCCAGCCGCAGATCCACCCGCGTGCGATCCTGTTCCAGCAGTCGACTGAGCTCTGTCACCGCCTTTGCCGCAGCAGCCTCAGCATCGTCGCCAGGCCGCTTCATCTGCCTCTTCAGCTGCGCCAGCTGGAGGTTGAACTCCGGACGCACTTTCGCCGCTTCCTCCAGATGCAGCTCCGCCTGACGCAGCTCCTGCCGCTCCAGATACAGTGCCGCCAGCATCTGATGCGCATCAACCTGGCCCGGATCAGCATCCAGAACCCGCTTCAGCTGCTTCTCAATCTCCTCGCGGGACATTCGCAACAGCGGCTCGGGACCCACGGCCTGCTGCACAAGCCACAGTCGGGCAATCGGATGACCAATGGTGTTCTCGGGCGCCAGTCGGGCGATCTCATACAACGCCTGATCCTTGTCCCCGCGCTCGAAGAAATACAAACCCAGCCGCATGCGATATTCGGGAACACCGGGACGCAGACTGCAGAGTGCCCGCAGGCAGGTCTCTTCCACTTCCCGATTCTTCTCCGCCACCGCCTTGTCAAACCGTGCGTGATATTTCTGCAGCACTGGCTCGATGGATGAATGACGCACCCACACATAACAGCCCACGCCGAGGCCCGAAACGATCAGAAATGGGAGCCCGGCGAGCATCCGCCCGTATTTGCGTGTGACCACCCACGACTCAACCAGACCAAAGATGAACTGCAGCAGGTTCACCGGCCGCAACGTGAGCCGCAGACTCGGCAACGCACGATCCGTTCCACCCTCGCCTGACTGATTGCTCCGAGTTTTCTCGACAGAATCGTGCGTCACTGTGCTTCGCCCCGCTGAATATCAACCTGATTACTGAATTCGACCCATCACAATCTGCACGGCCTGAGCAGCACCGGCAGTGACCAGCAACACGCCCGCCAGCACCACCATCCGTCCACTCACCCCGGAATGCACCTTCACCACATGCCCCGGATCTTCGTCCAGAGTCGCAATCCAGCGATTCCACAGACGGGTCAGAGGATTGCGGTAACGGGCAATGATCCCCGGTCGACGAAAGTCAGGGATCGGAGCCGAAAGCACTTCAAGAAATGCGTCCGCACTCAGCAGAATCCCCGCAGCGATCCCAAGGCAGGCGTACCCCAGAATGTCATGGGGCAGCCCCGTGGACAAATCGAGCTGCCGCCAGTCCCAGACATAAATCACGCTCAGCACTCGGAAGACATTCATCAATCCGGCGGTGGCCATGCCACAGAGCAGCAGCACAACGCTGTGCAGAAACGGCCGACGCTTCATGCAGATGACCATCGCAGAAATAAACAGAATCGTGAACAGCGACTTCACACCGCTGCACGCCTCGGCCACAAGAAAAGTCTTCCCGGGAACACTCAGCACGTTGCCCTCGCTGTAGTGCACCAGATTCACACGATGCCCGATGCCGCTGGCAAAGGCCGTTGTCCGGTTCTGCAGCCACTGAATCAGCTGAGTATCCATTTCGTTGGGCAGACGCAGAGTGAGCATCGCCAGCAGCGACAGATATAACAGCGAACGCCGATATCCCTGCTCTGTCGATGCAAGGCACCATGCCGCCAAACCCAGCTGCATTCCCAGCACCACCAGCCACGGAGACGGCTTTAATGTGCCCGCCACAAGGCAGAACACGTCAGCCGCCAGCAGCAGCAGGCTGAGAATTCCCCAGCGTTCTCCGCCCGGCGTGCGGCGCGTATGAAACAACCAGCCAAACATCGCCAGTGCGAAGGGGAAAAACTGGTAGTGCTCAAGACTCCATGTGCGAATGTAGTGCGGCACTGCACACGGCAGGTGCGCCGCCAGCAGCAGTCCCATCGCCACAGCCGTCGTGTGCGGACGCTGCACTGACTCCGATGACGTTTCGGATTCCCCGGAAGTAACCATCTTCTGTTCCGTCGAAAGCCCCGTTCACATCAATCACAGACTGCCGCCGACAGGCGCAGCATCACACGCTGGATTCTCGGTCGTGCGCTCCAGGTTTGGCAGCCCCTTTACCCCACAGCACCCTGTTTTACCTGTGGCTGTTCAGTACCAGGTCTGCCAAATCCGCAATCCCGCAAACACCGGAAAAATCATCAAAATCCCTACAAAGGTGATCGACAGGCGCGACCCAGCACCATACAGAGCGCGGCCAGCGTATGGTGATACCGCCGCATCCTCGCATGCGCGTCCCGCTGACGCACCTGCTCCTCCGCCGTCTGCTGATGCACCTTTGACAACCCGGGTAGCTCCAGACCCGCTTCACCCATCTCGTACAGCGCCAGCTGCAGTTCGTGCAGATCCTCCGATTCCCGCCGCCGCTCGATCGACGCCCGATGAGCCCGCAACGCCTCTCGATGGCTCTCCAGCAGCTCCAGCATCTCCCGCAGCTGCTGCTCCATCCGGTCCGTCTCCGTGTTCCAGAAATCCACTTCGTCACACCACAGACCACTCTCGGCTTTCCATACCAGATGATCCTGATGCATCTCACTGTGCAATGCTGTTGTCATCAGACGCTGCTCCCGTAGCTCGGTTTGTTGTTGCCTGGTCCCCTTCCCCCGTCACTCGTCGCAGGACATCCATCTCCCGCCGCTCATGCTCACAAATCTCACCTACCAGCGATCCCACTTCGCCCACAGCCACGTTCCAGCCCCGGAATTCCTCCAGCCCCCTGCCAAGCCGCCCTATCAGCTGTGACAACCGATTCAACAGTTCGGCATGCAGCCGGATCGCGTCTGTACCAGCTCCATCGGACGCCGACCTCGCCTGCACCGGCTTGCCCCGGCCGAGTTCCGTGTCGTGCAGATTCAGCAGTTCGCCATATTGCTCCTCGTTCTGAAAATGCCGCGCCAGCTCCGCTCGAAATCCCTCCAGTCTGCAAGCCAGCTCACCAAACCGCGGCATCCCGATCTCACACAGCTGACGGATCCACTCCTGATGACAGCCGAGTCCCCGCATCAGTGTCTGATGCTCCAGCAGCAGCCGTTCGGCCAGCTGTCGCAGCTCAGCACTGACAGGTCGCGGTGATGTTGCTTCGCTCGTTTCCATCAGCAGTGACTCCCGATGTCGAGTCTCACGCCGGCTGCTTTCGCGGCCTGCCACTAAAGCGTTGGCACTGCCAGCTCATCCGGCCATAACTCGCGAATATGCCCGGGCAGCGCGTTGCGAATATTGCCCGCAACGCCCGTCAGCCCCCCGGTCTGCCGCGTCAATACCCGAAAGACGGCCGCCGCTATGCCCTCCGCATCCGCAGCCGGATCATTGCAAAAGGCCTCATTCACCTGATGCAGAAAATTCCAGCGGGAACGATCGGGTATCGGAGTCGCTGCCGGCCTCCAGCCCTCAAAATAAATCCCACGAATCAATACTGGCAACTGCGCCGACAAATGAGCGTTCTCCTCCGCCGGCAAATGATCCCGCAGCAGATGCAGCATCACCCGCAAAGCCCGCAGAGCCTTGTGACGGTCTGTCCACTGCAACTCCTGCATCAGCTCATTCAGCCAGATATGCGTTGTCTGAATCGTACGATCGAACACTTCCATTCCGGTCAAACTCATGACTTTCTGTCTCCCTGAAGTCCGCTCCACGCGGAATCTGTGAAGGCACCGAAGGACACTCCTCGCTGCCGCTTACTCACGGTCCGGAACATCCGAACCAAATCCTGCCGTCCCAGGCTGCTGACGCGGCTGAGCTGGTTCCCGGGGTCTCAGACCCGGCCGCTTTAACCGATCGGAACGCTGCTGGTCCCGCAGCGACAACGTTGCCTTTTCCAGCAGCCGCTGCAGCTCGGCGTCTCCCCGACGAGCTGGCAAGGCCGCTGTCAGACACTCCACCGCCTCCAGCCACATTCCCAGCGCCACACAAACCTCGCCCCGCGTAGCAAGCAAATCCGGATGCCCGGGCTGCTGCTCCAGAGCCGCGTCAATCAATTCCAGCGCCTCATCGGCCAGCGCAGCATCCGCACGCACCAGCGCCACCGCCAGATTATTCTGAATGGCCGCATCCGCTCGACCAACCACCGCGTCCGCTTCCCGCAGAAACAAAACAGCCTCCGCATACCGCCCCTGCTGCACCGCCGCCACGCCCAGCATCGACGCAATCTCAGTCGTAAAACGGCCCTCGCTGCGGAGTCGATACAGCAGCGAACGCGCTGCTGCAGCCGCCTCCGAATCCCCCGCCCACAACCGCGACAATCGCTCAAGCGCCGGCAACACAAACGCCGAATCATCAAACGCCGGCCGCAACAGCTCCACGGGATCCAGCTCGCCTGTGGCCTCCGCAGTCTCCACACCACTCCGCTGCAAAGCCTCATCAAAGGCCGCCACACTCGCTCGAGCCAGCAGGCGGCGGTGGGCCGCACCCACAGGCCCCGAACCACCGGCCCCTTCCGCCAACTCGGCCCCCTGCAGCAGCCGCAAAGCCTCAACGGACTGTTCCAGCAGCAGCAGGCATTCCGCTGTCAGCTGCCTCCCGGGATCCCGCTCAGGATCCGCCTGCAGCTCGCTCAGCAACTGCTCAGCCGCCGCCTCCGCATCCTGCTTCCGATCACACCGCCGCAGCAACTCCGCATACTGCAGCCGCTGCAACAGCGCCGGACCAGCTTTCGCAGACGCTGACGAAGGTGACGGTGGCTCCGGCAACTCCGGCACATGACCGGCCAGCAACTGCAGGCGACTGGAAATCCAGATCGTCCGCCAGACCGAATCGCCGTCATTCCGACGCTCTTCCCGCAACTGCTGCAGCGGCTTATCAAGAGCGTCCGCAGGAAAACGCAGACCACCCGCCACCAGCGTCTCTGCCAGATCCAGTGCCTCTGTAAACCATGGATCATACGCCAGCGATTCCGCCAGCAGCGGCAGCACCGCGTCAGCATTCAGCGGGGACTGCTGCAGCAGCGAACGCGCCTGCAGCAGCCGCAGCGAAGACCATGCACCCCGCACAGCACCCGACAGATCCTGCGTACCGTCCACTCCCTTTAATACTCGCTCGCCAGCTGAAAAGTTTCCTTCCACCACGTGCACTTCACTCAGCGCAATTCGCAACACTTCGTCCTTCGGCGTCTTCTGCAACTGCTCCTCCAGCGCTCGCACTGCTTCACGAATCACCTCCTGAATCCGTTCACCCGGACGCTGATGCCGCAACAGCCACTGCAGCAACCCCGGATAATGCAGCGGATCCACCGCGGCCGCCTCCGCCAGCGAGTGTTCCGCCAGATGCAGCTCACCACGCGCTTCGAAGAAAGCCGCCAGCTCCAGCCGAACTGCGGCGTTTCGCGGCGAAATCTCCAGCGCTTCCAGCAACAGACGCTCAGCCTCCTGCACAGAGTCGCTGCTCAGCCCCGCCCCAAGTCGGTCCCGAGCCAGCCACAGAGAGGCCTCCGCAACACCCGACTCACGCAGCCCCGCCGCCAGGCGCATCTGCTGCCGCGCCGCATCCAGTCGCCCAATGCTCGCACACAACAACCCCAGACGCACACGATGCGCAGGATTCTCCGCGTCCAGCCCCGCCAAAGCCCGCAGACACAACTCGCGACCATGACGATCGCCCGTCTGCTGCAACTGCTCCGCCCGCTGCTCGTATTCCTGAATCAATCGCTCCTTAGAAACCGCGACGGCCTCACCACCGACAAACACGCCAAAACCACACGCCGCCACCGCCGGCATCGCTGACAGCCACAAATGTCGCGGCCGCGAATGATACCAGTCAGCGGCAAACTCCAGCACCACGTCCAGCGCAGGTAACTGCTGCCACCAACGACGGGAACCGTCCAAAGTTACCCAATCGAAAGCTCGCTGCAGCGCTGACAGCCGCCGCCATCCGGAACTGCCACTGCCCCCGCCCCTGCCCATCACTCACTCCCTTCCACTGCCGAAACCAACTGACCGTGAGACCTGCGCCTTCTGCCGTGACCATGGCCGTGAGCCCGATCCACACGCACCTGCAGATCCGCACCCATCGCACCCCCGGACACCAGACGATTCCAGAACCTCGTCACCGGATTCCATCGCCGACGATCGTCCGGCATCACTCCGCACCATGCAGCCGGAAACGTGAGCAGCCGTGTCAGACAATCGCCGCTCAGCCACAAACCCGTCCCCAGCACCGCAAACAGCAGCTCCTGCGGCTGCAGCCACAGCAGCGTATCCTCCCGAACACTCCGCAGTTCCGGCCACGCCAGCAGAAAAGTGCCCCGACACATCATCAGCACCGTCCACAAACCCGCCGCCAGCACCTGATGCAGCAACAGCACTGCTGTGCTGCGGTGCTGAATCAGCGCGGCCGCCGTACAGGCCGCCAACCACAGCGAAAGATTGGCCGCACCCCGCTGCAGCAGAGCACCCGCAAGCGGCGGACCCGCCGATAACAACTGCTCGCCCTCAACCGCATGCAGAACCCCAGCCAGCCGCGCCGCATGACTCACACTGCTCACACAAAATTCCGTACCCACTCGCGCCGCCGAGACACCAAACGACCCGGGCAGACCCGTGCACAACAAACCCGGCAGAAATACGGCTGCCAGCCCCCGCCACAGCGAACCACGCCGCCACACCGCACCCGCCAGCGCTGACATTAACACCAGACAACCAACGCTCACCCACCACCACACTCCCGTGAGCAGTGCTGTCGCCAGACACGCACCATCGCAGACAACCGCCAGCAGCAAACTTCCGCGACCGCCATGGCCCCGGTAATCGCCCACAACAGCCCGCTGAAAACCCACACCCGGCCAGACCGCTGCCAGCCCAAGCACCAGCCACGCCAGAGCCGCCTCCGCCGGCCGGCCACGCCCGACAGCATCCATAGCCGCCAGCGGCAGCTGCACTGCCAGCAGCAGCAGACAACCACGAAATATGCCGAACCTCATCGCAGCCACTCCGCAAAAATGAAAACCCGGCAGGGCCAGCTGCCTTCCCGCGGCCCAGTCGCACGGCCGCATATCAGCAGCTCAGCCTCTGCCGGGCTGGACCAAATCAGCAGCTCAGATCAGCTGCCGCCGATAGCTCCGCGACACTCGAGTTACGCCGCTGCCGCCACCGCCTGAAGGCCACACCACCAGCACCGACCAGCCCGAGCAGGAATGTGCTGGGCTCGGGGACTGCGTTGCCGTTGGGGTCGATAGTGGCGCTGAAACTGGAGATTTTGTAGTGAACCTCACCTGCGCCGTTTGTAGTGTGGTTGTACTCTACGTAGAAGCCAACAGCTGTAATGTCAGTAAATGAAGACGGTGATTCCAGGCCTTTTGACTGAAATAAGATCGATTGTAGATCGCTATCTGGCGGGACGATCGGTGAACTGTAAACCCTCGGATCGTATTCGTACCAATCACTCGTCAGGATGCTCGGCTGCAGAACAGTTGAGTACACGCCTGCATTTGCAAAATTCATCAAGTCAGACACGTAAAATTTCTCACCCACACCGGACTTGTTCCGGATGACCCACCGCAGCGAATGCCCAGCGGGCTTCGGCCCTGCATCCTGAGTAGATGTCAATTCAAATTTACTGGCCGAATCCAGCTTGTATTTGGTTCCCCCATCGGGAAGCTTCCAATACGTAAGCATCCCAAACTTCTGAAGTGCATTAGCCGGATTAACATCCACATGTATATAATCTCCCTGTGTATTATCGACAATCCAAAGATTGCTCATGCCCTCATTACCGCCATTGCCGCCACTTCCATTTGGCGGCGCGGTCTGGACAACATGCCCGCCGTAAAATGTGGGGTTACTTCCGGGCTGAGGCACGATCGACGGCGGGCTGTACGGAGTGCTGTCGGAGACCAGTCGCCCATAGTACCACGACGGTCCACCTTCCGGTTCATAAGGATTGGGATCCTCATAGGAATCAACACCCCCCGGCGGCGGCGGGTCGATACCAGGATCGAACGACTGTGTCGAGGACACATAGTTCCCGCTCCAGTTGACAGCCACTACACCAGCTTCCACGGAAGCCGCATTTACGACGACGCTGATCACGCACAACCACCTCAGGGAACTCAACCCCGTACCCATCTCTCTCTCCTCCACAAACAGGCTTATCTCCGGCCGCTCAAAACTCCCCTGCACCGCACGATCACTGCTGCAGCGAATCTTCACCGCCGCCGTCACTCTGCGAAGCCGCGGTATTCAACGCTTCTCACACGCTGTTCGGTATCGGGAACTCAGCCTGTTCAATCATCAGGAGACCCACTACGCATCCGCCCGTCCGCATCCCGCCCGACTGCTCACTTCGCACGTCTGACTTCTGACGCCATAACCTCTCCCACCCGGGGCACCGGAGACATCTGCGAATCACAAACCACGCTGGGCGGGTTAACCTGGTGCTGGAAATGAGGTGAGAAGTTCCAGAGTGGTGCGAGCACTCGGAGTACTCCGATTGACGATCCCAGCGTGCAGCAGGGACGCGGTGCTGCAGCTTACATCGCCGCACCGCATGTATCGCCCTACGGGCTAAAACACACACCCTGAGCCGCAGGGCGGCAGCCCGATGGCATTGGCTTTCTGGCAAGACGCAGTGTCGGGAGGGCGAAGCTCCTGCTGAGCCGCATGCCTGCCGCGAGCGTTTCTTCGATCCCTGCTGCGACGCAAACACGCTGGCAAACGCTCACAGCGCGGACCAGCCTTCGGCGGCTCGGCAGGTGCCTCGCCCCTCCCAGGTCTTCACCCGTCTTTTCACAGAATTTCAGAGACAGCCAATGGCATTCGCTTTCTCTCAATCGCCGCAAAAAAGTGGGAAAGGCGAGCAGGGAATGTCAATCCCCCGGTAACGGTCCGTCACCGCCCGAGCTGCCGCGCTGCGGAGTGCCTATTAGCAGGCCGCCGAACTGCCATCCGTTGATGGAAACACAGTCAGCGTCGAATTTTCATCGTGAACTTCGCGCGATCCACGGTTCGACAGACTGGCAACGCAGGAACGCTGAAACCATGACCCGACTCATGGCATGGCTCAAGGCCGGCGGAGCCAGGATGCTCCCGAGGCAAACGGCTCATGGGACAGGTCACCCTGGCGCCTGAACCCGACAAAACGACGAGCCGCCCAACCATTCCGCCTCAGCAACTCTCATCGCTCAATTCCGATCAGTATTCAGCCACGCGTATCTCGTCGATGTGGTCATACACAGTGACGCCAACTCAAACAGACGCACATTCTCCTGCCAACTGCCTTCAGGGCCACACAGTGAATTGTCCACGCATACATTCGGGGACGTTTCCAGGAAGAAAAACGCACTGCGAACACAAAATCGCTGCCGCGGGGTACCCGGAGAGCTTCTCTCGCAGACTGCTCACGCCTCCTTGTTGCTCTCTTGCCGAGCCATGAAGTTGATGACATCTGTCAGTTGGGACACTTCATGATGAAAATAATAATCGGGCACACCACCGGAAAATAGTTTCTTCAGCTCCTTCACATTCCGAATGAGTACTTCACGCGTGTCTGCATCCGGGCAGGATTCGGTGATCCTGCCTATGACCGTCCTGGTGTGCTGCAGAATGTCTCCGAAATACCCCTCACACTTGTCCGCTCCGTATGCATCAGCCAGTTCCCGATGGACGTGTCTCATCTTCGCCATGCCCCGCTCGGCCCTGTGCATGTCCGTCATCAGGCCGGACAGATAACGGGCTTCTTTGTGGAAGTATGAACCCCCTATCTCAGCGGACAGCAACTCCTTTACGCGACCGATGCTGCGCAGATGATGTTCCCGCTCCAATTGGTCGGTGAAAAGCGAATTGACATATTGTTTAACTCGCTCCGGATTGGAATTAAGCATCTGTTTATATCTGTTGACATTAGACTCACCAAACATCCCATTGAGCTCGTTATCTACGCTCGCTCTTGACGCATTTTTCCCCTCAGATTTGTGCATGTCCTCTATAAAATGGGCCAATTCCGCAACGGTGTTTTCCGGAAAGAATCCATCCGTCGAAAACAGGCCGATCTCTTTCCCCCGCTTCCCTGCAACAGCGATGGAATTCCGCAGCGACCAGACCGCCTTCAGTCGTTCATCATGACTTGCCGGCTCGGTGGTATAAAGTTCCTTCAGTCTCGCAGCAACTCGTTTAGGATTATAACGCAGTTCTCGCAGCGCAGAGCGAACTTTGTCCGGGTCGGCATTGCCGCCCCCTTTGAATTGCTCCGCCATGAATTCAATCACTTTGTCTGTTTTCTCGATGACTTTGTCAATCTCAAGGTGCCTGTTGTAGGACGTCCACACCTCGGCCGGCGTATGGTAAAACCCTCGCGCCCGCACATACCACGGACGCTCCTCCCACGACTTCGCAAACCCCACCATCAGCGACTCAATTTCGGTGTTGGTGATTTCTGTGGCGGCTTCGGGGGATTTGGAGCGACCGTTCAGATGCCGCAGCAGAATGAGAAAACTTCCTGTCGTGGCAGACACGCCGGACTGCATTTTCGTACCCTGCGGCGTGAACTCCTGGGCCCACCGACTGGCTGTATTCACTTTGCTTTCACCGCGCGATTCTGCCATCACGCTGCTTAACATGATCTTTTTTTTGCCGTCCAGAAATTCAGTATAATCCGTTGCCGACTTCAATTTCAGGCCCAAATCCATCAGCAACGCGCAGGTTCGTTCCTTACTCCACGAATCGTCCCATTGCTCGAGGTGCCATTTGAGGGAACGATCCTTGTGCTCGTTATTGTAAAAATATGCTTCCCGAGGAGCCCCCTCGAGTGCTTCAGCGACTTTCGTGTTCCCCTTGCCCCAGTCTTCCACGAATGCCTTGATTTTCTTCATAGCGGAGTTCACATCGCGTGCGACCTCGGCATCGTCATAGCACAGCAGCACTGTTGCCGCGAACGGATCCAGCTCCTTTGCTGTGCTGACAACAGTGGTGTTCCCATCGAGCAACCTTTCCAGGTCTCTTCTTAATCGCTGAGAACCGGTGAGCCTGTCCCCGAACAGGCTGCAAAGACTGTTCCAGATAGTCTGAGTGCGCGATTGCTGTGTCTGTGTGACCTTCAGCGTTTGGTTGTTGACTCGCGTCACAGTGTACGTGGAACCTTGTCTTCCAACCGTAAAACTGAGACCCTCTTTGGTTGCGTTCGCGGCGCCTCTTAATTGTGCTTGTTCTGCATTCGTCAGTGCAGTACGCTGCGCGACGCGGATATGGAGATTGGGGTTGATGTCAGGCACGGGGCTAACCTTTCAACATGCTGGAGTCTTCGCGAAATGAGCCACCAGGTCCGGAGGGATCTGTGTCCAGCAGGTCGCGCGACAGTCTGTCAGCAATTAAGTGATAGGCCTCCATCTCTTCAAGGTATTCCTGCAACCACAAGTCAAAGTTTCCCGCAGCTCTTTCGGCTGGATTATATCGCCCACACAGCAGAGCACATTCAGCTTCGCGATCGATAGCAAACATGTTCCCTCCGGATCGGAATGCCGCAAGGTTTTGTTGCAAGCCGATCTCCAGCAATTCCGGATGCAGGCTGCCGTCCGCGACAGTTGTGTAAACTTCCAATGACCCTTCAGTCTCTCCCTCCTGCAGGAGCATCGTGTGTGTTTCCTGGCCAGGGCCCGTGATTTCAAGCAGGTAATGCTGATCAAGGTCCCTTGCGGCATCCGGCATTCTCAGATGCTCTAGAAATCTTCGGGCGAGGTCATCAAAAACCGCGGACATCGGTTGCTCCTGTCTTAATTCGCCACAGCGGCATAACGATTTGATGTCAAAGCCCGCCGTGACCTGAGCTTTTATCACTTCCTGAGCGGAAACCAGACCCGGCCGGGATGTCGCCTGATGATGGAGTTCAGCTGGTCGCCAAGATTATCTGTTCCGGACATTTTGTCAATCAGATGGTACGGTTCACCTGGCGCTTCCTGACCGAGGGCTTAGCGCAGTCAATCAGTTACGCCAGAGCTTTTGAAGCAGATGGACGTGTGCCGGCATCGTCAGAAGTTGTCAAGTGCCGTGCATCGACGTGCGAGCAAATCCCTGACACTCAATCCACGATGGTTTATCAGGCGCGTCCTGCCTGGAGGACTCCGGGATGCCCGAAGAGTATCAGTGGCGGGGTGCGGCCAAAGATGGTGAGTGTGAGACCCGGGAAGCCGTCAGTTGCCCCACAAGTACCATTCCCGAGGGGAAAGTCCAAAGGGCCTTACCCGCTCGGCAAGCGCACAGCGATGCCGCACGTCACCAGCTGCCATCGCCGGAAGAACCCGGCGAAGGCTCCACAGAGACCCGGGCCAGCGTTGTATCCTCAGCGGATACCACTGAGCATGCGACTGGCCCCACTTCACATGTTCGTCTTCGTCCAGGCTGCCGCGCTGCGGAGTGCCTATGAGCAAGCCGCCGAACTGCCATCCGATGTTGGAATCACAGTCAGCGTCGAGTTTTCATCGTGAACTTCGCGTAATCCCCAGTTCGACAGACTGGCTCCGCAGGAACGCTGAAACCATGACCCGACTCATGGTACCGCTCAAGGCCGGCAGACCGGAAGTGCTCGTCAGGCGAACAGCTTATGCCACAGGTCACCTTGCCGACTGAGACCGACAAAACGAAAACCCGCCCGCAACGCAATAGCAAATACCTTGCATCGCCATCGCGTTTGCCACACCCGCTCAGCAGGCCGCCAAACGCCCTGCAAACACACCTATGAAACCCGAGCCCTGTTCTGGATTTCAGCCCTGCGGCGCTGATATCGCCGCTGCGCTTCGTCGTGCTGCACAGACTTCATAAAGCCCACAACGGACATCCCGGCCCCGAAGAGAATGAACAACACACCAACGAACGGAAAAAAGTTGAATGGACCACCACCAATAGCAGCCATCGATGAAGCCATGCCCGTCCAGAGGATGCCGAAACCAACCGCAACAATGCCCCCCAGCACGCTGCCAGTTTTGCCGGGCACGCGACGGTGTCCGTATCTGGTCGGCAGCATGTAGTTCTCACGCTCCAGCAGCCATTCACGGTCAAGCTGCGCGATTTCGTTCTGAATCCGGATTTCTTCCAGCTGCTGGGCCCCTGCAAAGGCACCTGGTTCTTCCAGCACCCTTCGCCTGGCCGCCTCATACTCCTCCCGTAACAGCGTGCCGTTGCGGTACAACTCGTCCAGTTCCTGCAGTCTCTCGGAAATCGACACGGATGCTCGTCTCCTGCTTAAAGTCATTCATTGACCACGAAGTCCAGAATCCGTGCCGCTGTGCCTTTGCTGTCCGCGTGATGCTCAGCAGACAACCGCACTTCCAGCAGATGCTCGCCCGCCGGCAAATTACTGCTGAACATCACGGTCCGCGGATAGTGCAGGCCGCGGCTGTGGTGATGAAACAGCTCCAGCTTCTGCCAGGGGCCGTCATCAATGCGGTACTCCAGCCGGCCCGCATCGGGCCCTGCCAGCAGAAACGCGCCGACAGCTCGGCCGGTGAAGCGACACGACAATTCAGCGCCCGGTTCGCTGCTGAAATACAAATCCTGCTTCAGGAATCGCTCTCGCTTGCTGCCCTCAATCGACTGCCAGTCCGGTACAGCGCGCGTCCAGCCTGCGTTGAGCTTCACTGCGGAAACTTCCAGAAACCGGCCCCGGTCGAAGCTGGATTCCAGCAGCGGTGCCGGCAGCGGTGACTCGGCTTCCACGCTCGTCGCATTCATCGCCGCCTGCAGAATACGGATCACCTGATCGGCCGTGTGACGATTGCCGGCCGGTCCAGGATGGGTACCACCCCACTGTTCCCATGACAGCGTTCCGGCAGCAATCGCAGCCGCCAGATCCGCCGGCAAATCCACCGAACTCACATCATAATGCTCAGCCACACGTTCGTGCTGACGAACACTCAGCCCCGGTTTGCCGGCCTGAGCCGCGGCCAGAAGTTCCGGATTTACAAAATGCACCATCACCGCACCGGCAGCCGGATTTCCGCTCAACAACTGCCGCAGAATGCCTTCCATACCCCGAATGCAGCCGTCGGCATCGTGCCCGGCGTCCTGATCGTCGTTGACGGCAAACTCCACAAACAACAGATCCACCGGACCGTCAGCGGCCGCATCACGCTGAAAGCGAAAGGCACCGGTGTGTGAGCACGTCGAAGAAATGCCGGCATTCACGAAGTGAAAGTTCGTCTCCGGAAATGCGCCCCTCAGCCATTCCTCCACCAGCGGTCGATAACCCTGCATTTCGGTAATCGAACCGCCCAGAAACACCACTCGCCCCTCCCGCTGCCCACGAAACTTTCTCAACGCCTGCTGCAGATGCCCCCGCAGACGCACATTGTCGCTGTCCACCACGGGCAATCCCGCGGGTCCTTCGAGCCAGCCGAGCGAGACAAGGAACTGGTCCAGCTGCAGCAGCGTCCGCAGGTGCCACTGCCGCTGCTGCTGTTCACGAGGCGTGTTGGGACGCAGATTGAAAAAGCCATGCGGCGCATTCGCAAATCGCTGCAGCTCACAGCGATTGCCGGCGGCTTCCATGCGCGAGGCAAAGGCCGACACAGTGGAAATCGGCACTGTCGGGTCCTGCTCGCCGTGAAAAATAATCGTCGGCGGCAAATTGGCTCGCACCTGATGAATCGGTGAGATCGCCGCCGGCTCGGTCCCCAGCCGCGTCGCCAGAGTTTCAAAGTTGGGGCTCCGGGGACTGTCCACTCCCTCGATCGGAGCCAGCATCACCGCGGGATTGAACAGAGCCAGCGCGTTCGGCACACAACTCACGGATGTGTCTTCCGCCGTCGCCTCAAACATCCCCGGAACCAGCGCCGTGCAGCAGGCGATGTGGCCCCCCGCTGATCCACCCGCCGCACAAATCTTCTGTGGGTCGATTCCCAGATCAGCCGCATGCTGACGCAGCCAGTGAACCGCAGATTTGGCGTCGTCCACGCAGGCCGTCGCCCGGACACCGTGACGCGATGCCACCCGGTAATCGGCCACCGCCGCAATCATCCCCCGAGACGCCAGATGCCGCGCCTGGGGCAGGAATTGTTCCGGTGTCCCGGACGTCCAGCCACCGCCGAAGAAGAACACGATCGCCGGCCGCAAACTCCCCGCACCAGCGGACGCACCCGCTCCCGAATCCGACTCAGGACGGAGCAGCCACAGCCGCAGCTCAACCCCGTCAATCGTCCGGTAAATATGCGACTCGGCGTCAATCTTCGGAGGCCACGCCAAAGAGGCTGCGGTGTCCTGCGCGAAACTGAGCGAGCCTGCCGCCGCCAGATACAACAGCCCGGCCACTGCCACAGTGCGAAGCCAGCCCATCAGATGCCTCCCGAATGTCGCCTAAGAAAAATGCAGCTCCACCGCTCTGCCTGCGCCCCCGCAGAATACCACACAGCACACTCCATTTGCAAAGCCCCCTGTCGAACCGGCACCTGCACACGACTGTTCTGCTGGACGACAGCAGCGTTTCCGCATAGAATTCACCTCCCTTCGCGGTCGTGGGATTGCACCGCTGCTCCGATCTTTCAGTCTGATTTCTTCCACATGGATGTGCACATGAGACAGGGACTGAAGTTCCCACTGCTCGGCGCAATGCTGCTCTGTATCGGGCTGGCCGCCGGAACCCTCATTCCCGCCGAAGCCCGCTGGCTGCTGCAACCACACAGCTCCACCCAGCCCGACCCCCAAACGCCGCCGACTGCCGCCCAATCAATCGCCGATCCAGTCGCACTCACCAACGCCGACACCGGCACCGACATCACGTCGCTGCGCCCGCTGCCATCAGCCCCGGCCACTCCGTTCACTCCCGCCCCGAAAGACGCCGCGGACCCCGTAATCAGGCTCGCCGCCGCTTCATCCACCGACGACCACGACGCCACCCGCCAACTGATCCAACAGGCGTTTCCCGACGCTGATGCCGCCACGGTGAATGTCTGGGCCGAAACATTCCACGGCATGTCCCCCGCCGAAATCAGCGACATTCTGGAACAGAAAAAACTCCTCTCCGGATCGCTCGACGCCATCTTCACACCGGATCTCAAAGCCCCCGAAACCACTGCCCCACTCCAGCCCGTCGATACCAGCCGCGATCAGGAGCGGGCAGCGGCCCGCCGGAATCTGCGGCACGCATGGACAGTCGGCTACCGCCGCCGACTCGTGCTGCCTGCAGCACAAACGGACAGTCCCGCCACAACACCAGGCACCCACGACTTCATCGATTTTTCATCCGGCCGACGCGTCAGATCGCCCCGGCCGCTGCATGCCGCCATCGCCGAAAACCCGCTCCACATGTTTCTGCTCCACAACGGCACCCTCACGCGACGCGGCGATTTCAGCACACTCCCGGATGGACACATCGGACTGATCACACCCGACGGCCCACAACCACTCCACACTTCACCCGTCACTGGCGATCCACAGCAGCATCTGCGCATGCTGGAAAATGGAGAACTGCAGGCGGCTGCCGGCCCGGACAGCTGGAACAACCTCGGCCGCGTCACCGTCGTGGAAGTGCTCCGCCCCGACCTGCTCACCACCAAAGATGGAGTGCACTTCAATGTCGGCGCCCCGCATGCGTATCGCGAACTGCTGCCCGGCGAAATTCGCCTGCTCCCCGGCACCCTCGAACTCTCCAATGTCGACCCGACGGAGGAACTGCAGCGACTGGATGCCCTCGACCGGTAGCGGATCCCCCCCCATCCATTCGCAGTTCACTCCCCGGAATCCCACCTGCCCCGGGTTTATTGCGCCCCGCTGCCGCGGTACCATGCGCCCCCTGAATCACCACGTTCGTCTGTATTTGCTGCCGCAATGGAATCTCCATGACCGTCCGCACTCGCTTCGCCCCCAGTCCCACCGGTTACATGCACATCGGCGGCATGCGCACCGCCCTCTTCAACTGGCTCTGGGCCCGCCGCAACCGCGGTGTGTTTATTCTCCGCATTGACGACACCGACCAGCAGCGGAATATGGATGAAGCCCTGGGCCCCATCCTCCAGGCCTTCCGCTGGCTCGGGCTGGACTGGGACGAAGGTCCCGAAGTTGGCGGCCCAAACGGTCCATACTTTCAATCGCAGCGACGACCACTCTACGACGCCGCCCTGAAAAAGCTGCTGCAGTCCGGACACGCCTATCGGGACTTCGAACCCGCTCAGGAAACCCAGCGGCAGCGTGAACAGGCAGAACGTGAAAAACGCGTTTACGTCAGCAGCCGCGATTCCCTGCAGCTCACCGAACAGCAAATCGCTCAAAAGCTCGCTGACAACACCCCCTGCGTCATTCGACTCAAAGTCCCCCGCAGCGACACCGTCGTCATCAATGACCATGTTCGTGGCACCGTGGAATGGGACTGCAGCCTGATGCCCGACCCGGTGATTGCCCGCAGCGACGGCTCCCCGCTCTACAACTTCGCCACCGTCGTTGACGATGCGGCCATGCAGATCACACATGTGATCCGCGCCGAAGAACACCTCTCCAATACACCCATTCAGGTGCTCCTGCACCGAGCACTCGGGAACAGCACTCCCGAATGGGCCCACATCCCCTACGTCGCTGCTCCAGGCGGCCGCGAAAAGATCAGCAAACGAAAGATCGCCCAGTACCGCAAAAATCCTCAGTTCAAACGCCTCTTCGAAATCGGTGACACCATCCTCACCCGGCTCGGCTTCGACGCCTCTGCCGATGCCCTCTCACCCGTGATGGTCGCCTACTACCAGCAAACCGGGTTTATTCCCGCCGGAGTCCTCAACGCGCTGGTACGGCTCGGCTGGTCCTTCGATGACCAAACCGAAATTCTGTCCCTCGAAGAAATGCAGCGAAAGTTCTCCCTCGAACGCGTCATCCGCAGCCCCGCAGGACTCGACCCCGACAAACTGCTCAGCTTCCAGGCCCACTGGATGAGTCAGCTGCCCGCCCCCGAAAAGCTCACTGGCTGCCTCGCCATGCTGAAACAGGCCCGCTGGATCAGCCAGACCGATGACCCTCAGGTCCGCAGTTTCGTGCAGCAGGTCATGGAGCTGGCCGGAGATCGACTGCGGCTCTTCGGGGACATCTTCCAGCTGGAAGAGTTCTTCCTCCCCGATGAACAACTCAGCCGCGACGAGAAAGCCTTCGAAAAACGCGTCACCTCCTCCCCGGAAATCTGCAGCCACCTCCGCGACCTGCGCCAACAGCTCGAAAACACCCCCGACTTCACAGCCGGACCACTGCACGATCTGCTCCAGCATTTCGCCGAGCAACGCAGCCTGCGCCCGGGAGACCTCTTCCCCGCACTCAGACTCTGCATCACCGGACGACCACAGGGCGCTGACATGTTCCGCACACTCGAACTGCTGGGACGAGACCGCGTGCTTCGCAGACTGGATCTGGCCCTCTCGGGACACTAATCATTCATGCCACCCACCATCCCGCCATCGTTTCTCTTCCACTACCAGCTTTCCCTGCCACGCGCAGAAGACATGCCCCGCACGCGCGGACGCCTGCTGGGACTGCAGAACTCCCCCGAACTCTTCATCCCCGCAACTCTGAACGACGAAAACACGCCGGTCCGTATCCGCGCCGCATGGAATCCGCGCGGACTCGGACTCCTCCTGCAGATCCGCGGCCGCCAGCACCCGCCGGCCGGACGCTGGAAAGATCCCGGAAATTCCGACTGGATCCACATCCTCGTCGATACCCGCCACACCTCAGGTGTCCAGCGCGCCACCGAATTCTGCACCTCGATCGCCGTCATGCCCGTCGATGACGACGCCGATGGAAACTCCACCGTGAGATTCACCGATATCTCACGCCAGCGAACGCTGGCCACCAGCCAGGCAGCCGAATCCACCCGCGTCGACGTCCAGCAGACCTCCGGCGGATACGACATCGAAATCTGGATCCCCGGAACACTGCTCCCAGGCTTCGCCCAAATTGCCGAAACCGGTATCCTCGGCTTCTACTGCGTCATCCACGATTCAGAACTGGGTGAATTGCCCCTCAGCGTCGGTGATGACTTCCCGGTCGCCATCAATCCCTCCACCTGGCTGGTGCTCGCCCTGCAGGACACGCAAACGACTGGCTGATCGCCGAGAATCGGAGAAATGTATGCGGATTTTTCTTGCAACGCTGCTGGTGCTCTGTTCCTGCACCTCCACAGCCCGCTGTCAGGTTTCTGATGCCGCCCCCTCCGGCGTGTCCCGTCCCGACCAGACGGCCGCCGCACCAATCGTGATCGCCCACCGCGGCGCCTCCGGCTATCTGCCCGAACACACCCTCGAAGCCGCCGCCTTCGCCCATGCTCTCGGAGCCGACTACATCGAACAGGACTGCGTCCTCTCAAAGGACGGTATCCCCGTCGTCATGCACGACCTGACCCTCGATGATCTCACCAACGTTCAGGAACTATTCCCCGGCCGCCAGCGCAGCGACGGCCGCTTTCATGTGCTCGACTTCACACTCGCCGAACTGCGGCAGCTGCGAGTCACCGAGCGCCGGTCCGCCAATCGCGCCTGGAAGGATGCCAACTCCCGATTTCCCCTCGAACAGGGCACCTTCCGCATCTCCACCCTCGAAGAACACCTGCAGCTGATTCAGGGGCTCAATCGGTCCCGACAGCATCAGGCCGGCGTATATGTTGAAATCAAGGATCCGCAAAAACACCGCGCTGCCGGACTCGATGCCTCCACCACCATTCTCAGCCTGCTCCGCAAATACGGTTACGACTCAGCCGACGATCGCATCTACCTGCAATGCTTCGATGATGCCGAAGTCCGGCGACTGCGTAATGAACTGAAGTGCCCGCTGCCACTGATCTGGCTCACCGGAAAAGCCCCCTCAGCCGAACAGCTCAGGGACGCCCGAAGTTTCTGTGATGGACTCGGACTGCAGCTCACACTCGTGGTCACCGGCGCCAGCCCCGATGGTCGCCTCGAAGTCAGCCCGCTCGTGAATCAGGCACACGCCCTCGGACTCCCCGTACACGTCTGGACCTGGCGCTCCGACTCCCTGCCGACCTTCGTCAAAAACGGTGAATCACTCCTGGAAGTACTCACCGTCGATGCCGGCGTTGACGGCATCTTCACCGATCAGCCGGACATCGTCCTGCAGTGGCGCAACCAGCGGCTGCAGCAGGCCGGACGCGGCAACCCCTTCCGACTGCTCAATACCGCCAGCCCAGGCGCAGCGCAACAGGATCCCTGAGACACACCCGCTGTCGCGCGTTTCACAACAGCCGCACTGCCACCTTGCCATACCCCTCAGTGGCCCCCACGACCTCGTAGTTCCGACGGTATGCGGCGCAGTAATCATCCCATGCGCGAAATTCATGGAGCTCACTGCAGAACTCATCAAAAATCACGATCGTGCCGGGTCGAAAATATGGATGCCCGCAGGTCAGCACAAACAGCGTTGCCGAATACAGGTCGCTGTCGTTGTGAATCACCCATTGCTCAGGCCCGGAATAGGATTTGAGGAATTCCGGCAGAGTGTCCTGGAACAGACCTTTGACAAATGAGACGCGCGTGTCGTCGATCCGCGGCATCTGCCCGGCTGTCGAAAACGTACTGGCCCTCACCGTCCGCGAAAACTCAACCCAATCCTCCGGCAGCCCGGTGAAGGTGTCGAATCCCACAAATCGTGACTCCGCCGCCCGATTGAACTTCGAAAACCCCTCAATACTCTCGCCCTTAAAAACACCAAACTCCAGATACGTGATCGGGCGGCCGGCGAGCACCACATCGTTGATGTGCTGATGCAGCTGCTCCCGCTCCGCAAAAATCGGAAACTCAGGTTTCTGCTGCCGCCGCCACGTTTCAAACTTCGGCCGGAATGCCAGCGATCGAAATCGCTCGGAATCCGGCAGCACGGCCAGCACAACAGACTTCACCAGAGCTCGCAACTGAGCCTTCATCTGAGCATTCCTTTCACTCACTTGCCCTGCAACCGCTGCAGCAGACGGTTCAGCATGTCCCGCATACCGACCTTCAGCAGCTTCATTCGATCCTCAAGCATCATCGGATGCAGCAGCCAGTTATCCATCTCATAGCCGTACGCCTGCATGCCATACTGCGCAACACTCTCTATGTCCTGAATCTGCTTCTTCGACAATTCCCTGCGAAATCGCCCCACCCTCGCCGGACTCAGTGGCTCAGCCAAACGCTTGTGATGCTCCCACTTCGCTATCCGCTCAAATCCAGACGGTTGCCGTCCGCCCGCTGCGTGCAGCCTGAGCGCCTCTGTGGCGGCTTCGGCCGAGGCTCCGGCAAAGGACGCGATCTTCGCGAATGTCGACTCCGGCGCCGTACACAAATCCTCGTATCGACACTCCATCCGCTGCGAAGCAGGCACAATGCGCTCCGCCAGCAGCCAGCAGCCCAGACTGTGATGCCACTCCAGCGCTCCCGCCATCGCCTCGCAGGCACCAAAACGCATCTTCAGCACCGAACACACCACATCCCGCGGATCACGCACGATGTGAATAAACTTCGCCTCCGGAAACAGCTTCAGCAGCGCCGGAATCGCCATCACATACAAAGGCGTATTGTCGCCCACTATCCTCAGCTCATCCCATGGCCTGCCCGCCTCCAGCTGCCAGATGTAGTGCAGCAAACCACGAGCCCCTGCAAGCTGATAACGGCCGCAGAACTCCCGCAAACCCTCCACCGATGCTCGCAGCTGCCAGTCGTTATGCTCCAGATACGAGTTGATGTCCGGAATCATGCCTGCGAAATCGTCCGCATCACCGTTCAGCACCAGCTCCCGCTGACGCGCACCAATAAAACCCGTCTCCTTGGCAATAAACACGCCCGGCAATAAATTCAGCAGCGCGGCAAGAATCGTCGTACCCGAACGACCACTGCCAACGACAAACAAGGGTATCGGTCCGCTCATCCTTCACTCCGCCTGTCGCGCCCAGCCTCCGAAAAAGATATCAGACGAATGCCCTCAAAGACCTGCTTCAGCCGGGCTTCCAGAGGCTTGCCTTCCACGTGATCCATCAATACTCCGCGCTCATCAAACGCCGGATGCGTGAGTATCTCCCAGGAACTGGCCTGCCAGCTGCCGCCGGCCTTCATCCGCTCGAAACTGTCCACGGACGCCATGTGCCGCGTGCAACGCAAACCACTCAGCTGAATCAAACCGTTGAACGCCAGCTTTCCAGCAGTCTTGAATGCAGACCAGCTGCCGCCCTCGGAGATTGTCCTCGAAATCCGCAGAAAAGGAATCCCCGCCCGCTTCAGCTCCCGGCGAAACACCGGAAACACAAAAGGCTCGTTATGCACGTGCTGGTGCGAGTCAGCATGTGTCAGCGGCAACCCCTGACTCCGGCAGCGATCAATCTGAGCCGCGATCTCAGACCCCAGCTGTCGCAGGTCCCGCGGCCACAATACTGCAGGACGCTGACGACGAAAGTTGCCCGCGCTGTCGCAAAACGTCGGATTGCCCGCCAGCTCACTCAACAGCGGCCGACCCTCCGTCAAATTAATGTGCACGCCCACCCGATCACGCAGCCGCTGCTGATGCACAAGCTCGCAGGCCTCCACAAAACCATCCATATTCGCCAGCATGGTCGCGCTGGAGATCAAACCCCGCTCAAAGCAGTACACAATCGCTCGATTAACCGCTGCACTCATTCCAAAATCGTCAGCGTTCACGATCACCGTCCCCGGAGCTGCTGTCATGAGACAAGCCTTCCCGGAACCATCCCGGCATCCGTCGCAATCGTGTCATCAACCACCGTGATCACAGACACACTGCCCGCAGCACTGCTGCACGCATAACTCAGCACCTGCTCCGCTTCACCAGCAGCCACCACGGAAAATCCTGCCGCCGCAAGCACTTCCCGCAACGGCTGATTGCGTTCCGTCCGCCGATACCCGGCTCTGAACTCACGCTCTCCCAACGCTGCCCGACGAGCTGCAAACCAACGGAAAAAATGCTCCTCAACCTGCTTCTGAGCAACGCGACACGACAGCACGAAATCCACCAGCGTCGCCCCCCTGCCGGTGATCGCAAAGGCCGCAAATCCCACAATGCCGTAAGTCCCAAAACGATCAGACACTTCCAGCGAATAACACTCGTGCTCAACACTCTGCAACAACTGCTGAAACCCACCAGCATCATACCGGCGGCCGCTCAGATTGAACTGATTGCTCCGCTGCAGCAGTTCCAGACACCGCGGCTGCTCCGCCGGACCCGGACGCCTGATCACCAGCCGCAACTCACAACTCCGCAGAAAATCCTCGAAATCCCCCCGCCAGCCAGCCTGAATCTGCTGACGAGCCGCTTCCGTCCGATACATCTCGCGCCGCGATCGTGACTCCGATGTGACCGGTACCCGAAATGCATCCTCCTCCAGCAATGCATGACCCACAGACGGATCAAACACCCTCACCTGCGGCAACGCCGAACGAATCTCGCTCCGCTCAAATTCCGAATCGTCAATCACCGCAAACGTATCAATATTGATGTTCAGCCTGTCAGCAATCGACCGCAGACTCTGACTCTTCGGCCCCCAGTGAATCGCCGGATACAGAAAAAACTCCTGCAACCCCAGCGACTCAATCTTCTTCCACGCAGTCGCGTAGTCATTCTTGCTCACAATGGTCTGCACAATTCCACGCTCGTCGAGGTCCCGGATCAGCTGCAGCATCGCCGGATTCTCGACCACTCCTTCCACACCTGCATCCCCAATCACACCCTGCCACAGAGTGTTGTCCAGATCCCAGGCAACGCACTTCACCTTCGCAGCCGGCTGCTGCGATTTCGGCACCTGCTCAATCGCAGTGCCTCGTGCCGCGGCAAACCGCACAAAGTGCAGCCATGTGAACATCACATGCACTTCCTCGTCACCCTCGATCGTCAGCCGAATGCGGCCTTCCGCTCCGTTGAGCCCCGCCAGCATCTCAGCGGCATCCAGCAGATGCTCGTTCCAGCCCGGCGCAATCGGCAGCCGCGCGCGAAACACACTGACGTTCGTCACCACCTCCAGCTGCAGATGAAAAATCGCTGGCTGAAACGACCAGCACTTAATCAGAAACCGGTCCGCTTCCAGCAGCGTGCCACCCCACAGTGACGACTGCCACTTCACCAGCTGCCGCTTCAAAGCCGTGAAGGCGCCGTTGAGCTTTCGCGTGGGTGACACCCGACGAAACAGACGCGCCGCCTGACTGACCAGCTCCTCAACACCGTCCAGCACCCCCCGCTGCACACGAAGGGCAGCAGCTGAATACATCGGCACCCTCGGAGAAATGATCGCCTCCAGCTTGCCCCAGCGACGAAACTGAATCTCAGCGCCGAACCCAAACAGCCCACCCACAGCCGGATTTGGCGTGATCCCGGACACAAACCTCGCACACTTCCGATCCGCTCGCGGCACATACAGGCTGCAGCTCCGATAACACTGCGGAGCCGCACACTCCACACAGTGCTCCTCCCACAACGTCAGTCCCGCCGCCGTCACACCCCGCTCCGCTGCTCCCGCAGATGCCGGTATCGCCGACGGACCGCTGCCCAACTGCCCCCGCTGACGCCATGTGAGCTGAAACATGAATCACCCTGCCGACCGCTGAAATCGAGGATTGACGCCGGAATGTGCCACTCGGTACGAACCCCGCACTGCACCCCGACCCCGCACGTCCGGTACCTCCGCTCGACCCCGAACAGCATAACCAGCCACACGTGCCTGATTCACACAGGCCGCCAGCAACAAAGTCGCGTTGGGGTACACCAGCGGCCCCGCGGTAAGCGAATACGCCACATAAGCCAGAATCCCCAGCGTCGGCAGAAAAACATTTCGCTCCCTGAACAACGCCATCGCCGGCAGCATCAACAGCGCAGCCGTCATCAACACATACAAAACAGCTGCCGGTATCCCCGTTTCAATCGCCACCTGAATCACATTGTTGTGCGCATGGTTGATGTCCAGAACAGCCAGAGCCACCTTCGTTTTGCCCGGACCAACCCCCAGCATCGGACGTTGAGTGATGTGTTGCAACGCCACATCCCAAATCAGCGAACGCGGAGCCGCCGGGTTGTATCCCACAAAACGGAACCGCACCAGCAGCGCGTGAATGGCCGGGTTCTGCAAAAAATACTCGGGGAACATCACCACAAACAACACCGGCGATATCACGAACACCGACAGCCGCTTAAAATTGAACGTCACATACAGCAACAGCAACGCCAGCATCGAACCAATGCCGTTGCGGGACATCACCAAAAACACCGACAGCACGTTCAAACCAAGCAACACACCGAAGGCACAACGACGAACAACGCCACCGCTTACCACCCCCGCGATCACCAGCGGCATCGTCATGTTGATCTGAGCCGCCATCAGGTTTGCTGCGCCGGCCGGATTGGAGATCTTCCACGCCTCAAATACCTCAGCACGTGTCCCGAAAAAGATCACCCACGCTGTCAGCCAGACGTTTGTAAACAACATCGTCTGCCTGCAGAAACTGGATAGGTGCGGGCTGGAAAAACCCATCGCCAGTAACGCCAGATAACAGCAGACCACGTGAATCGTGCTCGTCTCGGCACAGTAGTTCGCTTCAGCCGAAACCAACGCCAGCACCGCCATGCCGACGCTGCAGAAAATGAACAATCCATGCACCCGCGTGTCGGGACGCACAATCGCAAAACCCGCCATCAGCAGCGAAACCGCACACCCGCCAACCATTGTCAGAGGATGAGAAATCGCGGACGACATCCCCGTCGCCAGCATCGCCGCCAGAAACGCCGCTATCGTTATGGACATCAGCCAAATACCGTCCGTGGAATGTCTGTTGCACCAGCGCCGGACCACCTCCTGAATCAGCTTTTCACCGATCCGGTCCAACCCCGAGTCTAGCGGACCGGCAAAAAACGGACAAGCCGACTTTCCACCGGCGATTTCTGCCGCTCCTTCAACAACCCCGTCCCAAACTGGTGCGGACCGTGGAAGATCGGGGGCCTTGGGAAGTTTCCGAAAAAGACAAAAGCCCCCAGTTGCGATTCGGCACCCTGGTGCCCACCCCTGCCAACTCCTGAGCGGGCGGGCGGAAGCCCCCGGTTGCGATTCGGCACCCTGGTGCCCACCCCTGCCAACCCCTGAGCGGGCGGGCGGAAGCCCCCGGTTGCGATTGCGGCACCCTGGTGCCACACCCCTGCCAACCCGTGAGCGGGCGGGCGGAAGCCCCCGGTGGCGTTCCGGCACCCTGGTGCCCACCCCTGCCAACCCCTTGAGCGGGCGGGCGGAAGCCCCCGGTTGCGTTCCGGCACCCTGGTGCCCACCCCTGCCAACTCCTGAGCGGGCGGGCGGAAGCCCCCGGTTGCGATTCCGGCACCCTGGTGCCCACCCCTGCCAGCGCGTTGCCTGGGCTCTTTACCAGCGGGCTCCCGCCAGGCGGCTTATGCGTTCCCGCCCGCCGACTCAGCGCGTTCTCACTTCTCACTTCTCACTTCTCACTTCTCACTTCTCACTTCTCAATCCCGCAGCGCTCTTTACCCGCAGGCTACCGCCAGGCGGCTCAGCGCGGCTCAGCGCATTTGTCACCCCATTTTCCTAAATTCCCAGCGACCCGTGCTTTCGCCCTCGCGCTAGTCCTGTGCCGCTTCTGCTGTTACCTGCAGCACGCCGTCTTCGCCCTGTTCCACGTGGATCACGCTGGGGCGGCAGCAGACTGGACAATCTTCGACGAATGTCTGACTTTCGCCTTCGCTGAGATCAACCGGGATCACGATCATTTCCCCGCACGAATCGCAGAGGTAGCTGGCTTCAGCGGCGGCATCCAGTTCCCCATTGGCAGTCGTTTCGCTGAGAAAGCCATCCATCCAGGGCAGCTGCTTGCCGCTGCCGAGTGTGCGGCAGGCCCAGTCGAGGACGGCCAGCGATTCGGGGTCGGTGAGTCGGTGGTCATCGCCAATGGCCAGCAGGCAATCGGCGGGCTGATGGCTGGCGCGCAGGAGTTCTTCGGAGTCGGTGAACGGCACAACGGCATCGTGGCGGCTGTGAAGGATCAGAGCGGGTGCCTGCAGGGTGCTGGTGGTGCCCCAGTATTTCCATGCGGGGCAGAGCAGCACAAGCGGGGTCTGGCCGGAGATCAGATTCAGAGCCACGGCGCCTCCGCGGGAGGACCCGACGATCACATCAGGCCGATGCAGGTCAAACTCCCGCTGCGCAACGGCCACCGCCGCGGAGAAATCGTTGTCATCGAGCGGCGGGTTGAAGACTTCATGGCCCTGCGTCCGGAGCCATGTTGGTTTGATTCCACCGGGAACCGAACCCCGGCCATGGAGAAACAGGATCTTCATTTTGCCTGCCCCGGAAAAACGGAAAAAGGGTGGACTTCGAGCGGTCCGGGGGGAGTATAGACGTGGTGTGTGGCGAGTGAACTGGGGGAAATCCGCTGCAGCGGCGATTCCGGACGCCGGCTTCGGTCCGGGACTTCCGCCTTCGGTATTTGCCGGTCTCCCCGCAACGCCTGTCTTGACAACTTTCGTACAAACGAGGATGCTGGCCCCATGACAGCCAACGCCCGCCCAAAGCCGCTCCGGCGATTCGACTCCGCAGAACAGGAAGCCTTCCTGAACCTGTGGCGCACCTACGATTGCCTCAAAGCGGTTGAGGACGAGCTTTTCAGTCAGTACCAGCTCTCAGCTCAGCAGTACAACGCGCTGCGTCTTCTGCGTTCCGTCTACCCGGACAGCCTGCAGACGCTCGCACTCGGCCGCCGGCTGATTTCTCGGTGTCCTGACACCACTCGCATGCTCGATCGGCTCGAACAGCGAGGGCTCGTGGAACGCGGCCGTCGCAGTGAAAACCGGCGAGTCGTGGATGTGCGGATCACAGAGGAGGGCCTGAGTCTGCTGGAAGGTATGCAGCACGAAGTGCGTCAGATGCACCAGCGACAGCTGGGCCATCTCAACGGCACCCAGCTCGCAGACCTCACCACGCTGCTCAAAAAACTCCGCAAACCTCACGAAGATTCCAGCTGCGACTGGCTGGACGACAGCCCTTCGGGCGATCAGGGGCAACAGGAAAAGACGCAGGGAGAATTTCATCGATGAAACCAGTTTTGTACATCGTCACAGCAGCAGCGGTCTGTTGTTCGGCCGTCATCGCGGATGACTGGGCCCACTGGCGTGGTCCCAATAACGACGGACATTCCTTCGAAACCGGACTCCCGGAAAAGTGGTCCCCGAAAGGAGAAAACCTCCTTTGGCACAACCCCGACTACGCCACCCGCGCCACCCCGGTAGTGCTCAACGATCGCGTCTACGTTGTCTGCCGCGCCTTCCCGGAAACCACCCAGGAAGGTGAAAAAACCGTCTGTGTGGATGCCAAAACCGGCAAGCTGCTCTGGGAAAGCATCCACAACATCTACCTGTCCGACGCTCCGGCCGAACGCGTCGGCTGGTCCAGCGTTGTCGGTGATCCCGAAACCGACACGGTCTTCGTGCTCGGTCTGGGCTGTGTCTTCCAGTGTCTGGACGGAAAGACCGGCAAGGTCATCTGGGAACATTCGATGAGCGAAGAATTCGGGATGCTGTCCACCTACGGTGGCCGCACGAATTTTCCGGTCGTCTTTGAAGATCTCGTAATCATCAGCGGTGTCATGACCGGCTGGGGCGAAACCGCAGTTCCGGCGCATCGCCTGATCGCCTTTGACAAGCGCACCGGTGTCGCTCGCTGGCTGATCAGCACACGTGTTCGCCCCGAAGACACAACCTACACCACTCCGGTGTTCACAACCTTCAAAGGTCAGGCTGCGATGGTCTTCAGCGCGGCCGACGGTGCCATCTACGCAGTACAGCCCCGAACCGGCAAGACCATCTGGAAGTACCAGGCTTCCACTCGCGGCATCAACTCCACCCCGGTCGTCGACGAAAACGGCATTGTCTACGCCGGACACGCCGAACAGAACTCCAGCGACACCACCATCCTCGGTGCCGTATTTGCCTTCGACGGCAATGTTGAAGGCGAGATCACCGAAGACAAGCTGCTCTGGAAGGCCCCCAAGCGTGCGCTCGGCCGCAGCTCGCTCGTCAAGCTCGGCAACCGCATCTATTTCCTCGAAGACAACGCTCAGCTGGTGATCCTCGACGCCGCCACCGGTGAACAGGTTGGCCAGAAAAAGCTGGGCCGGATCATGTTCGGTAGTCCGATGGTCGGTGATGGCAAGCTGTACATCGCCGAAAACACCGGACGTTTCTATGTGCTCAAGCCCACCGACAGCGGCGTGGAAGTGGTCAGCGAAGCCCGGCTGGGTCAGGGTGAAGAGGTGTTTGGGTCACCGGCTGTTTCCAACGGCCGAATCTTCCTCCCATCCATCGAAGCACTCTACTGCATCGGTTCAGCCGAAACCTCCGCCGGTGCCGTTTCCAAAGTGCAGCCCGCCATCAGCCGCGAACAGAAACTCACCGACCGCACCATCACCCAGCTGGTGCTCAGCCCCACCGAAGTGGTGCTCAAACCCGGCGAAAAACTGCCCCTGACAGTGCTCGGCTACAACGCCGCCGGACAGCTCGTGGGCCCCGTCAAAAACGCCACCATCACGGCTGAAGGTGGCGGCACCGTCGCCGGCCAGGTGTATGCGGCTCCCGCCAGCGGCGTCGCCGGAGTGATCCTCACGGCCAAAGCCGGTGAAGTGACCGCCAGGTCACGACTGCGTGTCGTCCCGCCGCTCCCGTGGAAGTTCGACTTCACTGACGAACGCGTACCGCCGGTCTGGATCGGTGCCGACTATCGCCACAAACCTGCACCGCTGGATGGCGAAAAAGGCCTCGTCAAGGTCAGCACCATCCCCAAAGGCACCCGCAGCCAGGCATGGATGGGCTGGACTGATCTGCATGACTACACCATTCAGGCAGATTTCAAGGCCACCGAAAAAGGCGGACGACTCCCCGATATGGGGCTCATCAACCAACGCTACACGCTCGACCTGCAGGGCGCAAATCGCCTCGAGATCCGTTCATGGACCGCTCGCCGAGAACTGCGGTTCGCTAAAACCATCGACTTCACATGGAAGGGCAATACGTGGTACACGATCAAGTTCCAAAGCCAGACAACTCCGGCCGGAGTCGTGCTGCGGGGCAAGGTTTGGCCGCGCGGTGAAGCCGAACCGGGCGACTGGCAGATCGAAGCCACCGACGCCACTCCCAACCTCCGCGGCAGCCCGGGATTGTTTGGCAACGCCACGGACGCGGAATTCTTCATCGACAACGTCACCGTCACATCCAACCGCTGACAGCAGCCGGCAGAACCGCTTTCTTTTTTCAAGGAACGATCCATTATGCAACGCCTCGTTTTCTCCTCCGCAGCCGCTCTGCTGGCCTGTGGAATGCTCGTTCAAAGCCCGGCCGGCGCCCGCGCCGAAGACCCCACAAAATTTGTCGTCGAACAAATCGCCCGCATGGATGTTGGTAAAAAAGACTGGCCGCAGTGGGGCGGCAGCTACTCCCGAAACAACACTCCCGAGGGCCAGAACATCCCCGTCAAATGGGATCTCAAAACAGGCAAAAACATCGTCTGGTCCATGCCCCTGGGATCTGAAACCTACGGCAACCCCGTCGTTGCCAACGGCAAGGTCTACATCGGTACCAACAACGGCAACGGCTATATCAAACGCTACCCCAGCACCGTCGACCTCGGCTGCCTTGTCTGCTTCGATGAAAAAACAGGCAAATTCCTGTGGCAGCACAGCAACGAAAAACTGCCCACCGGACGCGTACATGACTGGCCGCACCAGGGCATCTGCTGCTCACCCTACGTCGAAGGTGAACGAGCCTGGTATGTCACCAGCCGTGGCACCGTCGTTTGCCTCGACACCGAAGGCTTCCGAGACGGTCAGAATGACAGCCCATTCGTCGAAGAAAAGGTCACCGAAGAAACGGAAGCCGACGTGGTCTGGCAGGTGGACATGATGAAGGACCTGAATGTCTCTCAGCACAACATGTGCAGCTGCTCAGTCACCTGCGCCGGTGACCTGCTCTTCGTCATCACCGGGAACGGCGTCGACGAAAGCCATATCACCATCCCGGAAGAACGTGCCCCCAGCTTCATCTGCCTCAATCGCAACTCCGGCGAAGTCCTCTGGACCGATGGCTCGCCCGGCGCCAATGTGCTCCACGGCCAGTGGTCCTCACCGGCCTACGGGGTCTTCAACGGAGTCGCTCAGGTGATCGTCGGTGGTGGTGACGGATACCTCTACGGCTTCGCCGCAGAAGGCAAGGACGGCAAAGCTGACCTGCTCTGGAAATTCGACTGCAACCCCAAGGAATCCATCTACCTGCTCGGCGGTCGAGCCACCCGCAATCACCTGATTGCCACCCCGGTCGTCTACGACGGTCTGATCTACGTGGGCGTCGGTGAAGACCCCGAACACGGCGAAGGCCAGGGACACCTCTGGTGCGTCGACCCCAACAAACGCGGCGACGTCAGCCCCACACTCGTCTACAACTCAAAAGACCCCAAAACCCCGATTCCACACAAACGCCTCCAGGCACTCGTTGATAAGGAAGGCGATTTCGAACGCGAAAACCCCAACTCCGCTGCAGTCTGGCACTACATCGGCGCCGACCCGGAAACGTTCGAAACCACCATGCACCGCACCTGCGGCACTGTGGCCATCAAGAACAACCTCCTGTTCATCGCCGACTTCAGCGGCCTCGTGCACTGCCTCGATGCCAAAACCGGCAAACCACACTGGACCTACGACATGTTCGCCGCCAGCTGGGCCTCACCGCTGATCGTCGAAGATAAGGTCTACATCGGAGACGAAGATGGCGACATCTCCATCTTCAAGCTCGCTGCCGAAATGGAAATGATCGGCGAAATCAACATGGGCTCGTCCGTCTACACGACACCAGTCGTGGCCAACGACACGCTCTTCATCGCCAATCGAAACCGCGTCTTTGCAATTCGCGAAGGTGCACAGGGAGAACCCGTGAAATAGCCGTCAGCTGTCACCGCCCGGCCGCCACATTCCCCGCTGCCGGGCCACAGACTGCTCCATGGCACCACAAAGAAGGCTGGCAGTTCGCTGCCAGCCTTTCAGCGTTCCCCCCACCTGCTCCCAAACGTTACCCTCAATCGCTCCCTGCTAACCGCCGAAAGCTGACCCGCCGACCCGCCGCCCCCCGAAAGCCACCCAATGCCCGCTCGCACCTGGAAGCGTCTTCGCATGCAACTGGATCTCCGCAAACGGGGACTGGAGCAATCGAAGCTGCCAACCGGATACCATTGGGTGCCATGGCGTTCCCTGCTGATTGACCGCCACGCGCAGGTCAAGTGGAGATCCTTTCGCGACGACCTCGACGGTCGCGTCTTTCGCTGTCTGAGTCAGTCCGACGGCTGTGCATCCCTGATGCGCGACATCGCCTCGCAGAAAACCTTCTGCCCCGAAGCAACCTGGCTGGTGATCTATCAGCCCGAGCCGGACTGGCCGCCGGCCGATGTGGGAACCATTCAGGGAATTCTGAGACCCGGCGGCATCGGCGCGGTGCAGAATGTGGGCGTCGTCCCCGAACATCGCGGCCAGGGACTTGGACAATCCCTGCTGCAGCAGGCCATCAACGGATTTCTCCGCTGCGGCATGGACTACGCAGCACTGGAAGTCACCGCGGAAAACGAAACCGCCGTGCGACTGTACCAGAGAATGGGATTTGACGTCCACGAAGTCCTCTACCGCTGCGGCGAAACCGGCAAACCAGTGAATCCCCAGGATCCTGTGTATTTCTGAGCAGCATGCGAGCACCATGCGTTGGCAGATCCCTTTACCCGCAGGCTCCCGCACCACGGCTCAGCAGCCCCTGAGCGGATGGGCAGAAGCCCCCGGTTACACCTCCGCACCCTGGTGCGCACCCCTGCCGCCCCTGAGCGGACGGGCGGAAGCCCCCGGTTACACCTCCGCACCCTGGTGCGCACCCCTGCCGCCCCTGAGCGGTCGGGCGGAAGCCCCCGGTTACGCCTCCGCACCCTGGTGCGCACCCCTGCCGCCTCTGAGCGGACGGGCGAAAGCCCCCGGTTACACCTCCGCACCTTGGTGCGCACCCCTGCCGCCCCTGAGCGGACGGGCGGAAGCCCCCGGTTACTCCCTCGCACCCTGGTGCGCGCGGCGTCAGCATCGCGGCCCGGGCCCCTTTACCCGCAGGCTGCCGCCAGGCGGCTCATTGTTCTTCCCACCGCGTTTTCCCTCGTGTCACTTCTCACTTCTCACTTCTCACTTCCATCTCCTCTCCACTCTCCACTCTCTGGCGCAGCCCCCAGTTGCGATTCGCACCCTGGTGCGCATCCCTGCCAGCGGCGTTACCAGCGCGTAACCAGGGCTCTTCACCCGCGGGCTCCCGCCCTGCGGCTCAAGCGTGGCACAGCCCCCGGTTGCGATTCGCACCCTGGTGCGCATCCCTGCCAGCGGCGTCACCAGCGCGTAGCCAGTACTCTTTACCCGCGGGCTCCCGCCCTGCGGCTCATTGCTCTTCCGCCCTGCGGCTCAGTGCGTTGCCGGGGATCACGCGTCTGCGTCTTCAGTCCAGCCATTCCGTTGCAGGAATTCTGTCTTCCAATAGTACTTGTCCAGCAGCCCGGTGGTGTTGCGTCCGAGGATTCTGCATGCGGCGTAGAGGGCTTCGATGGTTGCCAGTCCTTCAGCGGGATCCTCAAACAGTCTGGACCGTCTGGGATAGGCCGTGATGACTGGTGGCAGGGACCGGACGGGCAGGTGCTGACAGTGGGGGACCATGGCAGCCGCCAGTCGCCAGGTGCCGTCCAGCAGCAGCAGACCGGAGTGACTGTCGGCTTCTGAGAGCACTGGACCGCCCAGCCCGAGGCGGACGTAGCCGTCAAGGCTGATCGGGACAGGCGCGGGCCAGTTGACGAACAGGAAATCGAGGTGCTTTCGCAGCGGTTCGACAGAGCACTTGCTGCGTCGCTCGCGGGGGTGCACGAGGATCACCGTTGGTGGCGGTGACGCAGCGGGTGGAGATCCGGGTTCCGGTGACGAAAGAGGCGGCATGGATGTTTGTCAGCCTTCACGTCGCATGCGGTCAATTTCAGCGTTGAGGTCCGCAATGTCCTTTTCCAGTATCGGGATCTCGCGGGGGTCATCGGGTTGTCTGCGTGCTGCACTCAGCAGCAGCTGGAGCCGCTGGATTTTGTTTTTCACGGCATCGATCTGCTTTTGCTGTTTCTTATTCAAAGCCATTTGCCTGGAATTCCTCTCGGAACAGCCGGGTTATTTGCCATTCCCGACCGGAAGCGTGATGATATGAACACGAAAGGTGGTTGCGTCCGACGCATGACGACAGACAGTGACGAACTATACAACATTCTCGCATCAGCAGTCAGCAGTGAAATCCTGCGCAAAGCGGTTTTTAGCGGTCCTGCGGCAGCAGCCGGAGAGATTGTACGCGTTAACGTCCGCCCGCTGCAGCTCCGGGGCCTGCCGCACTTCCAGATCGCCTCCCGCACGGCCACCCAGGAATTTCACCGCAACTGCCCCCCGCCCGACGCCCTCACACAGCTCCGCCAATACCTAGACGGCCGCTTCCGTAACCTGCTGCTGGACACCACCAGCGAACAAGTCCACGCCATCCTCGATCGCCGCGGCACCGCATGGAAAATCCACCGCAGGCCGCACCAGCCCACTCCCGCAAACACCACCGCGGCCATGTCCGAAGACGACGACAACGGGCACGACCGCCAGCCCCGCTATCTGATTCCCCCCGGCAGACCCTGCCCCTTTCTGCAGGCCACCGGAGTCATGGATCAGGCGGGCCATGTAAAATCCAAATACGCCAGAAAATTCCGGCAGATCAATCGATTTCTGGAATTCGTCGCCGACATCACCGATGCGCTCCCGTCAGACCGCCCGCTGGAGGTTGTGGATTTCGGCTGCGGCAGAAGCTATCTCACGTTTGCCGTGCACCACCTGCTGACCGTGGTGCAGGGACGCGAATGCCGGATTACGGGACTTGATCGTCGCCAGGATGTGGTTTCCGGCTGTCAATCCGTCGCCCAACAGCTCGGCCTGAACAACCTGCTGTTCGAAGTTGGCGATATCGCTGCCTTCACACCGGTCACTCCCCCCGACCTCGTCATCTCCCTCCACGCCTGCGACACCGCCACCGATGATGCCATCGCCCAGGCCGTCCGCTGGTCCGCCTCCGCAATTCTCGCCGTGCCCTGCTGTCAGCAGGAACTCCAAAGACTCCTGAACGGTAACCCCCTGCCACCGCTCACATCCTGGGGCATCGCTCGCGAACGCTTCTGCGCCCTGGCCACCGATACCCAGCGCGCCGCGCTGCTGGATGCCGCCGGCTACCAGACTCAGCTCCTCGAATTCATCGACATGGAACACACTCCCAAAAACCTCCTGCTGCGGGCCGTCCGCGTTCCGCCGCCGCGACCGGAACGCTCCGATCACGAACAACAAGTGCTCAGGCAGGCAGCCGACTTTCGACGACTGCTCGGCACTCCCCCCCTGAAACTCGAACGACTCCTCACCCAAAACCAGCTGCTCCCCCACCCCGCCACCCCCGCCAACGGGGGGCCTCCATGAACACTCTGATTTCGCTCTGCACCTACAACGAACGCCGCAATATTGCTGAACTCATCCCACAACTGACCACACTGGTCCCCACCGCCACAGTCCTCGTCATCGACGATAACTCGCCGGACGGCACCGGTAAACTCGCTGATGAACTCGCAGCCAGCGACCGCCGCGTGCGCGTCCTGCACCGCCCGGCCCGACTGGGACTCGGCACTGCCACCACCGCAGCCTTCGATCACGCAGTGCGTGAGAACTTCACGTGGCTTGTGAATCTGGACGCGGACTTCAGCCATAACCCCAAATACATCCCACAACTGCTCGCAGCCATGGAACACTGCGATGTCGCCATCGCCTCCCGGTATGTGCCCGGCGGCGGAGTCATCGGCTGGACTGCCCGACGACGGCTCATGAGCTTCCTGATCAATGCCTGGGCCAGACTCCTGCTGGGCCTCAAAACCCACGACAACAGCGGCAGCTTCCGCTGCTACCGCGTCGCACTGCTCGCCCAGGTCGACTGGTCAAAGTCACAGGCCACCGGCTACGCCATTCAGGAAGAAATTCTCTTTCGCTGCGCCCAGGCCGGCGCTCGCATGCAGGAAGTGCCGTTTCATTTTGAGGATCGCAGGTACGGAAGCACCAAGATCAATCTGCGCGAATGCGTCCGGGCCGTCTGGGTCATTCTGCAACTGGGACTGCAGCGGTGTTTTCGCAGGACACCGTCCTGACCGGACGCAGCGTTTTCAGCGACGCCTCCGCAGGCACCAGCTGAGCTGCTCCGCCATCACAGTCCGCTGGCTGCACCAGCCCCGTACGCAGCAGCCGAAACTGGTCCGTGTAAGACGCGAAAACCCGCAGGTGCTGCCCACCCGCGTCCGCCGGACGAAGCGGACGAGCACACCAGCCGGATGGGTCGTGACGGATCCGGCTGAGCAGTTCCGTGAGTTCAGCGGTGCTGGCAGTCTGCCCGCAGCGAGAACGCACCGGTTCAACAGGGTCGCAGTGACGGAAGAGGTAGTCCCGGGGATTGCGGAGAATTCTCGCGAGTTCGTCCGGCCGATGACATTCCAGCAGCGGCACAGTGCCAATCAATGGCTCCTCGCCCAGAAATTCCCGAATCAGCTGCGGCACACTCCGCACCACACTCCGCAAACACAGCAGACTGCTCCCCGGCGCATGCAGAATGCTGGTCTCACCCGCCGACCAGCACCGCACCAGCCCAGGAAGACCCACCAGAGAATCCGGACGGAAGAAATTCGGATCCAACAACTCATCGTCGATCCGCCGAACAAGGCCACGCTTCCGCAGCCGCTGGCCTTCACGCAGCAGAAACAGGCCGTCCACACCTGCCCGCAGCTGGCCACGATGAGCACGCTCAGCACCCAGACACCGCGCCAGAAAGTCGTTCAGCCCCTCGTCCGCCCCAGGATGGGCAGGTTCCAGCAACACCGGGGATTCCCCGCTGCGATCAATGCCGCGAGGGAAAAGCGCCGTACGCACAGTGCACGCCGAATGCTCCACTGAGACACCGTCCAGCTCCGGCAGACGCTCCAGACCCGAACATGCTGAAACCGCAGAGAAATTCTGGTCGAGTACCACCACGCTGCCGTCGGGACGCAACAGCAAATCAGTAGACCCCAGCCACGTCCACGCCGGTGCCGACACCGGACTCAGGGCTCGCCCGCGAACCCCCGGCGCCAGACAAAGTGCCGGAGCCAGACGACGCAGCTTCCGGCGAAACACCCCGCAGGATTCCACATCAACCGCAGCCGGCAGAGCTTTCCCGCTGGCCAGTCGCTCCATAAACAACTGGAGTGCCTGAAAACGCTGCAGCAGGCCACGCTCCAGCCGCTCCCACCAGCCGACACATGCCGGAGAACTCGCTGACTCCACGCGATCCTGCGATTGCTCACCACCAAATGCCCATAAATAAGGCAGGCTGGTCCGGCTCCGCAAGGAAAATGGGCTGGCGGACGTCTTCGTGACGCCCTGTCCGCGTGCCGCCCACATGTCCGTCTCTCGAATCATTACAGCCATCCGCTGGACCTGATCAGAACTGCCCGATTTCCAGCGGTGTGGAGTGCAAAAATCGTGCCACCCAGCTGCTATTTCGCAGCCGCCACGGTGGGATCAAAGTCAAGGTCCAGCACAGCTTCGGACACCACGGGCCAGCGGTCGTCAAGGAGCGTGGTGGCAGCGAAGCGGAGCTGCCACGGGCCGTGCAGCCGCGAATCGGCCGTGCTGGTGATTCTCATCCGAGCCGTGGTTTGTTCGGGCGCCAGCACCACGGGTTCTGCAGCCAGCATCCCCGCGGCCTCTTCGGGCACTTTGAGACTGATCGTCACGGGGCCTGTCAGCCTGGGTGAGCGGGAGATGCTGAAGGGAATTTCACAGACAGCCCCCGGGGAAGAACGCAGGTCGGTCACCTCGCAGGCCAGCTTCAGCAGAGCGCCCTCCATAATCATGGTGATCCGGGCATCTCCGGGTTTTGTCAGCTGCCGAAGATTCCCTTTGGGATCGGGCACTTCCACGACGCCGTGCACGACCATGCGGCGAGTGATGTCGGTTGCCAGCCATTCAGGCATGAAACAGGGAAACAACGCACGAGTCTCACCGGGGGGCACGATGGTCGTGGTTCCATTAATGCCCTGGCGATTCCGCGCCTGCTGGGCAGACATCACAAGTGTCACGGGGCCGGTGAATCCATCCTTGCGTACAATCTCGAGCTCCGCCGGGCAGGTGCTCCCACGCGGCACATCGCGCTGACGTTCGCGGTCGATCACAAGCACATCAATTGGCGGAACCATGGTGACGGCAAGGAGTGCCGTGCTGGTCAGCTTTTGCTCGACAGTCCTCGGACACAGGTTTCCGCTCGCAACGGCGGCCGCAGACCTGGTGACCGTGGTCCCACTGATCTCGGCAGTTCCCACAACCTGAATGGCGGCCGCAGTGACTGCCGCATCAGCCGCTGATTTGAGCAGCCCCTTGAAGTCAGACTTGCCACTCGGAATGCTCCACTCCCCTTCCGCGGTGACTCCGTTCGGCAATCCAGCAACACGCAGGGCGATCGGCCCGTCAAAGCCTCCGCTGCGACGAGCCGTGATGCTGACTTCAAGCTGGCCGGCGGATGGCAGGCTTAACTGCTGGGGCATCGTCAGGGAAAAGTCCGCGACGAGCGGTCGCACTTCAAGCCGGAACACCTCATCGGCTCGACCATTCAACTGCGACTGACTCCGCACCACACAGGTGTAACGGCCATCGACTGCGGGTTTGAATTCCAGAGCACTGTCGGTGAGTCCGTCCGAGTCATCGTTCTCGGCGGCAACGGTGCCGTCCGGTGCGAGAATCGTGAACTGCGTATCGAGGCTGCTCCCGATTCCCACGGACTGCAGCAGCACCTGCAGCGGCTGATCCTTCACGGCAGCGAACGTCACACGCTGTTCGAAATGCTCAGGTGTGAGTCGCCCGGTAATCGCACCGGGGGTTGGCACTTCGGCCGTCTGACCAGACGTGGCCACAAGTTCGGGGAGGTCGCTGAGCGGCAGTGGGAACAGCAGCTTTCCACCAGGGCTCTGCACTTCGATGGGCTGCAGCAACGGCTGCGGATCAGCAGCTGCTGCGACTGACCGACGCAGCGTTTGCAGTTCATCAGTACCGGGCTGCAACCCCGAACCAATGAACTCCACTTCGGCCGTGGTGCCCCGCTGGATCCGGGCCGGGATTGTCGCCAGCACTCGCGGTCCCTCGCGGAACACCAGACGGTACACATATGCCCGGTCGCCCCGGAAATCCACATCATGCAGACTGACGCTGTAACGCGCGCCGGCCGTGGCCGGGAATGTCACGCCACCATCCATGCCCTGAGTATCCGCGAAGTCGGCCAGCAGTTGTCCGGATGCGTCACGCACCTGCAGCACGCCGCGGAAATCAGCACCCAGCTGCCGAGCCATCAGTGTGACGGAAATCGGGCCGTCAGCGGAGGCGACAATTTCATAACGGTCAACTTCGGTTAGCCGACTCAGCCGTCCCGACACCGCCGCCGGCAAAGCCGGAAGCTGCTGGGGGAAATCGCGGGAACGCGATTCCGAAATTTCCGGATCGCGACTGAGCAGCAGCCGAGCGGTGCGGGAGGAACCGTTGGCGCTGGCGATCTGCCAGAGCACAAAACCAGGCTCAGCATCCGCAGCCACGGTGATGCGTGCCGGTGCCTCCCGGGGAATGGGCAGCGCGTTGGTCCCCCCGCGCGGGCCGCTCCAGTAAGGTGGAGGCGGCAAATGAAAATCACCCACCGGACCGGTGCGTTCCAGCTGCACCCGCGCATCATGCACAAACCACTGCAGATCGTCCGTCGGATCAAAGACCCCCATCTGCACCTCGCTGGTTTTTCCGATGCTGACAACCGGCGGAAAAACATAGCCTGCCCCCGGAGCAAGCTGAGCCAGACCGATGGAAGTCCGGCCCAACAGCAGCACGGCGAACAGAGCAGGCCAACCACGCAGCAACAGACGCCGCTGCGACCGTACCACGCTCGGAAAAACAGAATCCGGCAAGCACAACATCGCAGCCTGTGAAGATACTGTCATGTGGTCACTCCGCAGATACAGCAGGCAAAGCCGTGCAGGTCACTCAAGCACCATGATCTCCACTTTGCGAAAGTCAATCGGGTGACTCTCGGACTGCAGCGAGATCGTGCCGTGGTGCAGCATCAGCTCCTCGCCCTGAATCAGTCGTCGTGCACTGGCATCACGCTTGTCAAGCTGCGGCTGCGAGTACTCAAGGACAACTTCACCGTCAATCAGATGCCGGATGATTTCGTTGTTGTGCACCTCGATCTCAGCCGTCACCCACTGCTCACCGTGAAAGGTCGGGGATGTGGAATTGATGCAGTGCTGCAGTTTGAGTTCCTGATTCATCACGACGTTGGTACCCGGAGTGCAGAGGTTGGATGTGGTCCGCGGATCCTTGCCGTTCCCGCCAAGCAGCTGCACTTCAATGCTCACCGGAAAGTCCTGGTCCTTCTCCATCGTGGCCGGATCCTGTCCGTGAACCATCACGCCGCTGTTGCGCATGGCCCAGCCAGGACCACCCTTGCACTGCTCACCCACAAACCGGTACTCCACACGGAAGCGATAATTGCGGAACTGGTCCCGGAAAAACAAATGCCCGAAACGCTCACCGAATTCCGGGTATCCCGCCGCTTCGTAGCGCACCCTGAGCAGCCCGTCTTCAACACGAAATGTGTTGTGGTAGTTGTCGCCAAGCTCGCTGTAACGGATTTTCGGAATCCACCCGTCCAGATCCCTGCCATTGAACAGCGGCACCCACGTATTCTTCGGATAGCGGTCATCGGCAGGCTGCTTGTCGTCCGCAGCAAACAGCGAACCTGGAGCGAACGCCAGCAGAGCAAACAGAAGGGCACAGGTGGAAACGCGGAGACAATATCGTTGAAGAGTCACAGTCTGGTCCCTGAAGGGTGGAAAATCGGACGACGACCGGTATCCGGAACCGCAACGTTATCACGGGACGCAGGATGAAACAAGCCGGCAGTCCAACGCCACACCCGAGCGGACGCGCAGAAGTCCCCGGTCACTCCTCCGCACCCTGGTGCGCACCCCTGCCAGCCCCTTGAGCGGACGGGCGGAAGCCCCCAGTGACGCCTTCGCACCCTGGTGCGCACCCCTGCCAGCCCCCTGAGCGGACGGGCGGAAGCCCCCGGTTACGCCCACCGCACCATGGTGCGCACCCCTGCCAGCCCCTGAGCGGTCGGGCGGAAGCCCCCGGTTAGGCCCTCCGCACCCTGGTGCGCACCCCTGCCAGCCCCTTGAGCGGACGGGCGGAAGCCCCCGGTTACGCCCTCCGCACCCTGGTGCGCACCCCTGCCGCCCCTGAGCGGACGGGCG
>JBEAUF010000111.1:0-16021 GCA_041161565.1 Planctomycetota bacterium | reverse complement strand
GGTTGGCAGGGGTGGGCACCAGGGTGCCGGAATCGCAACCGGGGGCTGCCGCCCGTCCGTTAGCGAGTTTTCCCGCGTGGTGGTCCGCCGGTGAATTTCATGCGTGCGGAGCGCATTTCGCGGCGGTCGGCGGCTTCCTTGAGTCGCTGGCGTTTATCGTGTTGTTTGCGGCCTTTGCAAAGTCCGAGTCGGATTTTGACAAAGCCGCGTTGGAAGAAGACGGAGAGGGGGATGAGTGTGAGTCCGTCATTTTCGCCCGTTTCGGCGAATTTGCGGATTTCGCGGCGATGCAGGAGCAGTTTTCTGGTGCGTTGTCGGGCGTGGTTGTAGATGCTGGCTTCGGCATATTCGGCGATGTCGCAGTCAACGAGCCAGACTTCGCCGTTTTCGACTCGTGCGTGTGCCTCTTCAATAGTGATTTTGTGGTTGCGAATGCTCTTGACTTCGCTGCCGGTGAGCACGATTCCGCAGTCCATTTCATCAAGCACATCGTAGTCGTGTCGCGCGCGGCGGTTGGTGCAGACGATCTGTCGTTCTGCCTCGGAGTTGCCTCGAATGGGCTTTTTTGGGGCTGCCGCCATGGACGGATGAGATCCTGTTGAATGTCGAGCGTCAGGAATGTTGATTGTTGAGAGTCTGCATGAACCGGGAACTGCGTGATATTGTCGCGAAGAATCTGACTGAGTCCAGCCACGAATCTGTGGTGTGCGGGTGTACGGCGGAAAAGTGGCGGTGATTCGGGCGGCTCAAACGCGGTGAATGGCAACGCGATTATGCTTGACTGCAGCACTTCGCCGGTTGATGATCCGGTCGGATTGGGTGGTTCCCTGCGTCGTCACCCATTGTTTCGCGGTCTCCGAACGAGGAGCAGCAGTCTGCATGAGTCAGAACCCCGCGCCGCACGGTGGTGGTCCGCGTCCTCCGCATGAAGTTCCTGACCCGACAGCAGCCACGATTGTTCCGGACGGCATGGCGACTCAGGACGCCGAAGAGCAGACTCCGCGGAACGAATCCGCGGGCGGGTTGTCTGATGATCTTCTTGCCGCACTTCCTGGGGGATTGATTGGCGGTTCCGGACGCTATCGCCCGGAGCGGGTGCTGGGGCGTGGTGCGGCGGGCATCGTGTTTCTTGCCGAGGATCTTGAGTTGCAGCGGTGGGTCGCCGTGAAGGTCCCCGCAGCCGCTCGGCTGCGGGATCCTGCCGGTCAGGAGGCCTATCTGCGGGAAGCCCGGCTGGTTGCGGGGTTGAGCCATCCCGGGATCGTGCCGGTGTTCGACGTGGGTCGGGACAGCGACGGGGCGATTCATGTGGTGAGTCGTTACGTGGAGGGTGGAACGCTGGAGGGGCTGCTGGCAGCGGGCCGCCTGACATTTCGACGCGCTGTTGAGATGCTGATTCGGATTGCCGAGGCGCTCCACGAAGCGCACCGTCACGGGTTAATTCACCGGGACATCAAGCCGGCCAATATTCTGATCGAAGCTGACAGCGGCAATCCCGTGGTAGCGGATTTCGGGCTGGCCGTCAGTCCGGGCAGGTCTTCCCGGGTGAGCAGCGGCATTGTGGGGACACCGGCGTACATGAGTCCCGAGCAGGCTCGTGGTGAAACGCATCGGATGGACGCCCGCAGCGACCTCTATTCGCTGGGACTGGTCTTTCACGAACTGCTGACGGGACAGCGGGCATGGCCGGGTAAATCGGCCATGGAGGTGCTCAGGGCCGTTGCCGGATCTGACCCAGTACCGCCGCGAGCGGTGCAGCCTGAGATTCCGCGGGAGCTGGAGGATATCGTGCTGCGGTTGACCGCGCGGCAGCCATCGCGGCGATACCAGGATGCTGAAGAGTTGATTGCCGACCTGCGGCACTGGCTGCAGCAGCAGGAAAGCGGCACCGCGGATCGAACGGAAGCTCCGGCCGTGCCCAACGGATTCCTGCCTTTTGAAGTCGAGCACGCGAAGTTTTACTGCGGATTGCTCCCGGGGCTGCGTGACCGGGACGGGCTGCCTGAAAGCATTCGTTTCTGGAAGCGGAGGATCGAGTCGAACGCGGTGGAGGACTGCTTTGGTACTGGTCTGATCAGTGGTCCCTGTGGGTGCGGGAAGTCTTCGTTCATCCGTGCGGGCCTGCTCCCCAGTCTGCGGCGAAACATCGCCACCGCCTGCCTTGAGATGACTTCGGAAAACCCCGAGTTTCTGCTGCTGTCAACTCTTCGCCGACTCTGTCCGGCACTGCCCTCCGGGGCCACGCTGAGCGAGTCCTGCGCGTTGTTGCGTGAGGGCCACGAGCAGGCGGATGCAGGCCCCCAGGTCCTGCTGGTGCTTGATCAGTTCGAACAGTGTCTGCAGTGGGGGTTTGTCGAGCCCGATTCGGAGCTGATGGCAGCGTTGCGGCAGTGTACGACGTGGCGTCTGCAGGTGCTGCTGGTGATCCGGGAGGAATACACGGCCCGGGCCGCCGAACTGATGCGGGAGCTCGAACAGCCTCTGGCCGAAACCCGCAACTGCATGCTGCTCGACAATTTCGAAGCCGCACACGCCGAACGTGTGCTCATGCGTTTCGGCCGAGGCCTGCAGAAGCTGCCGGCGCTTGAGTCGGATTTGCAGCCGGCGCATTACGAGTTTCTGCGGCGTGCGGTGGAGAACGTTTCCATTGGTGGCAGGACGGCTCCCATCCGTCTGGCATGGCTCACGGACTGGCTCAGACGCCGCCCGTGGGAATCTGCAAGTCTTGCCGGGCTGCGGATTGGTGCCGATCCTGGAGTGCTCTGCCTTGAAGAACACTTCGATTCACCGCGATCCCTGCCCGGCTGCAGAGCGCTGGCTGCGGTTGCGCAGCGGATTTGTGGTGCGTTGCTGCCCGCTGCATATCTGAGTATTCGTGGTCCCGCGCTGACGGCCGAGCAGTTGGCGGCTGCCGTGGGCAATGAGTCGGTTGCGGGTGACGTGACCCGCACTCTGCAGCTGCTTGAAAGTGAACTGCGGCTGCTCATTCGCACCAGCGGTTCTGCCGCAGAGCCATCGGCCGTTCCTCGCTGGCAGCTGGCACACGACGCCCTGATTCCGGCCATTCGCACGTGGTTGCTGCGTCGTCAGCGGCAGACGCGTCGGGGGCGTGCAGCACTGATTCTGGAAGATCGCACGCAGCTTTGGCTGTCCCGTCCCGAACACCGCAGCCTGCCCTCGCTAACGGAATGGGCGGGAATTCGCCTGTTCACATCCGGCAAACGCTGGACTGCACCTCAGCGTGACGTCATGCAGCAGGCTGATGGGCTGCATTTGCGGCGGTTGGGTGTGGCGTGCTGTGTTTGTGTGCTGCTGGTGTTGGCTGCCGTCGGGCTGATCCGACAGGCGGCGCGGGAACGGGAGGCCGTACGGGTTGCGGGGCTGGTGGGCCAGTTGCTGCAGTCGGCTCCGGAGCAGCTCCCGGAGGTGCTTGATACCGTCTCCGCAACTCCGGCGGCCGCTGCACTGCTAAAGCCGCTCGCGGAACAGCGGGCGGAAACAGCCGCTGCGAAGAGACAACAGCTTCATGCCCGGATCGCACTGGCCTGCCTTGATCACTCCCGCACGGAACCGCTGGTGTCGGAACTGCTCAATGGCAAGCTCAGCTATGTGTTCACGATTCGCAGGGTCCTGCGGCCTGTCCGCCCTCGGTTGGTGCCTGAATTTCGGCGTTTGCTGGCTGATGATCGCGGCGATCCGGAGCAGCGTTTTCGCGCTGCACTGGTGCTGGCGGATGAATTGTCGTCTGAGGATGTGCAGCCGTGGACGCCGGAGGAGACAAGTTTCACGGCGGGGCGACTGGTGGCCGCCAACCCGGAATTTCAGCCATTGCTTCGCGAGGCCCTGCGGCCTGTGAAGCAGCGGTTGCTGGAAGATTTGAAAAGGCTCTTCAGCGATCCGGCAGCCTCGGAAATTCAGCAGCTTGGAGCGGCCAATGCGCTGGCGGATTATTGTGCCGACGATGTGTCCGAGCTGGCGGAGCTGACGGCCGCTGCGACGCCGCAGCAATTCAGCATCCTCTACCCGCTGCTCGAGGCGGAAAACAGTGCTGCCGCAACCGCGGTATTGGTGCGGGAGGCAACCACGGTTCCGTTCGAGTCGCTGACGCCTGCGGAACGGTCGCGGTTCAGCCTGCGACGCGGCACGGCCGCTGTGGCCCTGCTGCGTCTTCAGCAGCTCCGGTCCGCATCCGGATTTCCGGATCCGGTGGATGATCCCGAAGCTGTTGTGCAGTGGGTGTTTCGCTGCCGGGCCTGTGGAGTGACAGCGGATCAGGCTGCCGGCTGGTTTCGCGAGCTGCTGGAAACGCCCCCTGCACAACCCCGTCACGCACTGCGTCTGTTGTGGGCTGCGATTCTGTGTCTGGGAGAATTTGAGGCGGCTGAGTTCGCCCAGCCGGTGCTTGCGGAGCTGACTGGCGCGGTGGAACGCCTGTGTCGTGAAGATCCTCGGGCGGCAATTCACAGCGCCTCAGCATGGCTTCTGCGGCGTTGGAATCGAGCGGACCTGGCGGATGCCGTGGAGCGTTCGGAGTTTCCGTGGTCTGCAGACCGCGAGTGGTTTACGATGGCGGTTGAGGTGCAGCCGGCGGTGGATTCGGCAGCCGGAATTTCTCAACCGGCAGCCGCGGCCGGAAAGGCCGGATCGGACGAGGCCACTGGGAACGCCTCCCCCGCTTCTCCTGCGAAACAGACGTTTCATTTCACCTTTGTGGTGATTCCCGCTGGCATCCACGTGCTTGGTTCACCGGACAATGAACCACTGCGGGAGCCCGACGAAGTTCCGCGCACCGTGACAATTCCGCGCAGTTTCGCGCTGCTCGATCGGGAACTCACCTTTGCGGAGCTCATCGCCTTCGACCCGTCGTTTGCGGTCTACATGCAGCAGTACTCGCTGCAGCCGACAGCTGCGGGCTTTGGCCCCCATTGGTATGACAGCGTTCGTTTCTGCCGCTGGCTGACGATTCAGGCGGGCATGCCGGAGACTGATCAGGTCTGGCAGGATCCGGGAACGCTGGATGCCGGGCAATTCCCGCGGGAGGCGAGCGAACTGGCTTCGTGGGCCCCCCGTAACTGGCCTGCAGGACTCGATCTGCCCGGTTTTCGCCTCCCCACGGAATCCGAATGGGAGGCGGCCGCCAGATCTGGTTTCCGGTCAGCCTGGGGAGTTGGCAACGATGCCCGGTTGTTGCGGCAGTTTGCATGGCTGGCGGACAACAGTCAGCGGCAGGTGTCGCAGCCGCGACAACTGCGGCCCGGTCTGCAGGGCCTGTTCGATATGCACGGCAGTCATTTTGAGTGGTGCGTCGATTGGCATCTGCCGAAGGTTGCGGTGGAGTTTGAGGATCAGGGCGGCCCGCCGACCGGCACGCAGCGGATCTATCGCGGGGGGAGCTGGTTCAATGATTACAGTCTCGCGCGGTGCGCGTTTCGCAATCACGACGACCCCGCACTTCGCAGCAGCAGCATCGGAATCCGCCTCGCGATGACTCTGCCTGCTGCGAAGCCTGTAAAAGCGGAGGACTGACCGAATTCCCGCGAATCGCTGAATTCCTGCCGGCACGTTCGCAAATCCGGGAAACTCGCGGCATAATCCCGCGGGGCCCACCGGCCTCGCTCCCACGACTCCCACCAACCCTGTTCCGTATGCCCTTCAGGAGCCACGCATGTCGACTGCTGCCATCTACAGTCCGCCTTCGATCCGTCAGACGGGGATCCTGATTGGTGACGAATTCCGTCCTGCGGTGAGTGGTCGCACATTTGCAACGGTGAATCCGGCGACGGAGGAAGTGATCTGCGAGGTGGCTGAGGGTGATGCGGCGGACATTGATCTGGCGGTGCACGCCGCGCGGGCGGCTTTTGAAACCGGTCCCTGGTCGCGGATGGACGCCCGGGATCGCGGTCGCCTGCTGACAAAACTGGCGGACCTGATCGAGCAGAATTTTGACGAACTGGCCGCTCTGGAAACGCTCGACAACGGCAAACCCATCAGTGACTCCCGCGCGGCCGACCTGCCGCTGGTGATCGACTGTCTGCGGTATTACGGCGGCTGGGCCGACAAAATTCAGGGGCACACGATCCCGATTCGCGGCGACTATTTCTGCTGCACGCGTCGCGAGCCCATCGGGGTTTGCGGACAGATCATTCCCTGGAACTTCCCGATGCTGATGGTGGCCTGGAAGTGGGGCCCGGCGCTGGCTGCTGGAAATACCATTGTTATGAAGCCGGCTGAACAAACACCGCTCACCTGTCTGCGGATGGCCGAACTGGCGCTGGAGGCTGGTTTTCCGCCGGGCGTGATCAATGTGGTTCCCGGCTATGGTCCCACTGCAGGTGCTGCTCTCGTCCGTCATCCACAGGTGGACAAGATCGCGTTTACAGGCGAAGGCACGACGGCGAAGATCATCATGCGGGAAGCCTCAGAAACGCTCAAACGCCTGACTTTTGAGCTGGGGGGCAAGAGTCCCAACATCGTCTTTGCCGATGCGGATCTGGACGCTGCCGCCGCGGGTGCTGAATTTGGCCTGTTCTTCAATCAGGGCCAGTGCTGCTGTGCGGGCAGCCGTCTGTTTGTCGAGGAATCCGTGCATGACGTGTTCATCGAAAAGGTGCTCGCTCGGGCTCGTCAGCGGGCAGTGGGCAATCCCTTCGACAGCGGAACTCGCCAGGGCCCCCAGGTGGACCGGGCCCAGTTCGACAAAATCATGACCTACATCGACCGCGGAAATGCTCAGGGCGCCGCCTGTCTGACGGGTGGTCGCCGTGTCGGGCAGAAAGGCTACTTCATCGAGCCCACGGTGTTTGCCAACGTGGACGACAGCATGGATATTGCCCGGGAAGAGATCTTCGGGCCGGTCATGAGCATTCTGAAGTTCCGCGATGTGCAGGAAGTGATTCGGCGAGCCAACAACACCGCCTACGGGCTGGCCGCAGCGGTCTGGACTCGGGATGTTTCCAAAGCGCACACGCTCGCACAGTCGCTTCGGGCCGGGACAGTCTGGGTGAACTGCTACGACGTCTTCGACGCGGCCGCGCCGTTTGGCGGCTTTAAGATGAGCGGCATCGGACGCGAGCTGGGTGAAGCCGGACTTGCCAATTACACGGAACTCAAAACCATCACCATGGCACTCAATTCCCGCTGACGCAGCGGCACGCATACGACCTTCCCCATTCCTCCCGCCACTGCTTCCCAATCACTCCTGCACCTTTATTCTCCACACGGATCCCGTATGAGCACTCTGACCGCCAACACAGACTCGCCGCAGACCGAACAAACTGTCTTCGGCCACTCGCCAGGCCTGTTTCTGCTGTTTTTCACGGAAATGTGGGAACGTTTCAGCTACTACGGCATGCGGGCCCTGCTGGTGCTGTTTCTGGTGAGTGATGCGGCCGCCGGAGGCTGGGCGTGGACTCGCGCAGAGGCCATGGAGCTCTATGGCTGGTACACCGGGCTCGTGTACGTCACTCCGATCCTCGGAGGCATACTGGCCGACGCCATCCTCGGTTATCGCCGCGCAGTGCTGCTGGGGGCACTCCTGATGACGCTTGGACACGGTGCCATGGCCTTTGAAACGCGGTCGATGTTCTATGCTGGCCTCGTGCTGCTGATCATCGGCAACGGCCTGTTCAAACCAAATATTTCCTCCATCGTCGGACAGCTCTACAAGAACAAACCCGAAAAGAAGGACTCGGCCTACACCATCTTCTACATGGGCATCAACGCCGGGGCGTTTTTCGGCATGCTGTTCTGTGGTTACATCGGTGAAAAGATTTCGTGGAGCTACGGATTCGGACTGGCCGGGATTTTTATGTTCCTCGGCATGCTGATGTTCCAGTTTGGCCAAACAATCTTCGGCGAGCTGGGGCTGGCACCCACCAGCAAAGACAAGCCCAAACAGCCGTCCGAACAGCAGCAGGTACCGCAGAAGGTTGAAACAGATCGGCTGCTGGTGATCGGCATCCTCTCATTCTTCACCATCTTCTTCTGGATGGCGTTTGAGCAGGCTGGCGGATCGATGAACATCTTCGCCAAGGACTACACAGCCCGTGTGCTGAAGGGTACTGCCGCCACCGCCTTCTTCTGGGTCGACACGCTGCTCACCCTCGTGCCGCTCGTGATCGTCACGTGGGTGCTCTTCAAACTGGTCGCAGCCACCCGTGGGAAAATTGCACTCTCCAACGCCTTCATCGTGTTCAGCTTCGTGATTATCTGGAGCGCAGCGGTTTGGCGAATGAACCGCGAATTCAACACTCGAGCCTATGAACTGGCCGTCACACCGCTGCCCGCGGCTGCTGCACCCGCCTCCACCGACAAACCGGCGGACTCCGCATCCGAAGAGTCCGCAGCCGCGGCTGAGAAGCCCGCAAAGCCAGCGGGCCCCGTCACCGCTTCACTGCTCACCGATGTGACGCTGGAAGCCGGACAGGAAGTCATCGTGGTGGACCTCGCCGGTAAGGGCGGCGAAGGCACTCTGCGTCTGCTCTCAGAGAGCGAGGCCGCGAATTATTCCAGCCGTCAGCAGGCTGTTGTGAAACGCATCCTCGGCAATGAAACCGAAGTGACGGCCTCATGGTTCCAGACCCTCAATTCGTTCTTCATTATCGCCCTCGCACCGCTCATCGGACGCATCTGGGAAACCCGGCTCAATCCCTCTGCACCCGTCAAATTCGGTCTTGGCCTGATCCTCCTTGGCGTCGGCTTCGCTGCTCTGGGCATGGCCTGCGTCGGCCTGGAAAAGGGAGCCAAAACAGCCCAGCTGAGCATGTGGTGGCTGGTGGTGGCCTATTTGTTCCACACTCTCGGTGAACTTTTCGTTTCGCCTGTCGGGTTGTCCTATGTGAGCAAGCTTGCACCGGCACGACTGGTGGGACTGATGTTTGGCATCTGGTTCCTCGCATCCGCCATCGCCAATTATCTGGCGGGACTCAGTGGTGCGATGATCGACAAAATTTCCGAGCAGTATGGGCTGGCCACATTCTTCTTTGTGTTCACGGCTGTGCCAGCCATCGCGGGATTCGTGCTGATCGCAGGTTCTCGTGAGATTCGCCGCAGGATGCATGGCATTGAATGACGGGTGTTAGCTGAGGAATCCGGAACATGCTGCATCGTCGACGAATCCTTGCCGCAGGCGCGGCGGCCGTGGCCGCCGCGCTCCCGTTCCGCGCCGGCTGGACAGCCCAGCCCGGTTTCGCAGCCGCCGCAGAAGATCTGACTGCATGGCTGACAGCCCGCTCCGGTGGCTGGGATGACACGCTCTACCGCCAGCTGCTGGGGGCGGCCAACGAATGGAAGGAAGGCGACGCCATCATCGGGGTCGCCGCTCGGGATGCTGACCAGCGGCTGCTGGCTCGCCGACTGCTGGCCGAAACGCCGCTTGGCACCATCGACCAGCATCCGCCGTACACCGATGAGCTGCTCAGTTTCATCCTTGGCCCGATCGACCGCAGCAAACAGTCAGAAATTGCCACCTGGACGCTCGGGCAACTCCGCGATTACCTGTTGTCTGCATCCGAGGATCAGATCAAATCGCTTCTGCCGGGGCTCACCAGCGACGTAATTGCCTGCGTGGTCCGGCTGATGGATAATCAGCAGCTGATTCAGCTGGGGTCTTCGCTGTTTCATCCGCTGCCCGGCACCCATCTGGGGGCGCGCGGGTATCTTGGAGCACGCGTCCAGCCGAATTCCCCGACGGACAACGTGGACGACATCCGCTGGCAGGTGTTCAACGCCTTCGCCTGGGCTGTTGGCGATGTGCTGTTGGGAACCAACCCGGTATCCAGCGACCCGGAGTCGGTGGCGGATGTGCAGCGGACGCTGCAGGACATTACTCGTGTGTTTGGAATCGAGGAGGTGCTGCCGCACTGCGTACTGGCCCACATTGATGTGCAGGCGGAAGTGGAACGCCGCCATCCGGGCCTGACGGCGCTCTGGTTTCAAAGCATCGCCGGGAATACTGCGGCAAATGCCACGTTCGGCATTTCCACGGAGTCGATGCGTCAGCACGCCGCGGCGAGGACCGGAAAATTTGGTCTGTATTTCGAAACCGGGCAGGGCGCGGATTTCACCAATGGCCACGGTTACGGCGTGGACATGGTGATTCATGAAGCACGCAAATACGGATTCGCGCGCGCCCTCACGGCCGTCGTGCGTCAGACGCTGGCAGAATCAAAAAGTCCCCACCAGCCATGGGTGCATCTGAATGATGTGGCCGGGTTTATCGGGCCTGAGGTTTTTCGGACTCGGGAACAGCTGGTGCGGTGCTGTCTGGAAGACATTGCCATGGGAAAGCTCCACGGGCTCACCATCGGCCTCGACATCTGCTCCACCCTGCACATGGATGTCTCGCTGGATGATCTGGGATGGTGCATTGAACAGGTCATGCCGGCCAATCCTGCCTACCTGATGGCACTGCCCACCCGCATCGATCCGATGCTCGGGTATTTAACAACCGGGTTTCACGATCACGTGGCGATTCGCGAGCAGTTCGGGTTGAAGGTGGATGACCGCATGTGGGCCTTCTTTCAGTCGCTGGGTGTGATTGACGGGGAGGGCCGGCCGACTGAGCACTTCGGTGACCCGGCGTGGGTCTTTCTGCAGTATTTGCGGCGCCGGGGGGACCAGCGGAGCAATGCTGCGATCCTCGAGGAAGCTCGGCTGCGGATGGCGGAGGTCCGATCCCGGGGCGTGTTCCTTGCGGACGGGACCGGTGATCGTCCGTCGGAGCTGCGACCGGAACTCAATCGCGAACTCCACCGGATCTATACAGACGCCCGGGTCAGCATCTGGAAGGAGCTGGACCCGAACCTGGCCCAGTCCATTCCCGGGGCGGTGGTGCTGAACACCCGGTCGGCCGATCGGGTGGACTACATCCTGCATCCGACTTCCGGTGAGCAGCTGTCGGAGGCATCTGCGAGGCAGCTTGAGGAACTCCTGCGAGGCCGCGGTGCGTCTGAGAATCTGCAGCTGGTCGTCTCTGACGGACTCAACGCCCTCGCCCTGACCGACCGTGACCAGCTCCAGCAGCTGCTCAGAAGTCTCCGCCCGGCGCTTGTGGCAGCGGGTTTTCGCCCGGCTCCGGAAGTGCTGCTGGTGCATGCCGGTCGAGTGCGTGCGGGTTACCGCATCGGTGAGCAGCTCTTTGGGGGACGGGACGGAGCTTATTCGCTGCTGCATATCGTGGGTGAGCGGCCCGGAACCGGACATCACACACTCTCCATCTACATGACGCGAGCCAGCGGAGCTGTCTGGGGACAACCAGGCAGAATTGATCACAATCTGACGCGTGTGGTTTCCGGCATCGCCGTCACAGCGCTGATTCCTGAACTGGGGGCAGCCGAGGCGGTGCGGATTTTGTCTGAGATGCCCGTGGTGGAATCCTGACGTGCGGGGCCGTATTTGGGTGTCGGCAATTGCTGCCTGCTGCGGCACGCATTCTGCGGCACAAACCGAGCCGGTCGCGATGATTCACCAAATCTGTGGAGTGACGTGCGGATGAAAACATGGACAGTGAGGCGACTGGATACGGGCGCGGCGGTGCGGTTGTCGGTTCGCCAGAATCGCATTCAGTCATTGGTCCCGCTCGAGCTGCCCGCCGACGAGCTGCAGCAGCTGCCGTGGGCCGCACCTGGCCTGTTTGACCTCCAGCTCAACGGATACCGCGGCATCTGGTTCAGCAGCGAATCGCTCACCGCCGACGACGTGGAGACGGTGATCACAGACTTCGCCCGCCAGGGAATTGCCGGCTGTCTGCCGACTCTGATCACGAATTCCCGGGAAGCGATTGAGCATGGCCTGAGTGTGATCCGGACGGCACGGGAACGTTCAGGGCTGGTGCGGGCCATGGTCCCCGGCTGCCATGTGGAGGGCCCGTGGATTTCTGCGGAAAACGGGCCCCGTGGTGCGCATCCGGCCGGCGAAGTGCGCGCGGCGGAATGGGGGGAACTGCAGCACTGGCAGCAGGCCGCCGGAGGACTCGTGCGACTTGTCACACTCGCTCCCGAAGCTCCTGGGGCCCTCGAGATCCTGCCCCGGCTCACGGCCAGTGGGGTCACGGCTGCCATCGGCCATTCGGCCGCACCCGCCGCACTGATTCACGAAGCTGTCGAACGCGGAGCCACTCTGGGAACCCACCTCGGCAACGGTTGTGCAGGAATGGTGCCGCGACACGACAACGTCTTCTGGCCGCAGCTGGCCGATGACCGCCTGACCTGCAGCATCATCGCCGATGGCTGGCACGTGCCCGCCGATATGCTCAGCTGTATCCTCCGCTGCAAAACCCCGGAAAGGCTGATTCTGACCTGCGATGTTTCCGGATTTGGCGGCTGTTCGCCAGGCCGCTATCACACCCCCGCAGTCGATGTGGATGTGCTGGCTGACGGCCGTATCGTGGTTGCCGGTCAGACGCAGTTTCTTGCCGGTTCCGGTGCGACCACCGGTCAGTGCATTGCACATTTTCAGACAGTGAGTCGACTGCCGCTGGCCGCTGTCTGGGAGCTTGCGTCGAGCAACCCACGGCGGCTGCTGAAACTGCCCGCGGTGACGCTGGAAGAAGGTGCCGAAGCGACTCTGACGCTGTTCCATCTGCCCGATACCAACGGCCAGCTGCGCTGGCAGCCAGTGGAAACGCTGATTCGCGGCATCAGTGTGGCGGCTGACGAGTAAACCAGAAGGGGCTGTCCGAGTGATGATCCTCGAACAGCCCCTCGGCGGCGGGTAGGTGCAGTGTTTTCGAAGTCGTGGCCGTCTGCAGTAAACAGGCCATTCGGGCTGGCCGCTCCGCCATCAATCATGCGGAATTTCGCAGCTCAAAATCATCACTTCTGGATGCGAATATCCAGTATTTTCGATGAGGCCGTCAGGTGGGGTCTGTGGATTGGAGGAGTCGCGTCGCGATGACTTTGGCGGCATCCGGCGTGGCCAGGTGGCGGGCGATTTTGGCCATGTGCTGCAGTCGGCATTCGCTGTGGCTGATTTCCTGCAGCAGACTCTGCAGATGCCGGGCCGCCACTGAGGTGCTGGCGGATTCATCCACGACTGCCGCCATTCCGGCTGAAGCCATGCAGTGCGCATTGTGCTGCTGGTGCTTGTCTGCCGCTGAGGCAAGGGGGACGAGGATTGCGGGAATGGCTGCGCAGGCAAGTTCGGCGAGCGTGACTGCTCCGGCGCGGCTCACCGCGAGGCCGATTTCCGGCAGTCGTTCGGGGAGGTTGGGCAGGAACTCCACGACTTCAGCCGGCAGCGCCTGTTCCCGGTAGAGTTGCCGCACCCGTTCGGCATCATGGGTTCCGGCCTGATGCAGGATCTTCCATCCCGGCGGCAGGGCATTGTCGAAGCGCAGGGCGTGCAGGAAAAGTGTATTGAGTCTTGTCGCGCCCTGGCTGCCGCCAATCACCAGCAGGGTGCGGCGGTCGGGGGACTGCGGCAGTGGTCTGCGGGCGATGTCGCTGATGGCATCGCGTACGGGGACGCCGCAGAGTTCGACGGTGGTCCGCAGTTTGGCCTTCAGGTTGTCGGCGAGTGGGAGACCGGCGCAGATTCGGGCCGCGCGGCTGGCCAGCATTCGTGTGGCGCGACCGGGCACGGTGTTGGCTTCGAGCAGCAGGATGGGGATTTTTAGCCGGCTGGCGGCGAGCACACCTGGAATGGACGCAAAGGCTCCCAGCCCGACCACAACGGCTGGCCGGAGCTGGCGGAACATTGTGAGCAGGCTTTGTTTGCTGCGGTGAATTTCCAGCAGTCCCTGCAGGTGTCGCCGGGGAAATGATCCGCGGGGAATTTGAACGACAGGCTGCCATGTGAGTGCCGGGAGGGAGGGTGCGGCGGCTTCGAGGATCTGCCGGTCGACGGGGCGGTGGCTGCAGAACAGGGCGGAGTGGACGTCGGGGCGGAGCTTTTGCAGCTGCTCGATGATCGCGATGGCCGGGGATAAGTGGCCACCGGACCCTCCCCCGCAGAACACAATGGTTGTTCGACTCATGCGACAACCGCTGTGAAGACGGCGCCGGCCGCTCGCGAGTGGCCATGATGGGACGCTTCAGGGGTCCACATATTCGCTGACTCCATCCGGCGAAATCAGGAGCAGTCGCTGAGTGAGCGGGTGGTGCATGGTGGCATGATCTTCCCGAACGCGCTGCCGCACCTGCTGGATGAGCCCGGGTTCCCGGAGCGAAACGCAGACGAAGAAGTCGCGGTTGGGGAGCCCCATGACGAGCTGGGGGCCGAAGAGCTCCCGCAGTTGCTGGTGGAAGGTCGGATCAAGGATGCGTGAGCAATTGTAGGCGTCGGGCCGCACGGGCATGAGCATCTGCGGGTTGTCTTCTTCGCCAACAACCGTCATGGACAACGGATTGCTGCGGGCGTACTCCTGAAGATTTTCAAGGGCGGCTTCGTGCAGGTCGTCGCAGGTGACGTCCCAGTTTTCAAGCATCTGCCGATGGATGTACCGGTAGGAGTCGTCTTCATCGACCACATAACCGATGGACAACCCACCAACCCATGGCTGGCGGACACGTTCGTCATGGCGGGAATCATCGTCAGGGGCGAGCATGGGCAGGATTCGCTCGCGAACTTCGCTGAAATCCGGAATGAGCTGCGCGGGGCTGAGTTCCTGCATGCGGACGAGCGACGTCAGCCCAGGGAGCACGATCCGGCGGAACTGGTCGGGCGCCTGAAGGTACATTCGGTAAAAATTGGAAAGCCCGAGTTCGCTTTGGCCTAAACGCACGGAGAACCCGCGGACCGAGGCCGACTGGAGCAGCGGAAAATGTTCACGGGCGAGACGCACAACCTGCTTTTGAAAGGTGTCGGGAGGCCACGCCGGATTATCGGCCAGCTGCAGGGTTTTGAGCAGAGATTCGCAGAGTGCGAGCCGGGTGGGATCAAGCGGAGTGCGGTCGGCGGACTGAGCCGTTGCGAGCACCGTCAGGTCGCCGCGTCGGAACACCCACAGCCGCCATTCGTAGCGGGCGCGGCGACCGAAGATGCGGCTGAGCCAGCAGCCGACAGCCGCGCGGCGGGAAAAGCCGCCCCAGACTTCGCTGCAGTCACCGCCCGGCAGAGTGGACAGCTGGTGCAGAGCGGTGACCGTTGGGAACAGAATGGACAGATCCGGAAGCCGACGGGCGGATTCCGGAGATTCACTTTCGTCCCACCATGCAGCCAATGACATCAACAGCGGTCCGGCAGCATCGTCGCTTTCGGAGTCACCGCTTTGGGGGCCGGGCAACCGAATTTCCATCACGGACTGTGATTGTGAAACCTGCAGTTCTTCGGGCGAACGCAGCCGGAACCAATTGGCCGGTCCACGCACTGTCACCCAGCCGGTTTCGGAGAAATGCGAAGATGGCGGGTCGGTCGGCATCCGGAAAACTCCTGAAATTCCAACTCTAGTCTACGCAGCCAGTGGTTGAAAATGCAATACACTGCGACCTTCAGCACAAGAAAAACGGCGGGTGTATGCACCTCGGGACGGCGCCGCAGTGCCGTTGCCTACCCCCTGAGCGAGAGAGGAGAGGGTGGAAAGTAGAGAGTAGAGGAGAACGCAGAAGTAAGAACGGATGAGCGGACGGGCGGAAGCCCCCGGTAAGGCCTTCGCACCCTGGTGCGCCCCCCTGCCGCCCTTGAGCGGACGGGCGGAAGCCCCCGGTTACGCCCTCGCACCCTCGTGCGCACGCCTGCCGCCTCTGAGCGGACGGGCGGAAGCCCCCGGTTACGCTTTCGCACCCTGGGGCGCACCCCTGCCGCCTATGAGCGGACGGGCGGAAGCCCCCGGTTAGGCCCTCGCACCTTGGTGCGCATCCCTGCCGCCTCTGCGCGGACGGGCGGAAGCCCCCGGTTACGCCATCGCACCTTGGTGCGCATCCCTGCCGCCTCTGAGCGGACGGGCGGAAGCCCCCGGTTACGCCTTCGCACCGTGGCGCGCATGCCTGCCCGCGGCGTCAGCACCGCGTTGCCGGGACTCTTTACCCGCAGGCTGCCTCCAGGCGGCTCATAAGTGGCGGAAGCCTCCGGTTACGCCCTCGCA
>JBEAUF010000084.1:0-8946 GCA_041161565.1 Planctomycetota bacterium | reverse complement strand
CCCTACCCCGCCCAACCGCTGGTGCCCTGCCATGCGTCCCGCCTGCCTGCGTCGATCCCCTGCTCTGCTGCTGGCATACGCCAGCGTCATCTGCTGCTGGTACCTGGGGCATCCAGGGCCGCTGCCCGCTGCTGACGACGTCTACCAACAGCAGATCCGAACAGTGCTTCGAGAACGGTGTGTGGCCTGCCATGGGGCACTCAAACAGGAAGCCGGGCTGAGACTGGATACGGCACAACTGATTCGTCAGGGTGGAGACGGCGGCCCGGCAGTGATTCCGGGTGATCCCGCCGGAAGTTTGCTGCTCACCCGAGTCACTGAAACCGACCTGTCCGTGCGGATGCCTCCGGAAGGCGAAGCTCTTAAGCCCGAGCAGATCGCTGCTCTGCGAGGCTGGATTCAGTCCGGCGCAACCGGACCTGTGGACGAGAAGCCGGAAGAGGATCCCCGCGATCATTGGGCGTTTCGCAGTCCCTCCCGTCCGCCGCTTCCGGCCGTCACGGACTCCAGCCACATAGCAACCCCCATTGACGCCTTCGTGCAGTTTGCGCGTGAACAGCAGGGCCTGAGTGCCCAGCCGCCCGCTGATCCCCGCACCTGGCTCCGCCGCGTCTCGCTGGACCTCACCGGTCTCCCGCCGACGCTCGAAGAGCAGCAGCAGTTTCTGGCTGACCACTCGCCTGCCGCCCGCGCGAAAGTCGTCGATCGTCTGCTGGCGTCACCCCACTACGGCGAACGCTGGGGACGCCACTGGATGGACATCTGGCGCTACAGCGACTGGTGGGGCCTCGGCGCCGAAGTCCGCAATTCTCAAAAGCACATCTGGCACTGGCGAGACTGGATCATTGAATCACTGAATGCCGACACCGGTTACGACCAGATGCTGCTTGATATGCTGGCGGCGGATGAACTGCATCCGACCAACTCCAGCCGCTTGCGTGCCACAGGGTTTCTGGCACGTCAGTACTTTAAGTTCAACCGCACCAGCTGGCTTGATGAAACCATCCAGCACACCTTCAAAGCCATGCTCGGCATGACGTTCAACTGCGCCAAGTGTCACGATCACAAATACGATCCCTTCTCTCAACAGGAATACTATCAGCTGCGGGCATTTTTTGAGCCCTATCAGATCCGCACCGATCTGCTGCCGGGCATCACCGACGCCGAGCAGAACGGCATCCCCCGCGCCTTCGACTGCAACCTCGATGCCGCCACATGGCTGCATATCCGCGGAGATGACCGCAATCCGGATCAGGCACGGCCGATTATTCCCGCGCTTCCTGCTTTCCTGAATTTCGATCAGTTCCCAATTCAGCCGCTGCAGCTCCCGGCAGAGGCGGCCCGTCCGCAGCTCCGATCGGACTTTCTAGCGTCCCTGCTGCAGACTGCTCAGAACCGCATCAACGAGGCTCAGGAAGAAGTCCGACGCGCCACCGCGGCGGTCAGGGAGGCGGGTGAACGTGAAGCCGCCGCAGCCGCCGCCGCAAAAGCCACCCCACCTGCTCCCAAAACCAGCACTCCCGCCGAACTCCTCGTTGATGATTCCTTCGCTTCCGCCAATCCCGACCTCTGGACACCAATCGGCGGCGACTGGAAGTGGCAAAACGGCCGACTCCGGCAGCAGCAGACCGGAGCTGTCGACTGCCTGCTGGAACTCCGCCGACAGTCACTGCCGACCGACTTCGAAGCACAGCTCAAATACACTCCGCTCGACGGCCAGATGTGGAAGTCCGTGGGCGTCAGGTTCGATGTGACCGCCGGTGACAATGTGATGGTTTACCTGAGCAGCTATGCGGGCGGCTCGAAAGTGCAGCTGTCATGGAAACAGAATGGCCAGCAGGTTTATCCGGAGGGCGCCATGCAGGCCCGTCCGGTGCCGCTGGGAGCGTCTCAGGAGCTGACCATTCGCGTTCGGGGTCGACTTGTGAATGTGCTGGTCAACGGCGAACCGGCAATCGCCAGCCAGCTCCCATTCGAGCGACGTGCGGGATCGCTGCAGCTGATCACCTTTGACGCGGTCGCTGAATTTCACAGGTTCCAGCTCAAAACGCTGCCCGCCGATGTGGAAATGCAGGACGCGGGCGACAGTCCCGGTCCCGATCGCCCGCAGACCGTGGCCCAGGCCCGGGCGGCTCTGCGAGCAGCCGAGGCGAAGGCTGCTGCTGCGGCCGCGGAGCCTGAACTGCTGCAGGCCAAAGCTGCTGCGGAGCGTGCGATGTTTACCAGTGCCACCGCGCCGGAAACCGCCACCGCTGTTGCCGCTGCCGCACAGCTGGAACGCCGGGTCGCGGTTCTGGCTGCCGAAGAATCGCTGGCCCGTGCCGAATTTCAGCTGCTCGCAGCCGCCGCCGGCAAGCGAGCCGAAGCCGAAAAGCAACGCGATGCCGCCGCAGGGGCACTCGAAAAAGCCCGCGCTGCACTGGAGCAGCCCGCCACCACCTTCACCCCGCTCGTCGGTTCCATCAAAACGCTCGAAAGCAATCTTGAGTCCGAAGACTCCCGCCGCCGTCCGTTCCCTGTTACCAGCACAGGCCGCCGTTCGGCGCTTGCACGCTGGATTGCCTCTCCTCGAAATCCGCTCACAGCACGTGTGGCCGTCAATCACATCTGGGCACGGCATTTCGGCCGGCCGCTCGTCTCGTCCGTATTCGATTTTGGACGCCGCGGTGCTCGACCCACCCACCCGGAACTGCTTGACTGGCTGGCCGTGGAGTTCATGGAAAACGGCTGGAGTATGAAGCACCTGCATCGCCTGATCCTGCTCTCCGACACCTGGGGACTATCCTCCTCACCCGTCGGTGCACATGCCGCGACCGCATCCAGCGACCCCGAAAATCGCGGGTACTGGCGCGGCAATTCCGTACGCATGGAGGCTCAGATTGTCCGCGACAGTCTGCTGGCGCTCGCCGGTCAACTCGACCCGACATTCGGTGGTCCGTCAATTCCCGTCTCGCTGGAAAACTCACAGCGACGCAGTCTGTACTTCGTGCACTCCCACAACGAACACCAGAAATTCCTCGCGCTGTTCGACGACGCCAACGTGCTTGAATGCTATCGCCGCGCCGACAGCATCGTCCCCCAGCAGGCGCTGGCGCTCGAAAACAGCCCGCTCGCCATCGAAATGTCCGCCCGAATCGCCGAACTGCTCAGTTCCCGACAACCCGGCTCGACGGACGAACAGTTCGTGCATCTGGCCTACCCGGCTGTGCTTGCCGCCGAACCATCCCCGGAAGAGCTGGCCGCCTGTCTCGAAGCGCTCTCCGCCTTTCGCGCAGCCGCTCCGGCCGGAAAAGACGCAGCCGCCACCGCCAGAGCCGCACTCGTACAGGCTCTGATCAATCAGCATGACTTCATCACAATTCGGTGACCGCAGGCCGTTGGCGGTGCCTGCACAGAGACAAAACCGCGTTGCGAACCGCGCTGCCAGGTGCGTTTGCAAACGCGATGGCCAACGCGTTGAGCCGCCGGGCGGGAGCCCGCGGGTAAAGAGCCCTGGCGAGAGTGGAGAGCGTAGGAAGTGAGAAGTGAGAACGCGCATGAGCCGCCGGGCGGGAGCCCGCGGGTAAAGTGCCCTGGCGAGAGTGGAGAGCGTAGGAAGTGAGAAGTGAGAACACGCATGAGCCGCCGGGCGGGAGCCCGCGGGTAAAGTGCCCTGGCAACGCGCAGCCCGCCGCTGTCGGCATGGGTGGGCACCAGGGTGCCGGAACGCAACCGGGGGCTTCCGCCCGTCCGCTCAGGGGCTGCTGACGCTGCGGGCTGGGTGGGCACCAGGGTGCCGGATCGTAACCGGGGGCTTCCGCCCGCCCGCTCAGGATGTGGGCATAGCCGGGGCTGCGTGCGATGATTCGATCTCTGATCAATCACTGCAGGCTGGCGTTGGATGTCAGCAGCATGGCCGCGAGCATCAGGAAGAGGAGGCCGCAGAGCCTGTCCAGCCACAGTGGCAGGCCGGGGAAATTCTGCAGCAGGCGCCCGAACTGGCCGGAGAAGAATCCGATCAGGGCGAAGATCAGCACGGCCTGCAGGGTAAAGGCGGCTCCGAGGAGCGTCAGCTGGAGTTCGGGGCGTGCGGCGTCGGGGCGGACGAAGGAAGGCAGGAATGACAGGAAGAAGATGGCCACTTTGGGATTGGTGGCGTTCGCGACCAGTCCTCGGAGGAAGTCACGTGGCTGCAGCGCTGTGGTTGTTGCCGCGGGCTGCATGGGGCTGTTCTGCGGGCTGTCGGCAGTCCGTTCTGTTCTGCTGACAGCGGCGGTTGGCGGACGTTTGAAGGTGCTGCGGAGGATGTTGGTGCCGAGCCATGCGAGGTATCCGCCGCCGAGCATTTTCATGGCGGTGTAGGCGACGGGCGAGGACTGGAGGATGGCGGCGGTGCCGAGCACAGCGGCGGCGGTGTGCAGCAGGCAGCCGAGTCCGCAGCCGACGCCAAAACTGACAGCGGGCCTCCAGCCCCGGGCGAGTCCGATGCTGATTGTGGCGAGCACATCGGGGCCGGGGGTGACGGTGAGGAGTGCTGAGGCGGCGATGAAGGCGAGGAGTTGGCTGGGCTCCAGCATGTCACACCGCCTGGAGGGTTGGCTTAGCGGCGGGCGTTGATGGTCGCGAGCGAGGACTGAACGAGCCGTCGGGCTTCGGCGGCGCGAAGGATGGCGTTGCGGAAGGCAGCGGCATCGGCGACGCCCGGGAGCACCAGCAGGGTCTGGCCGTTGGACGATTTGAGCCGCAGGTCGGCCGCACGAAAGAAGTCCTGGCCCGGCTGTACCTGGATTTCGACGTCATCAATTGCCGACAGTTCCGCTGAGCCCGTCTTTTGGCTGCCCAATCCGCCCATGATCTGCACGGAACGATTGGTGAGTACGTAGCGGGAACCGAGCAGTCGCAGGAAGAAACAGAGTGCTCCCAGCGGTGCCATCGGAAGACCAAAAATCAGGTACGACAGCTTGATGCCCAACACGCGGACCGGTATCAGATCCATCAGCACGCCGATGAGACGGCCGATTGATCCGGCGCCGACGGAGGGAAATTCCGTCATGATTTTGGCTTCAAGTCCGGGACTGACCCCGGCAATCGCCTGCACTGACATGACTGCAATCCGTTCTGACGGATGATGGATTTGAGACCAGAAATTTTGGCCGAGTGGCCGCACGGGTGAATTTTATCGACTGCAGTCACGAGTGGCAACTACGCGAGGAAATCGTCCGGTTTTTGCCACAGCAGGTGGTGGAAAACCCTCGGTGCGGGATTTTCAGGATGCCGCTCCCCTGCCCGGCTCGCCGATTCTGGGGTGACGAGCCGGGCTGGTGGAAGTCGCCATCCCGGAGTGCCGCTGATCCCCGATTTCGCCGCGTTAAAACGCGGGTACAAATGCCGCATCCCGTGACCTGTTCAAGTCTTCTGCAGGAAACCTGCCATGATTATGCCTGTCCGTCATTATCCGGATGCCCCCGCTGGCGGTATGCCGGTGACTGGCGAGTCTTCGTTGGCCGAACGTGTGCGAATCCGGTTGTTGCTGGAACCCGATCTGCCTGTGCAGAGCATTCGCTGTCATGTGTTCCACGGCACTGCAGTGCTCTGCGGAATCGTCGGCAGTTACCGCGTTCGGCAGCGAGCCCAGGATGCTCTGCGGCTCATTCCCGGACTGAGTCTGATTCTCAACGAGCTCGTCGTCTGGCCCTCCGAATCGCTCACTGAACCCAGCCCGGAATGCCGGGCGGTTTCGGGTTAAGTTCTGGTGGAACATTGAAATGGAAATGTGCGGGGAGTCCAGCGGATGCCAGTCAGGGTGCTGATTGCTGAAGAACACGAGGAATGTCGACAGCTCTTCAAACGTTTTCTGCTTCGCTGCGGCTATGAAGTGATGACGGCTGCGGATGGGGTGAGCTGCATTGATGCGCTGCGGCGGGGCCCCAAACCCGACGTCCTGATACTCAGCTGGGAACTGCCCTGGGGCGACGAATCAGGCGTGTACGCCTGCGGCAATCCGGCTGCTGACGGCGTTTGTGGCTGGCTGGAATCTGCCCGAGTGGAAGACATCGCCGTGGTGGTGCTCACAGCCCGCATGGATCCGGATTCCGCTGACCACGAGCAGGCGCTGCCGCGGATTACGTGGGTGCAGAGACCGTTTCGACTGACGGAGCTGCTGCATGCCATTCAGTCGGCAGACAGCATTTCGCGACAAAGCTGGCGCTGTCTTGAAAATCTGTGGCGCAAGACCACTCGACCCTTCAACGGCATCCTGTTCGACAGCGCCGCCAGTACGCGGGATCCGTCAGATGTCAGACCTCGAATCACCGATCGCATCGCCGTGAAGTCCTGATGTCCGCGTTCACCACTGTTCCACCGGTCCCCTGGGAACTGGTATTTCGGCCTCAGTAAGCACTCCGGTGCGATTTCCGTCGACCGGTCCCTCCACGCGAATCCTCTCGATGAAATCGCGAAGTTCGGCTGCTGTGGCGGCATATTGAAAATCGCCGCGGAGTTTTCGTCGGACACGCATGCCCTTGAGGTACCAGTGGGCCATTTTGCGAAAGAGCACCACGGCGCGGTCGGGAGGGAAACGTTCTTCGAGGAAGGAAAACTGCAGCAGCATCAGCTGCAGGCGTTCGTCGAAGGTACCGGCCGGCTGGAAGGTGCCGGTCTGTTCCCATTCCGACAGCTGACGAAAGATCCACGGGTTCGCCAGCGCTGCTCGGCCGATCGACACGGCGTGGCAGCCGGTTTCGCGGAGCATTCTGGCGGCGTCGGCCACTGAGCGGACATCGCCATTGCCCACCACCGGAATTCGCTCCACCGCCTCCACCACCCTGCGAATCCCGGGCAGAGACACGGTGCCGGAGAAGCCCTGCTGACGAGTTCGTCCGTGAATTGCCACCGCGGCAACTCCCAACTGCTCAAACTCGCGAGCAAAAAACGGAGCTGTCAGATTGTCGGCATCCCAGCCCAGTCGCATTTTGACCGTGACCGGCACAGGAACGGCTTCGACCACGGTTTGAGCCAGATGTAAGGTTCCGTTCGTGTTGCACATCATGCCGGCACCGGCACCGTGACCGGCGATCCGCTGCACTGGGCAGCCCATGTTGATGTCGATCGTGTCCACTCCCAGTTCCACAAGGAATCGGGCAGCGTCCGCCATCACCTCGGATTCGCTCCCGAAAATCTGTACAGCAAAAGGCCGATCCTCGGGATGCGTTTCCACCATTTGCAGCGTGCGGTCACTGCGGCTGAGCAGAGCGCGGGCGTTGACCAGGTCCGTTGTGGCCAGTCCCACACCACCCAGTCGCCGCACGATGCGGCGGAACGGCAGAGTGGTGAAGCCGGCGAGCGGCGAGAGCAGGTAGCGGCTGGAGAGTGCCAGCGAGCCGTAGTGCAGCGGGCCGCGAAATTCCGGACGGGGAACCGTTTCGGGTTCAACGTGTGCGGGGACTGCGGGAGGAGGATTTCGAAAGGTTTCGGGAATCGCGCTGCGGATGGGATCGCTCCGGGTTGATACGGGCCGGGTTGATACGGGATGGTGATGGCCGACGTGCACGCATCCTCCAATGCGGCCGATGACTTTGCAACATCACGTGTGGCTGATTCCGGAAGCGGAACGACGCTGACGTCTGCTGGCCGTTCGCACATTCAACATCACTGAACCTGTGGCAGAGATGCGGTGTCGTTGAGTGTGTAACGCCTGCCGGGTGCGACTGGCATGGCGCAACGACGTGTGGATGGGGGGATCGATTTCAACCGCCGAGGACACGGAGGTTCACAGAGAAACACACAGCAGGCAACAGGACTTTCAATGAGACAGGTGGTCGGTGAATTTGGTGTCGTTCCCTGTGATTTTCAGTATTCTGGCCGTGCCCGGTACGTGGCGACCTGGGGCCTGCGACCACGCAGTTGCCGCGTTTCGATCGAACTCTCCACCCCTGAAAATTTTCTTTCCCACCATGATTTATTGATGAAAATCACCCCGAATTGTTGGCATTCGTCCCACGATTTGGCATATCCTTTGCGTACCGGTTGGCGGGATTACCAATCCCTGACATCCGGCAGCAACAGAGCCTGTTCCGCAGCTCCAGGAGACTGCAATGACGTTATCTGTTCTGGAACGCCCCACACTGGTGCTCAATCGCAACTGGCAGCCGGTCGCCGTCTGCACCGTTGCTCGATCGCTCACCAAAGTCTGGAATCAATCCGCACGGATTGTGGATCCGGCCTCTTTTCAGCTTTACACCTGGGAGGACTGGACGCATTTGCAGCCTGCGGAGGGGGATCCTGTGATCCGCACGCAGTGGCTCAATCTGCGGGTTCCCGAGGTGATCACTCTGGTGCGTTACGACCGTCTGCCGACGCGAATTGTGGCTTTCAGCCGACGCAATGTGTTCAAGCGGGACGGGTTCATGTGCCAGTACTGCGGTTGCCGTCCCGGCAGTGAAGAGCTCACGATTGACCACATCATTCCGCGATCCCGCGGCGGTACATCAACGTGGACAAATTGCGTGCTGGCCTGCATCGACTGCAATACCCGCAAAGCCAACCGCACTCCTGAGCAGGCCGGGATGCCGCTGCGACAAAAGCCTGTGCGTCCGATGTGGAATCCCCTGTATGCCCCACACGGCGTGCGAATTGAAAGCTGGTCCCGTTTCGTAAGCGAAGCTTACTGGAATGTGGAACTGGAGGAAGACTAGCAAATCCGGATCGGGCGGGTCGGCTGCACAGCAGCACGATCCGCCCGTTTCTTCCTTCCAGCCGTCGGGGAATTTGCTGCTCGCCGCGGGAACTGGTCGATTTGTCAGTTGCCCGGCTGCCGGTTTGCCTGCCAGAATACGGGGCGGCCGCCTGAGTTCCCGCCCTTTGCATCCTCCCTGCCGTTCCTCCCGCCCAACCCATCAAAGTGATTCTGATGACACCCGACGCCGCCACTCTTGCACCGCCGTCCACAGCCACCCCCAGGTTCCCGAC
>JBEAUF010000030.1:0-24828 GCA_041161565.1 Planctomycetota bacterium | reverse complement strand
GTCCGGGGACGGACTGCCGGAGGCTCCGCGGATGCTGGCGAGTGTGGAGCGGACTTCACCGGTGCGTTGCAGGAGAGTGCCGAGTGTTTTTCCGGAGCTGCGTTTTTCGCGGGTGAAGAGTCGTTTGATCCAGCCGGCATCGAGTTGTACGCGGCGGATGGCGACATCGGCCGGGATAAGGAGTGCGATGAGCATCAGGTACCAGTCGAAGATGGGTCGGCTGCTGCGTTTGGGTTGTCGGTCGCCGTAGAGTTTTTCTGAGGTTTCAGCGGGATCGGCTTCGATATCAATTTCGCTGCCGCCGGTGGAATCGGCGATTTCGCGGAGTGCGAGGGGGTTTGCGCGGAAGCGGAGGTATTCGGGGGAGTAGGAGACGATGAAGCCGGCGTTGGCGGTTTCATTTCGGGAGCCATCGGTGGCGGAGACCATTACCTGATAGCGACCTTCGCCCTGGAGCGGGAGGGTGGTTTGGTAGCGGCGGGGGGCGATCTGTCGGACGGGCTGTGATTTTTCGAAGTCACCAGGTCCTTTGACGGAGACGTTGACGTCGAGGAGAGTTTCTTCGGGGTGGAAGTCTTCGACCACGACAACTCCGTCATTTCCATTGACGTAGGTGAACACGCGGAGGAACTGTTCGCGGCGGGTGCGTCCGATGCGGGTGGCGATCTGATTGACGAGCTGCTGGAACTGGTCCCATTTCACGTAATCGCGGCCCCAGCGTTCGGTGAAGTCGGAGGTCCAGGCAGCGGTGACTCCCAGTCCGTAGCGCCAGACGGCGAGGATTGGGTCGGGGTCTTCTTCGCCGGCGGCTTTTTCGGAGTCGGTCAGTGGGGCGGCGAGGAGGATGGTGGCGCGGGGGTCATCTTTGGGGGACGTGAGGACATAGCCGTGGAGCTGCGGGGACTGCTGGATGCCGCGGAGCATGGCATCGGTGCCCACGAGCTGGGGTGTGAAGCTGCGGGTCTGGATCTGTGAGCGGCGGAGAGTTTTGGCTTCCTTGACGAAGATGGAGGGGAGTTGAGAGGGATCGGAGGGAACGTAGAGTCGACCTTTGGTGATGCTGGCGATATCGGCCATCAGCTGAGTATCACCGTTGTGTGGGAAGACGGCGACGGTGGAGACGGAGATCTGGCTGTCGACGAATTTCTGCAGCAGTTCCGGGGGCGGGGCCTGGGGGTCACCATCGGAGATGATGATCATGTGTTTGGAGGCGGCGTCGGATTTGGCGAGTGAGTCATAGCCGAGCTGCATGGTGGTGGAGAAGGTGCCCATATCACCGATTGTGGCGTTATTGATCAGGGGTACCAGCCTGGGGTATTCGGAGGCGGGCGTGAGATCGAAGATCCAGCCATCGCCGCTGGAGGTTTGCGCGAGTACTCCGACGAGGTCTTCCGGGTTGAGCACCTGGATGGCGCGTTTGGTGATGCGTTTGGCCCAGGCGTTTCCGGCGGGGAATTCGCAGGTGTGAAGAATGATGGCGACGGCGCCTTTGGGGAGGATTTTTTTGTTGGTGATTTCGAGCGAGATGGGGAGGGCATCGGCGATGGGCGAACCCTGCCAGCCGCCAGGTCCGAAACTGTTGGGGCCTCCGACCATCAGGAAGCCAATGCCAAGATCACGAATGGCATCGTGAACCGCCTGAATCTGAGTGGCGAGGAGTGCATCAGCGGGGACATCGGCGAAGACGATGGCGTCGTAGGGCATGAGCTGCAGCGGGTCGAACGGGAGTTCTCCGGCGGACATCACGTCAACCTGGCGTTCACCCTGTTTGAGAGCCAGTTCCAGAAACCGGATTTCCTCGGGTGAACTGCTGGTGTCGGTGACGAGGAGGATGCGGCCAGGTCCGTCGAGGTAGAGGTAGTTGCGGACTTCGTTGTTTTCGCTGCGGCTGTCCGAGCCGACGGCGGGTTCGACGCGGGCGGAGTATTCGTAGTAGCCGGGCTGGTCCACCTTAATGGGGATGGAGAACCGTGTTTTTCCGGCGGGGAAGTTGATTTCTTCGCGGGAGATGACGGTTTCGCCATCGCTGAAGACGAGCGTACCGGAGGCGGGTTTGAGGGAATTGAGGACGACGGAGGCTTCGTAGGTTTCGCCGAGACGGACGAGTCTGGGGAGGTCGAGTCGTTCGAGGAGGACTTCGGAGTCGTACTGGTAGTCCATGGGTACGACACTGACTTCGATGCCGCGGGCCTGGAGGTCATCGACGACGTCGCGCAGCTGTCCGACGGTTTCGGTGCCGTCACTGACGAGCACGATGCGGCCGAGGTTGTCTTCGGGGAGCATGGCGGCGCTGAGTGCGAGCGATTGTTCGAGGTTGGTGGCGTCGGCGCTGACCTGGGAGTTGATGAAGCGTTCAAAGGGGAAGGTGGAGCGGGGCGGATATTCGACGGCGGGAGTGCGGCCGAAGACGACCAGCCCGGCTTCGTCCGCGGCAGGTTTTTCAGCTGCGGTTTCGGCGACGAATTCCAGCGCTTCGTTGCGCCAGGGGCGGACGGAATCGGACACGTCGACGTTATAGACCACCGAAACTCGATCGCTGGTCCGGACGGCTCGGGGTTCGGCAAGCACGAGGATCAGGAGTCCGAGCAGCAGCAGGCGGATGAAGCCTGCCCAGGCGCCACGACGGACCGGGAGCCCCGCATGGCCGGCCGCCTGCATCCACCAGATCCAGGGCGCGAGCAGCAGCAGGAGGAGCATCCAGGGGCTGGCGAATTCGAGCTCGCGCACGAGTTCAGGCTGCGGAAAGGCGACGTTCAGTCGCGTGAGAAACGGGAGTCGCGGAAAGCCGGGGGCGCTCCAGCGCTGCGGGCTGGCGGCGGTGAATACCGGTGTGGGGATGATGGCGAGAGCCACGAGGGCAAAGAGGATTGCAAACGCAGCGAGCGGCCAGGCGGCAGCGAGCCGCACCGGGCGATGCGGTCGGGGGAAGAGGCGGCGCAGGAACAGTCGCAGGCGGCTCACGGCGTCAACTCCACAAGGCGGTGGTTGCCGGTATCGGCCACGAGTATACGGCCGTCGGTGAGGTATGTCAGGTCCCAGGGCTGGTAGAATTCCTGCAAATTGCGGCCGGGCTGACCGAATCGGCCGACGATGCTGCCGTCGGGGTTGAGCAGTGTCAGGCGGGCGGCCTTGTTTTCAATGACATAGATGCGGCCATCCGCGAGCACTCGCAGGTCGTAAGGATAGGCCAGCGGATCGGCCGTCTCAGGCAGGGCAATGATCCGCTGCAGCCGGCCGTCTTCCGTGAACACCTGAATGCGGTCGTTGAAGGCGTCCACCACGTAGACCTCGGAATTGTGCAGCGCCAGGCCGCTGGGACGCTGAAACTGGCCGGGGCCCGTGCCATGGCTGCCAAACTGCAGAAGAAATCGGCCCGAGACATCGAATTTCTGCACTCGCTGGTGCGCACCGTACTCGCCTACGTACAGACAGCCGGAGGTGTCCTGAGCAATCGCGACCGGGAAGACAAACTGACCCGGCCCCCGCCCCTGCTCGCCAAACATACTCTCAACAACACCGTCCGGACTAAACATCACAACGCGATGGTAGTGCGTGTCCGCCACCGCGATGCGGCCGTCCTGCAGCCTCCAGACACCCTCCGGCTTGCCAATTCGCGAATCCGGCATTTCCCAGCGTTTCCGGAGGTTGCCGTCACTGTCATAGACAAGCACTCGGCCGGCGTTGTCCAGCACATAAACCGTGTTGCGGTCGTCCGAATACAATCCACGCGGCGCGGGCAGGAAACGTTCGGCAGAAGGAATCTTCCAGACGCGCAGACGCGAAAAATAAAGCTCCGGAGAAACAGCGCCGGAACCACAGCCGGCCAGCGTGAGCGCAGCAAATCCGGCGGTGCCCAGCAGACAGCCCGTCATGGCCCGCCGCCGCACAAGTCGCAACCGATCATTCCCCAAACAACAGCCGCCAGTCATGCCACACCTCGCAGACTGATGGCCACCGAAACGCCCGACTGCAGCGGGACGTCGGAGTGCTGGTGCAGGACGGTCACCGGAGCCCCTGCCGGAGGCTGCAGGCGCGTTTCGTGATAGAGACCGCAGTTCTGAGATTCGAGGACCTGGAGTGATGATTTCGCAGCCGGCTGCAGCAGCACCTGATGCGGACGGATGCAGCTGTCAGCAGGGAGCTGACTGGAGGATTGAGTCAGGGCGGTGGCCTCGGCGGGGGTCCACCAGTTGAGCGGTCCAAGGAAACGCCCGAGCTCTGCGCAGGAAGGACGCAGATAAAGTTCCTGAACGGTGCCGCTGAACCAGATCTCTCCATGCCGCAGACAAACCGCAAGGCTGGCCTGACGCAGAACCACCTCGGGTTCGTGGCAGGAAAAGATCAGCGAACTGCCCGCGGCCCCTGCCAGTTCACGAATGGCATGCCAGAAGGCAGGTTTGCGGACGGGATCAACATGGGACAACGGTTCGTCCATAATCAGCCATGCAGGGGCAGCAGCCAAACCGCGAGCGGCGGCCAGCCGGGACGTTTCGCCGGGAGACAATTCCGCAGGTCGTGAGTTGGCCAGATGTGACAGAGCGAATCGGTCGAGGATTTCGTCTGCGGAAAATGGCAGATTCGGACTGTTTTGGAGGAATTCAGGCTGCACCGCCTGCAGATGCTGACGGACAGAGAGGTGCGGCCAGAGTCCACCAGTCTGCGGTACCCAGAAAAACGGCAGCCGCGCGGAAGGTGCGCCAGCAGCTGAGCTGATCGCTGCGTCAGGGCGCTGAATCCGCCCGGCATCCGGCCGCTCGAAACCCACGAGCAGATTCAGCAGCGAAGATTTACCGGCACCGGAATAGCCGATCACGGCCGTCGCAGCAGACTGGAAGCTGAGGCTGATCTGATGCAGCCGCCAGCGGTCGTTTCCGCGGAGTGAAACAGATTCCAGCTGAAACATGGGCGGCTTTGAGAAAAGCGATGATGTTCTTTTGTTTTTTCGAGGCCTGCAGGGGGGATGCCCGAGCAGTCTGGTGCCAGCGGGGTGGATGATATCAGAGCGGCGGAGGGAATCCAGGTGGAATTCGCGGGGTTTGGGTGCGGCGAATCAGGATTTCCGAGCCGCTCGGTAGCCGATGCCGCGGACGGTTTCGATAACAGCTCCGGGATCGCCGATTTTCTGCCGCAGCGATCGCACGTGCACGTCGATGGTGCGTTCGAGGGCAGCGGAGTTGAGTCCGCGGGCGGTGGTGAGGAGTTCTCCGCGAGTAAACGGTCTGCCGGGCTGGGCGATGAGTGTCCAGAGGATTTCAAATTCGGTGGGGGTCAGGTCCACCAGCTGTCCGCCGACGGCTACCGACCGCCAGGTGCGATTCATTTCGATACCGTGCACACACAGCACTTCCCGGCCCAGCGGAGATTCAGCCACTTCAGCGGGGCGGATGCGGAGCAGAAGATTGATGCGCTGCTGCAGAAGCGGCAGACTGAAGGGGCGCGGCAGATAGTCATCCGCTCCCATGCTGAAGGCACGCGTCTGGTCGAGCTCTGAGTCGTGGCGCGAGACGACCAGCAGGTCGGTTTGGGCGAGTCCGGGATTCTGGCTGAGAGCCCGGCAGAGCTGCAGGCCGTCAGCAGTCTGCAGTGCCAGTTCGAGCAGGATCAGTTGTGGCCGCAGTTCACAGGCTGTGCGGAGCGCCAGTTCGGGCAGCGGTTCCCAGTGACATTCGCAGGACTTTCCATGGCAGGCGGTGACGGCAAGCCCGTAGAGCTGGGGGTCTTCGTCGATAATCAGGATGCGTGCGACCATCAGTCCTGAGAACTCCCCTGCGGTTCGTTCCGCGGAACAGCGCGGACACACCGATCCCGGGCAACCAGACAGCCTGCCTGAGAATGCCGTCAACTGTGGGGAATGTGTGACGGATTGCTTAAGAAATTATGAATGGCGTGAGCAGCCGCGAACAATTCACCATTTCTTAACGGACATCCTCAGCAGTGAGGCGGATTCGCATCCAGCGGCCGTGGGCAAAGCGGGCCCACATGAGCAGTCCCGTGAAAATGATGTTGGCGGACGCAGCCATCCAGAGACTGCTGAGTGAAGGGGCATCGGAATGCACGATGGCCCATGTGGGCAGGACCATCACGAGCCAGCTGCAGGCCAGGGTAAGCAGCATCGGGTAAACCGTATCGCCGGCTCCACGGAGTGCAGAGGAATAGACGACAGCGAGGGAATCGAAGAAAGAGTAGACAGCCACAAACTGCAGCAGCAGGCTGGCCTGAGCAGCGAGCGCTGTGATGCCTCCGGAACCGGTATCCTGCTCGTCGGCAAACAGAAAAAAGGGATAGAGGGACTGGCTGGGGAAGAGCACCAGCAGGATTCCGGTTCCGCCGGTCCAGAGTCCGCCGAGGAGTACGGCGTTGCGGACGGTCTGCCGGGCATGGTGCATTTTTCCGGCCCCCACGTGGTGACCGACAAGCGTCTGAATGGCAGTGCCGAAGCCCAGCAGAGGCACGAAGATCAGGCCGTTGACACTGAAGGCGAGGTTGGTGGCTGCCAGGGCGGTGCTGGAGAGTTTTCCAACGAGCATCAGAAAGGCGGTGAAACCGGAATTGTCCACGAAGTAGTGCAGGCCGCTGGGGACACCGAACTTCAGGAAGCGGCGAATCAGCGGCAGATCGATGCGGCATTCCCGGCGGAGTGGGAGTGCCTGTCGGCGAGCTTCCGCGGAGAGCAGGCAGACATAAATCGCCAGCTCACAGCAGCGGGCAAAGACAGTGGCCATGGCGGCGCCGCGAATTCCGAACGCCGGGATGGGACCGCTGCCATAAATCAGGAAGTAATCGAGCACGAAATTCACAGCCACCGCCAGCAGACTCACGCCCATCACGGTACCGGTCCGCTGCTGTCCGCTGAAGAAGCAGCTGCAGGCGGCTGCGAGCAGCTGGATGGTGTTGCCTGCGCAGAGCGTATTGAAATACTGAGCTTCATATTCCGTGACATCGGGGGGATGCCCGGCGGCCGTCAGAGCGGTGCGGGTGAAGGGCAGGCAGGCGAGCAGCAGAATGCCGGCCACCAGAGCCAGCCAGACGGCCTGCCAGAAGGAGGCCAGCAGGCGGTCAGGCTGCCGGGCTCCGGCAAACTGAGCGATGAAGGTATTGGCGTAGAGCACGGTGCCGAGCGGAATGCAGACGACAGTCCAGTGGAGCAGGGAAGCGGGGGTGACGGCGGCGAGTGCCTGTTCGGAGCAGCCGGCGAGCATCATGCGATCAACGGAGTTCATCAGTGCCTGTGAGCCGGAACTGATCATCAGGGGCACTGCGACGCGGAAGAGTTCCTGCATGGAGCCGGGTGCCGCGGCGGGCACGGCTGCGGGGGCATGAGCGGTCGCGGAGGAGGCTGCGGGAGCGGGGGCAGAGGGCGTGGCGGAGCCGTGCGACTGGGGGTCGTGTGACATGCGTTTTCAGCTGTTGGTCGCGTTGTCGCGGTCCGTGCGTGCGAGTCGGGCAGCGGTGGACATACGAATGAGAAGAATGCCGGCTCGCATCATACCGAGAGCCGCGGAGAGCACCACAGCGGCCTCGACAATGCGGGGTTCGACGGTGTTCATGGCCAGTCCCAGCGCCAGTCGCAGGATGAAGAGAGAGCCGCCGACGAGTCCCCAGCCGGCGAGTTCGCGAATCCAGAAGAACATCGGCTGAGGGCTCCGTGGTTGAATCGAATCGAAAAGAGATTCCGGCGGTGTTTTGCGGCGGATACTCTACTGGGCACTTCCGATGAGCAACAGTGTGTGCGGGGAAAGTTTCAGCGCGTGCGGTTGGGAGCGTTCATCAGGAATCATCGCGGGAGCCGGGCTGGCCGCGGGCCGGGTTTTTCCAGGCCCAGATGTCTTCCTCACGAAGTCTGAGATAACTGGTGTAACGCAGTGACGATATCAGCCCGCGGTCAACGGCCACGCGGATGCCACAGGAGTCTTCGTGGGTGTGGGTGCAGTTCTGGAAGCGGCAGTACGGCAGAAACGGACGAAACTCGGGGAAATAACCATCCACGTCGTCGCCGGTGAGGTTCCAGAGTTCGAACTGCCGGATTCCCGGAGTATCGCAGACCCAACCACCCATGGTGAGATTCACGAGGCGGGCGCGGCGAGTGGTGTGGGTGCCTTTGTGGGTCCAGCCACTGACGTCGGCAGTGGCCAGTCCGAGCGCCGGGTCGATGGCGTTGAGAAGTGAGGATTTGCCGACACCGCTCTGACCGCTGACTGCCGTCTGCCGACCGGCAAGCAGCTGCCGCAGGCGGCCGATGCCCTGCCCCGTGCGGATGCTGGCGGGCACCACCACACAGCCAGCCCGCGCAAAGGCTCGGAGATTGGGGAGCAGAGACCGCAGGTCGGCGAGGTCGATTTTGCTGACGCAGACAATCGGCAGGATCCCGCGTTCTTCGGCGCAGATCAGGTATCGGTCCACAAGCTGAGGTCGGAATTCGGGGTCGGCGGCGGAGGCGACGATGAGCACCTGATCGATGTTGGCCACCAGAATGTGCTCGCGGCCGTGGCTGCCTCGGGAAAGGATGCCGTGTCGCGGCTCGACACGTTCGATCACCCCCTGATGGGCATCACCTTCCTGCCGGAAGAGCACACAGTCGCCGGTGACGACCACATTGCGGGCGTCCCGGGCCAGCGACCGCAGGATGCCGCGGACCGAGCAGGAGAATTCTTCGCCGGTCGTGTCGCAGCGGACCTGGATGTTGAGCCCGATGAAGCTGACCACCCGGCCACGACGGCACGAGGCTTCGTCAATTACGCGGAGCAGCTGGTCACCCTCGGCCCGCACGCCCACCATCGTGCGGCGTCGAAACAGATCTCCCCGCGCCGTGACTCGCTCGGAAAACGGTCTGTCGGCGGCGGAGTCTGCGTTGTCGAGCAGCTGATGTGTGAGGTTCTGACTGCGAGCGCGCGCCTGACGGTTGCGCCTCAGGTCAACTCGGACCTTACCACCCTGCTGACCGCTGCGATGATTTCGACGACCTTTGTCGGCCATGTGAGGATGTCCGGAGTTGGGCTGTGGCGGGCGGGCTGTTCAGAGAATTGCCGCGCCTTTCACTTCGATGCCTTTGAGTCGCATTTTCAGTTCTTCGACGTTTGGTGAAATTTCGAAGGCGGCTTCGCGGCTGATGAATTCACGATTGACGAAGTCGTAGAGACTGTCATTGAACAGCTGCATGCCTTCGGATTTACCGATGCGGATGGCGGCAAAGAGTTTTTCGTCCTGTTCTTCCATGACGAGCTTTCGGACCGTGGGGTTGAAGCTCATGATTTCCACGATGGGAACGCGTGGAGGAACATCGACGATGGTTTTGAGGAGTTTCTGGCCGACGATGCACTTCATGTTCATGGCCATGCTGGCACGAATCGCCTTGTGCATGTCGAAGGGGAAGAGGTCGAGAATACGGGAGATGGTGCCTGGGGCGCCTGGGGCGTGGATGGTTCCGAAAACAAGGTGTCCTGTTTCGGCGGCGTGAATGGCGGTTTCGAAGGTTTCGCGGTCACGCATTTCGCCGACGAGCATAATATCGGGGTCTTCGCGGACCGCGTGTTTCATGGCGATGTGAAAGTCAATCACGTCCTGTCCGATTTCGCGCTGGTTGATGAGGCACTTGTCGGACGTGTAGATGAATTCGATGGGGTCTTCGATGGTCAGAATATGCTTGTTCATATTCCGATTGATCCAGTCGAGCATGGAGGCGATGGTGGTGCTCTTTCCGGAACCTGTGACACCGGCGAGCAGTACCATGCCCTGGTCGTATTTGCAGTGTTCGACCATGCAGGCCGGGAGGAAGAGTTTTTCGAAGGGGGGGATGGAGCGTTCGATTTTTCGCGCGACCATGCCGACGCGGCCGAGCTGCGTGAGGAGATTGACGCGGAAACGCCAGGGTTCGCCGTCAGCCGTGACGACTTTGGAAAAGTCGGCGCCGCCGTTCTTGTGGAAGATGTCAAGGTTGCGCTGGTCCATCATGGGGAACGTCAGTTCGATCATCTGACTTTCGCCGATGGGGGGCATTTCCAGTTCCCGGAGGCCGCCTCGGATGCGGAAGATGGGCGGGCGGCCAACCTGGAGATGGATGTCGGAACATTTGTGTTTGACGGCCAGCCGGAAGATCTTGTCGATCTCGAGGTCCTTGCGGGGGTCAAATGTGGATTTTTTCCAGTCGGCGATGAGCATGGCGCGGGGCTTTCAAAGCGTATTCAGACAGGAATTTCGGGGGGCCGAGGTTGGATGGGAAGAGTAATCGAAAAGCGGGTTCCTCGTCCAGGCTCGCTTTCACAGACGATCTGTCCGTGATGGGCTTCAACGATGCGTCGCACCGTGGGTAACCCCAGTCCGCTCCCGCCGGAGCGAGTTGAAAAGAAGGCCTGGAACATGCGGCTGCGGGTTTTCTCGTCCATGCCGCGACCGGTGTCGATGACTTCCAGCAGAATATGGCCGGGACGGGTACGGGTGAGCAGATCGATGGAGCCACCTTCGGGCATGGCTTCGAGGGCATTGCGGCAGAGGTTGACGAGTGCCTGCCGCATGAGGGCTCGGTCGAGCGGGACGACGGGGAGATCGGCATCGAGGTGCGTACGCAGCTCGACATCCATGCTGGCGGCCTGGGGTTTGAGGAATTCGACGTAGTCGGCGACGAGGTCGTTGAGACTGCCGGGTTCCAGTCGAAGCTCGCCGGCACGGGCGAACTGGAGGAAGGCGTTGAGGATATCTTCGAGGTTGCGGCATTCGCCCTGGAGGCTGGCGATGCGTCTGAGCATTCGTCGGGAACGGGGCGAATCGTCGCCTTCGAGATCTTCGGCGAGCAGTTCGAGGTTCATGCCGATGGTTGAGAGCGGATTGCGGATTTCGTGGGCGAGTCCGCCGGCAAGGGTGGCAAGTTCTGTGGTGCGGGCGCGGAGGGCTTCGCGTTCTTCGTGTTCGAGTGCATTTTCCATGGGAGTGGGGCCTGCGGATTCGACGAGCGCGAAGCGGGACGCGGAAGGAGCCTGCGTGACGACCGGTTGTCGCCACCGCAGGCTCCACAGAACGCGGTCAGACTATTCCTGGTCGTCGTCGTCGCCAGCTTCCGCCTTCTTCGCGGTCAGCACTGCCTTGCGGGAGAGCTTGACGCGGTTCTGGTCGTCGACAGCGATGACCTTGACTTCGAATGTGTCACCGATGCGGCAAACGTCGGTGACGTTCTTCACGAAGCCGTCCGAAAGTTCACTGATGTGGCAGAGTCCATCCTTGCCCGGAGCGATTTCGATGAAGGCACCGAAGTCCTTGATGGAAGTGACTTTGCCCATATAGATGCGGCCAGGCTGGATTTCTTCGCAGAGTGCTTCCACGCGGGCGAGGGCGAGGTCGGCGGCTTCGGAGTTGGCTGCAGAAATCGTGACACGGCCGTCTTCGGCGATGTCAATCTGGGCCCCGGACTCTTCCTGAATGGCACGGATGGTCTTGCCACCCGGACCGATCAGCAAACCGATCTTCTCGGGGTTGATTGAAGTTTGCACGAGACGCGGAGCGAAGGTGGAGACGTCGGTACGCGGCCGGCGGATGGTGGTGAGCATTTGCCGGAGGAGTTCCTTGCGGGCCCGCAGAGCCTGGTCCAGAGTCGCGCGAATGATTTCTTCGCTGATGCCAGGAATCTTCAGGTCCAGCTGAATGCCGGTCACCCCACGACCCGTTCCGGCCACTTTGAAGTCCATGTCACCGAAATGGTCTTCGTCACCCATGATGTCGGTGAGCAGTGTGTAGCGGGAACCTTCGTCCACAAGCCCAATGCTGATGCCGGCGACAGGCTGGAGGATCGGAACACCGGCATCCATCAGTGCCAGAGTGGCACTGCAGACGGATGCCATGGAACTGCTGCCGTTGGATTCCAGGATGTCTGAAATCAGGCGAATCGTGTAGGGGAACTTTTCAGCCGGCGGGATGACCGGAGCCACAGAACGCTCTGCCAGACACCCGTGGCCGATTTCGCGGCGACCAGGACCACGCACCGGCTTGCACTCACCCACCGAGAACGGCGGGAAGTAGTAGTGCAGCATGAAGCGGGAGGCTTCTTCGCCGAACAGACCATCGGTTTTCTGCTGGTCGCGAGTTGTGCCGAGGGTGGCGGTGGCCAGCGACTGAGTTTCACCGCGGGTGAACAGAGCGGAACCGTGGACTCGCGGGAGCACACCCACGGAGGTGCTGATGTTGCGGAGTTCCGTGACGGCGCGTCCGTCGATGCGGCGACCGGCGAGAATCTGCTCGCGGACCACGTGTTCTTCAAGGTCATGAAACGCTTCCGCAAACTGGGCTTTGGTGAGTCCGTCGGCGGTGGTTTCGGCTTCGGCCGGGAAGTATTTCTCCAGCAGCTCCTTCTTCAGCTCGCGGACCTTTTCCGCACGTTCCTGCTTCATTTTTGTGGTCTTGGCTGTGGTGAGCCGATCCCAGGCAGCAGCTTTGAGCAGGTTGTAGAAGGGGTTTGAAGGCGGCTCGGGGAAGGTCACCGGAGTAATGCCGGCCTGCTGCACGAGATCACGCTGGAGCCGGCAGAGCGCCTGAATGTGGCGGTGGGCGAACATGATGGCGTCGCCCATTTCCTGCTCGGGGATCTGCTGGCCGAAGCCTTCGATCATGAGCACTGCGGATTCGGAACCGGCAACGATCAGGTCGAGACGGCTGGTTTTCATTTGCTCGACGGTGGGCATGAGCACCAGCTGTTCGCCTTCCATGCCAACGCGGACGGCAGCGATCGGACCGCGGAACGGGAGTCCGGAGACCATGAGTGCGGCGCTGGCGGCGGTGATGCTGAGCACATCCGGGTCGTTGACGCCGTCGCTGGACATCACGTTGGACATGATCTGGACTTCATCGCGGAAACCCTTGGGGAAGAGCGGCCGGATGGGGCGGTCGGTGAGCCGGCTGGTGAGGATTTCGCGGGTGGTGGGACGACCTTCGCGCTTGAGATATCCGCCGGAAAAGCGGCCGGCGGCAGCGAGTCGTTCGCGGTAGTCGACGGTGAGCGGGAAGAAGTCGGTCCCGGGACGGGACGGGCCGGACTGGGCGGCGACGAAGACGCTGGTTTCGCCGAATTGAATGAGCACTGCACCGGAGGCCTGTTTGGCCAGTTCGCCGGTGGTGATGCTGTACGAACGACCTGCAAATTCACACTGAACAGAAACTTTATTCACAACGCTTCCTCACCCGGACCAGCCGGAAAACAGACCGGCGCCGCAGTCAGAACGCATCGCACTCATCGCGTTGGCAAGCAACTTCACGACATCAGGAAACCATGCAGAGGACAATCACCTGCTTTGTCTGCACCGTCTGACAACTCAAAGTCGCCCCAGGATGCGGCAATCCGCTACGAACCTGCGGCAGCAGTCTAAACCTGCGGAACATTTCCGCAAAAACGACACACGAAACGACAAACAGAAACAACCGGTAAATTGACAGAAAATCAACTGTCAGGACTGAGTTGAGCACGCAGTGGGGCGGCTCTAAACACAAACGTCGCAGCCCGTTGCCGGACTGCGACGTCGTTTTTTCACTTGCGGATATTAAGCCGCCCGATGATGGACTGGTACTTTCCAAGACTGTTGCGCTTGAGGTAGTCCAGGAGCTGTCGGCGGCGGCTGACTTTGCTGAGGAGTCCGCGGCGGCCGGCGTAGTCCTTGGGATGGGTTTGCAGGTGTTCCGTTACGGCCTGAATTTCAGCAGTGAGCACAGCGATCTGGACTTCGGGGGACCCGGTGTCACCCGGCTTAGTGGCGAATTCGCTGATAATGGCCTGCTTGTGTTCCTGGCTGATGGACATTTTTGAGACTTTCTTTGGGAGGCATGTCGGGAGAATCACCGCTGTGATGGTCAGCAGGCGAGTTCCTGGAGCGAACATGTCCGGGACGCTGAAAACGGGGAAAACCGCACCTCGGCAGTGTAGGCGAAACGTGGTTGAGTTTCAATGCAGAAGCGGACTTCGGCAGCGAAGGGCGGGGAATTGAACAATTCCGCCGCTGGTGGCTCAGATTTTGAAGTCGCCTTCATGCATCGGACTGTAATTTTCAAATCGCATGTACTCCTTACGCCACGTCAGTGAAACAATGCCGGTTGGACCACTGCGGTGCTTGGCGACAATGATCTCCGCTTCCCCCGGCCGGTCCTCCGGGTCGTAGGCATCGGGGCGATGGAGGAACATCACCATGTCGGCGTCCTGTTCAATCGCACCACTTTCGCGGAGGTCCGCAAGGCGCGGGCGTTTGTCTTCACGAAGCTCGACGCCGCGGTTGAGCTGTGCCAGAGCAATGACGGGGACGCGGAGCTCCTTGGCGAGGAATTTGAGTCGCCGCGAGATGCCGGCAATCTGCTGTTCGCGTGGAGCATTTTTATCTTCGGGTTCGATGAGCTGCAGATAGTCGATGATGATCACACCCAGCGGCGAGCGGCGATGGAGACGGCGGGCGAGTGCCGCTACCTGGGTCATGGTGCGACCGGGCTTGTCGTCGATGTACAGGGGCAGTCGCGCGAGATCATCGGAGGCTTTCAGGAGCAGTGTGTGCTGCTCTTCAGAGAGATTCCCGGCCCGCAGGTCGTGGCCGTTGATCCGCGCGGTGATCGCGAGGAAACGTTCGGCGAGCTCGAGATTGGATTGCTCGAGACTGAACAAAAGCACTCCTTTGGTGGACTTGCGGGCGACGGCTTCGGCGATGTTGCAGACGAGTGCCGTTTTGCCCATGGAGGGGCGGGCAGCCAGAATAATCAGTTCAGTGGGCTGAAACCCGGTGGTTTGTTCGTCGAGATCGCGGAAGCCGGAAGTGATCCCGGTGACATCGCCGGATTTCTGGAGCCGTTCATCGATGCGGTTGAAGGCATCGATGAGAATATCGCCGATCGCAATGCTGGCCGTCCCCCCCTGCTCCTCCACAATGCTGAAGATCCGGCGTTCAGCCGACTGCAGCAGGCCCTCCACTTCATCGGTGGCAGCGTAGCACTCCGCGAGGATATCGGTGCAGGCGTAAATCAGGCTGCGCTGCATCCATTTCTCGCGGACGATTGACGCGTAGTAGCGAACGTGGGCGGCGTGGGGGACGGATTCGAGGATTTCAGCGAGGTAGGCGGGGCCGCCGATGGCTTCGAGTTCACCGCGGCGGATGAGCTCTTCAGCCAGGGTGATGGCGTCGATGCCGCGGACGCCGGCTTCGTAGAGCTTCTGGATGGCGGCATAGATCTTCTGATGGGCATCGTTATAGAAGTGGTCTGCCTTGAGCGATTCACCGACTTCGTCGATGGCTTCGTTCATGAGCAGAATACTTCCGAGTACGCCGCGTTCGGCATCGAGGTTCTGCGGGGGCAGTCGAAGTTTGTCATCAGCCATGGCAGCAGGCCAAAAAAAACTCAGACATGCCAGGGCATGTCTGAGAAATGTTGATGTGCGAATTGGAACCAGTCTCGCCGGAACGCCGGGCCGATCAGCGGCCGGTGGCGGACGGTACAACCCAGACCTTGACTTCGCCCTGAACTTTTTCGTGGAAGCGGAGTTTGACGGTGTACATGCCGAGCTCTTTGATGGGGCCTTCGAGCCGCACGTGTTCGGCTTCGACCGGGTGACCGGCGGCTTTCAAAGCTTCGCTGATGTCGCGAGCGACGACAGAGCCGTAGAGGTGGTTGTCTTCGGTGGCGTGCGCTTCGATGGTGGCGCTGTATTTGCTGACCGCATCGGCAATTTTCTGGAACTGCTTGACGCGTGAAGCTTCGATGGCGGCAAGCTTTTCCTTGTGCTTTTCGACCATCCGCTTGTTGTGTTCGGTGGCCAGAGTGGCTTTGCCCTGTGGGAGCAGGTAATTGCGGGCGTAGCCGGGTTTGACGCGCACGATTTCGCCGCGATGGCCAAGATTATCGACGTCGTGCACGAGGAGCACTTCGACGTTCCGGGATGTTGCAGGAGTGGTCGCGCTGGCCATGGGAACAGATCCTTTACGCCATAATGGTGACTGCTGGGCTGTTGGAAGCCAACAGGAGTCGGCAGTGGGTTGGAGTATGGAAAGTGAAGTTTGGAGATATCAGAAATCGAGTGCTGATGCCCTTAGAACGGCACGTCGTCGTTACCGGCGGGCATGTCATCGTAGAAGGTTTGATCGGGACCGCGGCTGGGTTCAGCGGAGGCGTAGCCTTCGCCGACGGCAGAGGGCCGAGCTGAGCTGCGAGGGGGGCCACCGGGTGCCTGACCACCACCGCCTTCACCGCGGCCGCCGAGCAGCTGCATGCTGTCAGCGACGACCTTCAGCTTTGAACGCTTTTGGCCAGTTTCCTTGTCGTCCCACTTGTCCTGCTGGAGCCGTCCTTCGACGAGTACCGGGCGACCTTTGGCGAGGTATTCTCCGGCGATTTCGGCGGTGCGTCCCCAGAGTGTGACGTCGATGAAAGACACGTCCTCGCGGCGTTCGTTGGAGCGTTTGTCTGTGTAGGTGTGATTGATGGCGAGGGTGATGTCACAGACGGCTGTTCCGCCGGTGGTGTACCGCACTTCGGGATCGCGAGTCAGGTTGCCGAGCAGGATAACTTTGTTGAATGCTGCCATGCCGGACTCCTGAACGTGAACCTTGCGATGTGGAACGAAACTGCAGAACGTGAATGAAAGAGCTGATGAAAATCAGGCAAGGCCACCGGAGCGAACCGGGCTATTCGACGGGCTCGGGAGCGGTGTCTTCCTGGGGGGTCGTGGCGCCGGTGACGGCAGCGACGGTGGCATCAAAGATTCGCTGGGAATGTTTGATGGTGAGGTGTCGGACGATGGTTTCGCTCAGCTGACACTGGCGGACGAGCGTCTTCATGCCGGTGCCGGGCATGGTGAAGAGCACGATGTAGTGGAGCCCTTTCTTCATGCCTTCGATTTCGTAGGCCAGCTTACCGTCCTGCCATGGGCGGTGAGCGACCACGGTGGCGCCGGCTTTGTTGAGCACGCCGAGGATGTCATTGATGACGGCATCCGGGTCAGTCGCGAACTTGCCACTGTCGACCAGAAACATGCCTTCGTAGAAGTGGGGCTTGACGACTTTTTGAGCTGCGACGGACACGGAACTGGGGCTCCTGTTGGGACAATTTTGGGCACCGCAGGGTGCTGACGGTGCAGTGAACGATGAACCTGGTTGTGGTGATTCAGAGACCTTCAGCGGCGGAATCGTCACGATTGTAACGATTCATGACGCTGGCGATGCCTGTGGACAGCCAGAATTCCACGGAATCGGCGGCTTTTTTTTTGGTGAGTTCGACGAGCTCCTTTTCGGTCGAACGAAAACGCTGGAGCACAAATGCGGCTGGGTCCTGTTGTCCCGGGGGACGACCGATGCCCAGTCGCAGGCGGGGAACGTTTTCGGTGGCGAGCTTTTGAAGGATGTCGGCGAGACCTTTTTGTCCGCCGGCGGACCCGGAGGCACGCCAGCGGAGTTTTCCGAGCGGCAGGTTCATGTCGTCGCAGATCACGAGCACGTCATCCGGGGCGACTTGAAAATACCGCACGATTTGAACGATGGACTGACCGCTGTTGTTCATGTAGGTCAGGGGTCTGACGAGCAGAACTTTGGCGGCTTGCTGGAAACTTTCCTGAATTTCCGCCTGGAACTTCACCTGAGCCCGGGGGGCGTTCCAGCGAAGAGCCAGTTCGGAGGTGACGTCGTAGCCGACGTTGTGTCGAGTTTCTGAATACTGTTGGCCGGGATTTCCGAGCCCCACGACCAGTTTCATGCAGTGGGTTCCGGGAACGAACGTCAGCCGGTCTTACGCGGATCGTAGAGTTCCACAACCACTGCGTCGGCAGGAGTTGCCAGCTGGGCGTGTTCCGGGAGCGGAATATCGCTGGCTTTGACTGCATCGCCGATCCGCAGCGCCCCGATCCTCACGGGAATCGATCGCGGAATGCGGTAGTCGGGGCAGTTGATGCGGAGCTTTTTGAGGTGCTGACGGAGGGCACCACCGTCCTTCAGACCGACAGGTTCCCCGCGGAGTTCAAGCGAGACATCCACCGTGGCACGACCGTTGGGGTCCACGCGGAGCAGATCCAGATGCAGCACGTGGGTCGTGAACACGTCCCACTGCACTTCACGCACGATCGCCTTGTCGACAGCCCCGTCAAGCTCCACGTCAACCACCGACGAACGGTCAGCCACCAGCTTTTCGACGACCTCTTCGCAGATGGAGACTGATTCGCCCGGCTTACCCAGACCGTACAAATTTGCAGGCACGCGGCCGGCATCGCGAACCAGCCGGGCACCCTTCGACCCCGGAACCGTACGCCGCTCGACCTTTAACAGGAGATCTTCCGACATGGAGAACAACCCTAAAAAATCCACCAACTGACGATGTTGTTCCGGCAATTCACACCGCGAAGCACACGCCACGCACTGGGAATACCGGGAGACCCGAGGAGACAAAGACGCAGGAATCCTGCTGCGACTGTTGCTGTTGTGGAGCACCCGGAGACACAGTGGGAGAAACCTCTGTTGTCGTCCAGACACCCAGTGAAACCGCAGTGTTTTTGCTGAACGGTGCCGGGTTCTGTGATGACAGAGCCCGAGGCGCAGCACAGCCGGCCGGATTTTTGAAACGCGGCAGGATACAAATCAGAACTGCGACGTTCAACTCCAGAGGCCCCAAATTGCGGGGAATTCGCGGATGTCGGGATTCAAAAACCCCGCCACCGGATCCAACCCCCGTCAGGCCATGTCCCGCAGTGCGTCGTCCGCAATATAGCGACGCTTCACGCGGCGGCGGAACGTGTGCAGCCAGCGATCTTCACCGCCATTGGTTTCCCGGAAATAGGAGCCGGAAAGCAGGCGATAGAAGAAGAGCAGCACAAACGCCCCGAACACCGCAGCGAAAAAGCCCCGCACGCTGATTGGATCAATCGTCGCATCGCGCCAGAAAAACATGGCCGTGCCGCACCCAATCACGCTCCCCGCGATCCCCGTGAGCATCGTCGAAACCGCACCTCCCGGGTCTCTGCCCGGCAGAATCGCCTTCGCCGCAAGGCCGGTGAGCGTTCCAAAGCCAACCCACCGCAGCAGCTCGTTCACACTCGACTTCAGAATCTCCACAAATTCCGACTCAGACATCGGCACTGCTCCATCGCGAACCACACGCACGCTGTACCTTCCCGCAATCGTCAAACTCCCCCCGAACTGCTCAGCCGGAATTCCCTCGCAAAACCACCGCTGATGCCAGCCGGCCCCCGAAGCACGATGCATCGGCAGAAACTGCCGGACGGGGTGGAGGAAAGGTGGTACTGGACGGAGCAGTGTGGAGCGTGGAGCGTGGAGCGTGGAGCGTGGAGCGTGGAGCGTGAGAAGTGAGAAGTGAGAAGTGAGAAGTGAGAAGTGAGAACGCGATGAGCCGCCTGGCGGCAGCCTGCGGGTAAAGGGGCCTGCGACGCGATGCTGACGCTGTGGGCAGGTGTGCGCACCAGGGTGCGAGAGCGTAACCGGGGGCTTCCGCCACATACTGAGCCGCAGGGCGGCAGCCCGCGGGTAAAGAGCCCTGCTACACGCTGCTGACGGTGCGGGCAGGGGTGCGCACCAGGGTGCCGAATCGCAACTGGGGGCTTCCGCCCGTCCGCTCAGGGGGTTGGCAGCGCGATGGGCCGCAGGTGGGCCAACTGCGGTCCCGCGGGCGGACGGATGAATCAGGGTTGCGGAAGTGAGAGGTGATTGCGGTTGTTTCGCTGCAGGGGTGGTTCGGGAGGCTGCCAGCCGCGTGGGGCGTTGACCACGACAACAGGTTTATCTGTGTTGTCGTGAATCCGCAGGTTATCGGCGATTGTGCCATTCTTTGAATATCTCCAGCAGTGAATCGCCTGACCTTCGCTGTTGATCACGTTGCCGATGACTTCGTAGCCATCAAGATTGAAGTTTGGCTCGATCGCTGTCAGCGCGGTTTGCATGTAGTTCTGGTTGCATTTGACGTTGCGGAGGTTTCCGCGATGGGAGGGGTGTCCGAGCAGGTATGCGGCGCCGGCGGGGTTGATGGTGCGGGTGCGTTCGATGGTGATGTTTTCCGCATCGAAGGATTCGCCTCCCGCAGTCCTGCCGCCTGCCAGCATTTGCCCCGTGTGTTCACCGTAGCACATCACTGACCGCATGGTGTTGGTCATCGTGATGCCCTCCACCCTGACATTCCGCACGCGTCCGTGCACCAGCACACAGGCATTGATATCACGCACAAGGCCGCTGGGCTGAGCATTGCGGGAGGAATTCAGATCGATGGTGCCGCGGCCGCTGATGGTGACATTCTCGATGTAATCCGGCTGCGTGCCATGGCCAATGCGAATGCCCCAGGCAGGCGGACCACCGAAGGACACGAACCAGAGACTTCCGGGCTGATGGCCGGTTGTGGCAGAGAACCGAATCTGCACGCCATGGCTGAGCTCCTGCCAGTCGCCGGTGATTGGAATGCCACGCTGAGGCGTATCGAAGAGTTTTCCATCGCCCCAGCGAAAGGTGTCCGGGGTTCCGGCGGTCCCCGCACTGTCAATGATGATTGTATAGACGGTCGCCCCGTAGAGCTCCGGTCCGGCGACCGTTCCTGTGACTGGCGTGGCGGTGTCTTTGCGAAATTCTCCGCCGACTTCGAGATCATCCAGTTTTCCTGGACGCGCATCCTGATCGACCGTGATTTCTCCGCTGGTCCCGGCGGTGCAGCAGCCGTCGGCAAGCCGGAGTGTAGCGCCTGCCTGCAGTTCGATGTGCACCGATTTTTCGACGTAGAGCAGAGAGCGGTGACGTCCGAGCTGGTGCTCATGGAGACCGGGCAGGAAGACAATCCTGTCTCCGGGCTGGGCGGCATCGAGGATTGGCTGCGGAGCAACTCCGGGGCGGATCTGGTGCTCTTCGGCCCAACACGCAGCGGCGAACAGGCAGCACAGGCAGGCGTGAACGGGGAGTAGTCGAAACCGGTGAAAGAGGGGATTCATAACGGTGTGCTCCGATATCCGGCGCTCTGCAGGTGACATCATTGCGGCGTTGGCGGTGTGGCCTGGTTGGCAGCTCCGGCCGGGTAGTCGGCCCCATCCAGACTCCGCCGCACGGACTGTTTCCAGTCTTCAAGTGCTGAGCGCATGCTTGCGACTCGCTCGGGCTCTTCGTCGGCCAGATTCCTCGATTCCCGCGGATCCGTTTCCACATTGAACAGCATCACGGGTTGGACTTCGCCACTGACCACTTTTTTCTTCCCGCGGCCATTGCCGGCTGAGGGATCGGTGTGCAGTTTCCAGGGCCAGTCCAGCAGTGCGGCGTGCGAGCCTGGCGTGGTGATCTGCGCGACAAACGGTATCGGCTTGTCGCGGGACGACATGCGGCCATCGAGCAGCGGCAGGAGGCTGATTCCATCCAGCGGTTCAATCTGATGCTCTGCGGTGACCCCGGCCGCAGCGAGCACTGTGGGGTAGATGTCCAGTGTCGAGCAGGGCAGGTTGCTGACAGCGGGCTGGCGGATGCGTGCGGGCCATTCGATGAGCCCGGGGACTCGCAGCCCGCCATCCCAAAGTGTTCCCTTGGAGCCTCGCAGGTTGCCGGTGGACCGCGGCCCGGCAGCCCCGCCGTTGTCACTGCAGTACCACAGCAGCGTATTTTCGGTCAGCTGCAGCTCCTGCAGCGCGGCTCGCAGTTTACCGAGATTACGATCAATCCCGGTGATTTCGCCGTAGTAATTCTGCAGGTCTGCCGGCAGATCGGCATAAGGCTGTTTGTCGGCCGGCAACGCTTCGTGTGGCACATGCGGATTGCCGAACCAGACCACCGCCAGAAATGGCTGTTGTTTTTCCGCCTGCCGACGAATGAACTTCAGGGCTTCATCCATGGAAACATCGGAACCGTCTCCATGGAACTTTTCCGGCACACCGTTCCGCCCCAGCACCGGGTCGAGGTCGAAAAAATTATCGGCCGACACCCATTCGTCGAAGCCGAGTTTTCCCGGGGACAGCGGATCACTGGCAAGTATCGCGCGGCCGGGGGGTGTCTTTGTGTCGCGTTCACCATTGCGGCCGTTCAGGTGCCACTTGCCAAAATGCCCGGTGGTGTAGCCGGCCTGCCTGAGCACCTGGGCAACGGTGAGTTCCTGTGGACGGATCGGACGGCCGGGTGCGAATGTTCCCATGCGATGCGGATGCCGCCCGGTCATGATGCTGGCGCGCGTCGGCGAGCAGTTGAAATGGGCCGTGTAGAAACGATTCAGCTGCAGTCCTGCAGCGGCCATGGCGTCCAGATTGGGCGTTTTCAATTGCGGGTGACCATTGTAACCGGTGTCCCCCCAGCCCTGATCGTCCGCCATCACCAGCACGATGTTCGGTCGCGGTGAATCCGCCGACAGCGAAGCGGAATGCAGCAGACAGACGGCAGCCACGCAGGCAGTGGCCGTCTGCAGCAGGCCTGATGGCAACGGGGCAGAACGCATGGGTTTGTTCCGAATAAAGGCCGCACTATTGAACCAGCAGATCGGGTTGTATGCTGGATGTCAGCACATGTCGAATATTGGGCAGGTCGTTTGTGTGGAGCCAGTTCTGAGCATGTTCCGGGGTGAAGCCGTGAGACTGGATCCTTGCGAACAGCCGTCGCTGCAGTTCGGCGAGCGGCACATCGATGAATATGCGAAAATCAAACAGACCGTGCAGACGCGTCCAGGGTGTTTCGTTCAGCAGCAGATAGTTGCCTTCAACCAGCACGATGCGGGTGTCGGCGTCGACCACCGCGGCGGCCGCCCGTGACAATTCCAGACTGCGGTCGAAGACGGGGATCGCCACATCCGGCTCCCTGCTGCGGATCCGTTTCAAGAGCCCTTCGAAGCCCGCACAATCGAAGGTGAAGGCGGCACCCTTGCGAGCCCGGTGGCCGCGGGCGTTGAGAACGCTGTCGTCGAAGTGAAAACCATCCATCGGCACCACGGCCGCCCGTTCCCCCTGCTGCTGCAGAGCCTCCATGAGTGCCGCGGAAAGGCTCGACTTGCCAGCTCCCGGCGGCCCGGCAATGGCCACCATGAATCGCTCCGAAGCCCCCGCCGCCTGCCGAATGCGGGCCGCGAGGTCGGCTAAGTCAACGAAGACAACTGCGGGCCCTTCTGACATATTTAACTCCAAAAACAGCGCACCCAACAGCCATGATGAGCAGCTACGGACTCGAGGACTCAGGGTACCCCGGCGCGAAGCATTGCAGCTGCCAGCTCCACTTTACCCTTTGCAATTGTGGCCGCTATTTCATCACAGTGCTGCGTATGCCGCTGCCCGACAGGCGTTCGGCGAAGTTCGAGCAGTTGCAGAGGAAGCCGCAGGCCGTCCGATGCTGCCGCAGCAGGCGGCTGTTCGGATGTTCCCGGGGATTCAGACCGCCGCAAAGTCCGGACCGTCTCCAGATCCCGATAACCAAACTCCACACTGGGCTCCACCACGGTTCCCTCGCCCCAGTCGTTCCATGTGGCAATCTGCACCACGGCAGCTCCCGATCCAAGTGCCAGCCGAAGTTGCCTGCGGAATCGCTGACCGCCATCATCGGGCACCAGTCCATAACCCTTTCCCGCGCCAGCCTCGGCGTAGATGTCCACAAATCGCGGGAAAGCCACCGGAATGCACTTCTGCTGACCCGCGAACTGCTTCATAAAGCGTTCCCATGCGAGTTCGGCCTCGAGCGGAACGGGCCAGTCAAAAGCGCCCGCCGCGGCATTGCGCCGATGGTGCTGACTCACGTACTCCACATCAGTTCCGGCCTGCCTGAGGCAATCAGCCCATTCGGCATCGGTGAGTCCTGTCTGCCCGAAAGACAGCAGCAGTGGTCGCCCCTGCTGCCGCACATAGGCCGCTGACCGGAACCAGTACTTCGCCAGCCATGCGAGTTCCCTCGCCGCGTGGGCCACTCGGTCAGCCTGCTGTAAGCGCCCAGCCTCCACAAGTGCCGGAATTGTCTGATCTTCATAACAAATCACAAACTTCAGCCCCAGCCGCTCGCAGCACTGCAGCACCAAAGTGGTGTTGCGGTGCAGCAGCGCGTAGTCGCGATAGTCTGTGAGTCCGTACCAGTCCACGATCACACCATCGATGCCGGCCATGCGCATCGTCAGCAGATGAAACTCAATGACCGCCGGATCCCCGGAATCATAGGGCCCAATCAGAGGGTAGTACCTGGAAGCAATCTGTCGCTGACCGCTGACCACCTCATCGGGATTGAAGTGGTTCATGGTCCAGTGCCAGCCCCACTCACTGCTGAAAGGCCTGGCGGAATACCATGGCATATAGTGCGCCAGCAGCAGCGGTGGAGTAACCTGCGGCTGCAGGGATTCATCGGCAGCGGCCCACGATGAAAAACCGACGAGCAACAGAATTTTTGCGGTCAATCGTCCCCGGCAGCCGCCCGAACCATGGTCCCCCGGATAACCAGCCACGCTGCAGTCTTCCCGTTGTTGTTCAGAAAACACGCTCTTCAGAATTCCGTGCATTTTTCCGGGACAGCCGCGAAAGGTCAATCATGAAACGATTGTCAGGCCCCGGAAAAACCGGGCGGATTTCGAGGGGTGCCAGCCGATTTTCGGCTGGCGGGAATTACAGCGATCCGACGACAGTAAACGCGATTTTCCGGTGATAAAGCGACGCGTTGAGCAAGACGCACTGAGCCGCAGGGCGGCGGCCCGCGGGTAAAGTGCCATGGCTACGCGATGCTGACGCCGCAGGTAGGGGCGCGCAACAAAGTGTGAAATCACAACCGGGGGCTGCCGACACACACTGAGCCGCAGGGCGGCAGCCCGCGGGTAAAGTGCCCTGGCTACGCGTTGCTGACGCCGCAGGTAGGGGCGCGCACCAGGGTGCGAAATCACAACCGGGGGCTGCCGCCCGTCCGCTCAGGCGCGGGC
>JBEAUF010000431.1:0-54630 GCA_041161565.1 Planctomycetota bacterium | reverse complement strand
ACCGGAAGTCGTCTTTCGGACTCCGCCCCCCGTTACAGGGCGTGCGGGGGATGTCAATCCCCCGGTAACGGTGCGTGCCCGCGCGGCCACTACCGCAGCCAGAGCTCACCAGGGCCGCACCGGCCGATTGACATCGGCCGCTCGCCACACTGCGTTTTCGTAACTCGATCCGGCCGTGGGATTTCCACTGGCAGGCGGAACTGAAATCTCCCAATCTGCCCTTGTTCACACCGTTTCGTCATCCCAGCTTCGCCCTCCCGATAATGCGTCGTGCCAGAAAGCCAGGGCCCCCGGCCGCATCGCCTGGGATTCCTCACACAGCCACGCTATCATCCCATCGTTCGCGGGCCCCGGCTGCAACTTCGGCCCGCCGATTTTTCGCCATTGTGCTTCGCTCGCCCCACCCCAAATGACTGCCGTTCCCACGCCCATTCCTGTTGAACGCCCCATTGCGGTGCCTCCTGCAGCCGACTGGCCCGCCATTTCCTGGCGGCCTCGTTCTGCAGTGCTGGGCGGGCTTCGCACCTCCGCCCGCCGGTCTTTGCAGGTCGCCGCAGCCCGTTTTTTCCAAACGCTCGCCCAAACCGCCGCCGCGGTCGGCATCCAACTTCCGGACGCCGATCTGGCCCCCACCGGTGGTTGCTCGGAGCCACTGCTGATCACCGGGCACCAGCCTGTCATTTTTCATGCGGGTCTGGTGACGAAGTATCAGCTTACGGAAGCCGTGGCTGCCGCCCGCAACTGCAGGGCCATGGCCGTGATCATCGACACCGATGAAGGAGATCCGGGGGCGTTTGAAGTGCCGGATTCGGCCATGGCTTACGGCATTCCCGCGGCCCCATCGACGCCCTCGGGTCAAAATCCCGGGGTTTCCAGCCAGAATTCCCTCCAGCCGCTCCGTTCTCGCGTGGTCACCTTTTCCGCCGGGAGCGGTCTCTATGCGGCCTGCCGACTGGCGGGTTCTGCTGAGCGTTCCGAGACGGCAGCAGCCGTGAAAAAATCCCTGCTGGCGGTCGGTTGCACGGAGGCGGCGCTGGCTTTTGCCGGGGCGGCCGGAGAGTACTGCCGCCTGCCTGATAACCTGCCGATGGCCACGGCCAATACTCTGGTGCGTCGCGCGGCCGGAATCGGCAGCCGGATGGCGGAAGTTCCGCTGACGACCCTCTGTGGGCTCCCCGAGGTGCTCCGGTTTTTCTCCGAAATCCTTTCCGGGGCAGCTGAATTTCACACCATATATAACCTCGTCCTGACCAGTTGGCGTCAGCAGCAGGGGATCCGTAACAACGCCAATCCGTTTCCAAACCTGCGCAGCACCTCAGGTACTCTGGAGCTGCCTTTCTGGCTGGTGGATCCGGCCCGCGGACACCGTGCCGTCGCTTGGCTGCATCTGAATTCTGCCGGCCACCCGGTAATTGGCACAGAACAACAGCCGCTGACGGAACTTCCGCCGGGATTTGAGCCGGAGACGCTGCTGTCACTGCGGCTTGCGGGTCAATTGCTGGTTCCTCGCGGAGCACTCATCACCGCCACCCTGCGGTTGCTCTTCAGCGACCTTTTCATCCACGGGCTTGGCGGCGGGCGGTACGACCCCGTCGCAGATGAACTGATTCGCCAGTGGTGGCAGGAGGATCCGCCGCCATTTGCCGTGGCCAGCGCATCTCTGTGCCTGTTCCCGAAACAGCGGGCAAGGCTGCGACAATTCGCAGAATTTCGTGCTCAGCACCGCGATCTGCAGTTCAACCCCGGGCGGTATCTGGACGCGGGAATCTTTTCAGCGGAGCAGTCCGTGGAGCTGCGCAGACTGCTCGCGGACAAGCAGTCTGCGGTGGACGAGCTCCAGTCGCACCGCGATGCCGGTACTTCCGGACGTGAAGCAGGCCGGCGGATTCAGCAGGTTTCGGATCTGATCCGCAGTCGAGTCACGGAGATCCTGCAGACACAGCTGGCGGCGGCCGAGGAGATTTCGGAGGAAACCGTGCGGGCGATTGAGTCGCGGACATGGCCGTGGTTTTATTTCTCCGGCGACTGGGACGCTGCTGCTCGAGCAATTCTCCGACAAACAGAAGCATGATCCCGAACGGGATTGCCGCAGCGCGAACGACCACATGACTCGGCAATCCGGCAGCAGCGAACGGGATGAAGTCGGACAGGTGGGCATTCCGGCTGGCTGGCGGGGAGTGATGCGGGCCGGATTGTTCATGAATATCCCCCAGGCTCCCCTGCCTGCCTTCCTCGCGTCACCCAGCCCCCGACTGCAGAGAACAGGCTGCGTGAATCCCCTGTTTTCGCGGAATGTCGGGACCCGTTTATTCCATGGAAATTGCAAGTTTTCCTGCGAACCCACGGAAAACGCCTCTTGCCGCCACCGGGTTTGCCACCCAGAATCTTCCCGCGGGCGCGTTGGAAACCGGTCTGCTGGACGTCCCTGCTGCAGATCACCACCGTCCTGTTTCCCCATCCCCCGTCGATTTCTGATCCCCGCCGCAGGTTCTCCGGGAAATCCAGCCGTGCCACTCACCGACCGCGATCGTCAGCTGATTAACGACCTGCTGAGTGGCAGTGCGGGCAGCTGGCGTGCGTTTGTGGATCGGTTTTCGGGACTGATCCAGCAGGTGATTCGCCAGACGGCAAGTGCCCATAGTTTTCGCCTGTCTGCCGACGACGCGGATGATCTGTGTGCGGACACCTTTGCTGAACTGCTGCTGCGGGACATGGCGGTGCTCAGGAACTTCCGCGGCCGATGTTCCTTCGCCACCTACCTCGCGGTGGTGGTGCGACGAATTGTCGTCCGTCGCATGACAGAGCAGCGTTTCATGGGTGCACTGGGCCATGTCACGGCCCATAAGGCCGCGGTCGAGCAGGCCTCCCTGGATGCTCCTGCGGGCAAGCATCTGGAGCAGCGGGAGCAGGTCGAACATCTGCTGAACAGGCTCCCGGAAGAATCCCGACAGCTGGTCAGCTGGATTTACCTTGACGGCATCAACTGGCAGGAAGCCGCCCGACGGCTGGGACGACCGCTGAATTCCATCGGTCCGATGCTTAGTCGCATCCGGCGTCTGTTTCAGCCGCTGCAGCAGCCCTGAGGCTCTCCGTCAAATTGCTCGGGGACACCGCGGCCTGCGACACAGACACCACGCGTGCTCTGAACTCCGGTCTCCTCGCGACGAAATCACGGCCGGCACCCGATAATCACCCCGCTCCTGCCACCTGCTCCTCTTCCCTGTTCACTTGCAAGCTCATCCGTTTTATGGGAACCTCCCTCCAGCGGAATTCCGCTCCTGTCGTTTCTGAACCATCCGCTGTTGCGGCGCCTGCTCCATGACATCTGCTGCTACGAAACAGGTTGACACCCGCGTCATAGTGGAGACGCCCGAGGGGGTTGACTTTACGTTTCAGATTGCCGGTCCGGGAGTCCGCATGCAGGCATGGGTAGTGGACCTGATTGTCAAGGCGTTGATTCTGGGCGGGGTGACTGCGGTCATTTCGATCCTGTCAACGCTCGCCGGCGGCTTCGCTGGTTTCCAGGCCACGGGTGGCATGGTGCTGATTGCCTCGTTCCTGATGGACTGGTTTTACGGCAGTTTTTTTGAGGGCTTTCGGAGCGGTCAGACACCCGGTAAGAAGTATTACAATCTGCGTGTCGTGCGCACCAACGGCACCCCCGTCGACCTGCTCAGCGCAACCGGCCGAAACTTTCTGCGGCTGATCGACATCCTTCCCGGCACCTGGACGGTCGCTCTGCTGAGCATGATTGCGACTCGGCGTCTGCAACGTCTGGGTGATCTGTGCTTCGACACGATGGTCATCCAGGAGATGCACACGTACGCCGGGCGAGCGGCTGGTTTGACGAGGGATGTTGAGCCGCTGCTGCGTTCCGAATGTACCAGGCGATTCAGCGTACCGGACCGCACACTGGCGATGATTGAGCGATTGTTCGCACCCGACCGAATCATCAGCGACGCTCGCCGGGAAGAACTTGCAAAACCCCTGAGCCTTTCAATTCGTCAGCGGATCGGCTGGCAGCCTGCCGGCCCCGACCCGGCCAATCCCTACAAGTATTACCAGAATCAGGCCGACCAGCACACGCGGTTCCTCAAACAGGTCCTCAAAACCTTCGCCCTCGATGACGTGACCGCCACTCGAGGTTCTGGCACCGGTACGCAGAGATCCGTCGCATGAACCGAGAGCGATTTATTCGCAGTCGCCGTGATGACTGGCAGCGGTTCGAACTGCTGCTGGGTCAGCTGAAAGCCATTTCAGATTCGCGCTGGACCGGCCAGCAGGTTTCCGACCTTTCGCGACTCTACCGTTCAATCTGCTACGACCTGTCTCTGGTGCAGTCACGGGAATGGGGAGCGCGACTGGAATCGTATTTAAACGACCTTGTGGCCCAGGGTCACAACTGTCTCTACCGTTCGCCTCCGGCATCCGCGGCCCGGATGCTGGAGTTTCTGATCTATGGCTTCCCGCAGTTACTGCGGGCGCGCAGTCGGGAATTTGCAGCCGCAGCTGCCTTGTTTGTACTGCCACTGGTGACGTCGATTGTGATTGCCATTGTACGGCCGGATCTGGCGGCCATGGTGACCGGCGACGAAGCACTCAGGCAGGCAGTGGAAATGTACAGCGACGATCTTTACAGCCAGGTGGATGGCGAGTACAGCGGTCAGCGGACATTTATGTTCGGGTATTATGTGAGTAACAACACGGGCATCGCCTTCAGGGCCTACACCTGGGGCATTCTGGCAGGCATCGGCACCTGCCTCATTCTGATCTCCAACGGTATTTCGATCGGGATGACGATGGGCACTCTCCTCGTAAGTGGTGCTCCTGCATCGATCAATTTCACCAGCTTCATTGTGACCCACGGTGCCCCGGAGCTGACCGCCATCGTCATCGCCGGCGCTGCCGGACTGGTGCTGGCCGAAGGCATCTTCATCCCCGGCAATCGCTCCCGACTGGCATCGCTGCGACACCACGGTCGCCAGTCACTGCAGCTGGCCCTTGGGGCGGGTGTGATGCTGTTCATTGCGGCCCTGCTGGAAGGTTACTTTTCGCCGCTGCCGATCCATCCCGGCTATAAATACGTTGCCGGTACCCTCGCATGGCTGCTCGTCGGACTTTGGCTTGGCCTGTCCGGCCGCGGGAGGGCGCAGGCATGAGAGTGGAAGACTGCATCGTCACCGTCGAACGCCGCACGCTGGGTGAATGCGTGGATCTGGCATTCGTCTTCAGCCGCGAATTCGCCGCACCGCTGTTCCGTATCTGGCTGGTCTGTGCTGTACCCTCCTGCCTGCTTGTGTGGCTCATGGCGTCCGCCAGCACCGATATGCTGTTCCCCTCCATCCTCGTTTTTCTGCTCTTCAGTTCCATCTACAGTGCGATTCTCACAGCAGCCGTCGGTCCCCAGGTGTTCGGTGTCCCGATGTCGCTGCGTTCAGGTTTTCGCAGTTGGCGGCGCCGCTTCCCTGCATGGTTGCTGCTGACGCTGATCACCAGATTCTTCCAGTTCATCTCCGGCTTTTGTTTTCTGCTGCCATCCGTCATTGTCACGGCCTATGCCGGTCATTTCCCGGAAGTGCTCCTGCTGGAGGATGCTCCACTGAAAACCGTCACAGCGCGACTGAAGTGGCTCTCAGCGGGCGGTGGAAGTGGTCGCAATCAAAGTCGGCTCGCCTCGCTCTTCGGGTATTGGCTGGTGATGACTTCCGGCGTCTTTATCCTGCTGGATCTCACCGCAGGCACACTGATCGGCAACCCACTGTTCTTCGCCCGCCTTGCCGGCAACAACTCACGTCTCAACGAAACGCTTGCCCAACTGCTGTTTGACGACCCAGCATTCCTGACAGCCCTGCAGCTGGCGATCTGGATCCCCTATCCGGTGATTCGGCTGGCATGGTTCTTCTGCTATCTGGATCAGCGTATTCGCAACGAATGCTGGGACCTGCAGGTGCAGCTCCGGGCGGAAGCCGCCAGACTGGAGCAGCTGGCATGACGCATTTCCGCCCCGCAATACTCGCACTCCTGCTCACGCTCGCATTCAGCGGTGTCGGTAACTGCTGCAGTCACTCCCAGGCTGCCGACGAAAACGTGGCCCGCAAACTGCTCAGTGACGAATCCATCGACAGTGCATTGCTGCCGGTCATGCAGGGTGACGAATTCCGCTCGCTCCGCCGCCGTGTGCTCGAACAGGTCGCAGCTCCCGCTGACGAGGGCGATTCCGGATTCCTCCGCAAATCCCTCAGCTGGCTGGGCGATAAGCTCAGTACAGCCCTGGGCTATGTCGGCGATTTCTTCGAATGGCTGTTTATGAGCCCTGTCACGCCGACTCCAGCGCCTCGCGGCAGTCAGGGTGTCAGCGGCCGCTTCGGCGATGGCTGGCTCAGCCGCTGGCTCGAGGGTACGCTGGGACTTTCAGAGTCCGCGGTCCGCGTCGTGCTGATCGTGCTGGTAGTGCTCGTAATCCTCGCAGTCACCCTGATCATCGCCCTGCTGCTTCGCCGCATCGAAAAACGCCGCCGGCTTTCCGGTCTGCTCCCGGAAGACGCGTTGCTCGCCGCTGAAATCACAGCCCCCCCGGGTGAGCTGCCGGCGTCCACCTACGAAGGTCGTGCTCGACTGTACGCCGCCGAAGGAAATTACCGTATGGCCATCCGCGAACTGCTGCTGGGAAGCATGAGCTGGACGGAGCGTGCCGGGTTGATTCGCTACCGCAGAGGTCTCACTAACCGCGACTACGTCCGCAGTGTCTGGCGTCGCCACGCACAGCGCGACGCACTCATCGCCACAGCCTCCAGCTTTGAACTCATCTGGTTCGGTCGGCGCACGCCCACCGAAGAAATGTTCCTTCAGTGTCTCGCAGGTTTCCAGGGAGCCTTCCGTGAAGAAGAAACGGCGACGCCTGCAGTCTGACGCCCTGTGGGCGGCCGGTGCAGCTCTGCTGATACTCCTGCAGTTCTGGTGGCTGCCAGGAAGTCCCGGCTCCACCGTCGACTCCTGGAGCAGCGGCTCCGATGGCAAACTCGGACTGTATCGCGCACTCAGCCGACTCTTCCCCCGCGTGGAACGCGAAAAAGCACTCCCGATACCGGACGCAAACTGCACGCTGCTGATTATCGGCCCCGATCGCCTGCCCACGGCTGCCGAACAAAAGCAGCTGGAAGCCTTTGTCAACGGTGGCGGAACACTCCTCTTTGCGCCCTCGTTCGCCGAACCCGAAGTCCAGCTGCCCCAGCTCTCCATCAAGCTTGAACCGCTCACCCCGCTGGAAGCATTCGGCAACCCCGCCCAGCAGAATCCTCCAAACACCGGAACGCAGCCCCCCCGCGCTGTCTCGTCCGCACCGGCCGACAACAGCAGCTCCGATTCCACCAGCACTGAACCGCAACCAACGTCCCCAACAGACGCATCCACCGGTGATTCGGAGCCGACAGTTTCCAGCCCTCCCGCAACCATACCCGCCACCACTCCCGCCACAACTCCGGACGAACTCTCAATCAGCAGTGATCGCACAATCCTCTGCGAAAGTCCGTTGTGCGAAGGAACGGTGGAGGTGGTGGTCGCCAGTCGGTTCAGTTATCAGCCCTCGGGCAGTCAGGTTCTGGCCACCAGCGGCGGTGCTGTCACAGCAGCAGCCTGGGAGCTGGGGCTTGGCCAGGTGATTGTCTGCACGTCGCCGGATTTCTTTTCCAATCGTTCGTTGCTGATGCCTTCCGCAGGTCGTCTGGCAATGCGTCTGAGCGCCTGGGGAGCGATCCAGCCGACGGAATCTCAGCTCGAGGGTTACGCGACCTTCGACAGCTCCCGAATTGTGATCAGCGAGTACTTCAATACCACCGATTCGATGATGGGGGCCGGCGTCCTGTTCAACTCCGGACTCCGCGCCGGCACACTGCAGCTCATCCTCACAGCTGCTCTGGGACTTTGGCTGGCCTTTCACCGCTTCGGACCAGCCGAACAGGACGTGCGTATGCAACGCAGATCGCTCACCGATACCGCCCATGCCGTTGGCAATCTGCAGTACCGCTCGGGTGACGGCGGATCTCTGATCGCCTCACAACTTGACTATCTCCGCTGCCAGCTGCGGCGACGGTTCGGAAGTGCGGTGAGTCCTGGCAATCGAGGTTCGCTCGCGCGGCTGTCCGGTCTGCCTGCGGAAGAAATTGATTCCCGGCTGACACTGGCGGAAAGGCAATCCGCACAGCCACGTCTGCCGGTCTCTGAAGCCGCAACGACCATTCGCTGGCTCAGCCGCCTGCAGCTGGCACTGCTCGGATCAGTTCCGGGCCGTCGGCAGCGTGGCGGTGGTGCATCCGAGTGATGCAGCTCACGAGTCTTCTTCAGTCAATTCCATTTCCACAGGGTGCTCCTCAGATGAATGTTGCTCAGATTCAATCGCTTTTCGACAGCGTTTGCAGCCAGATTGGTCGCGTGGTGGTGGGCCAGCGCGAACTTGTGGAAGGAGTGGTGGTGGCGTTGTTTGCCGAAGGCAGCGTACTCATCGAAGGGCCTCCGGGACTGGGCAAAACTCTGCTGGTGAATGTGCTTTCCAGAACCGTGGACTGCAGTTTCCGGCGTGTGCAGTTCACTCCCGACCTGATGCCTTCAGACCTCACCGGTCACAGCATCTTCGACATGAAGCAGCAGGTGTTCACATTCAATCCCGGCCCCGTCTTCACAAATCTGCTGCTGACCGACGAAATCAACCGCTCCCCGCCGAAAACCCAGGCCGCCCTGCTGGAAGTGATGCAGGAACAACAGGTGACCGTGGACGGTAAGTCGCACGCGATGGAACGACCGTTTCTGGTGATCGCCACGCAGAATCCCATCGAGCACGAAGGCACCTATCCGCTCCCCGAAGCTCAGGTGGACCGTTTCATGTTCAAGCTGCTGGTGGACTATCCGCCGCCAGCCGACGAAGTGGATATTCTTGCGCACTATGCCGGAGGTCGTGACCCGCGAAAGCTGGCGGAATTCGAACTTCAGCCTGTGATTCGCGGAGCTGACGTGATGCAGATTCAGCAGACTGTCAAACAGGTGATCATCGAACCTGTGCTGCTGAAGTACATCGTGAATATCCTCGCAGCAGCGCGAACATGGAATACGGTCAGCATTGGTCCCAGCCCGCGAGCGGGTGTGAATTTTGTGCTGGCCTCCCGCACGCTCGCTGCCTGCCGCGGGCGCGACTTCGTCACCCCCGATGACCTGAAGGAACTGGCTCCGTGGATTCTGCGTCACCGGCTCCGTCTGCGCCCTGAAGCTGAACTTGAGGGAACTTCGGCAGACGAAACCGTGCGCGCGATTCTGGATAACGTGGAGGCGCCGAAGTCATGATTCCTTCCCGGCGGCTGCTGCTCCTCACCGCCCTGCTTGCCCTCCCCATGCTGCTTGCGGGAATCAACCGCAGCCTCGCTGACGCTGCGCTCATCGCCAACCTCCTGCTGCTCGCCGTCGCCTTCCTCGACCTGCTCATCAGTGCCGATCCCACAGATCTTGCCATCCATCGGGAAATCGCCGAAGTACTCAGCGTCGGTGCCGCCAACCCGGCAAAACTTGTCGTCAAAAATCGCTCCCCATACCCACTCCAGCTCAGCCTGCACGATGACCCTGGACCGCTCTGCAGCATCGAACGGCTCCCCCAGACAATCACCATCCGCCCCGATCAGCAGGTGGAAGTCAGCTACGTCGTTCGTCCCCGCAAACGCGGCGCTTCAGAGATGCCGGAAGTGCATCTGAGCTTCCCCACACGCCTGAAACTCTGGAATCGCCGCCAGGCCCGCGCGATCAAAACACCCATCCGCATCTACCCCGATATTCGCGCTGTCTACAAGTGCGAACTCATGGCCCGCCGTAATCGACTCGCCGAAATCGGTGTCCGCATGGTGCGCATGCCCGGACAGGGACGCGAATTCGAACGGCTCCGCGAATATCGCTACGGAGACGAAATCAGACAACTGGACTGGAAAGCCACCGCCCGCCAGAGACAGCTCATCACCCGCGAATTTCAGGTCGAACGCAATCAGAACATCGTGATCCTGCTCGACTGCGGCCGCTTTATGCGGAATGAATTTGATGGCATCTCACTCCTCGATCACGCCCTCAACGCCGCCATCATGCTCAGCTACATCGCCCTCGGACAAGGCGATAATGTCTCCCTGCTCGCATTCTCCGAACGCATTGAACGCTTCGTGCGGCCAGTTCGCGGAAGGCCCGGCATTCAGCAAATCCTGCGGTCCACCTACGACCTCACCGCCTCCACCAGCGTTTCCGATTACACCCTCGCCCTCGAATACCTGATTACCGTCCAGCGCAAACGCGCGCTCGTTGTCCTCATCACCTTTGTCACCGACGAACTGCAGCTGCAGGTTATCGGCGAATCCCTGCGACTCCGCAGCCTCCCCTGGCTGCCTCTCTGTGTACTGCTGCAGGACACCGCACTCCGGGACCTGGCAGACCGGGTGCCGGAGTCAGATCTTGATGTCTGCCATACCGCCGCGGCCGCTCAGATCCTCGCCGGGCAGGCTCGCGAAGCAGCCCTGCTGCGGGAATCCGGGGTAATGTTGATCGATACCCCCCCGGAACTGCTCTCTGAACGCCTGATCAATGAATATCTGAGCATTAAGGCGAGAAATCTGATGTGAGGGCCCGCGTGGTAGTGATTGCTCGGATGCGGATGCTCATTTTTCCGGCTCCCGACAACAAAAAACCGGCAACCCAGCGGCCCACTGCCATTCCCACCTTCCAAATTCCGCGGATTTCCCGCTGATACCCCGCTTCTGCTCGAATCAGCACCGGGTTTACATTTATGATACTGCGTTCGGTTTCCCGGAAAATCGATGTCAGGAAAGTGAAGCGTCATGGGCAAGCCCACTGGATTCAAGGAATACGCCCGGCAGGTGCCGGCTGATCGTGAACCGCTCCTGCGGATCATGGACTGGAAGGAATTTCACGAGCATCTGGACGAAGCGGACCTGCGAATACAGGGCGCTCGCTGCATGGACTGCGGTGTGCCGTTCTGTCACACCGGTGACATGATGGCCAACATGGCCTCCGGATGCCCCATCAACAATCTGATTCCCGAATGGAATGACCTTGTCTATCAGGGTCGCTGGAGAGACGCGCTCGAGCGGCTGCACAAGACGAACAATTTCCCGGAATTCACCGGACGTGTATGCCCGGCTCCCTGCGAAGGCTCCTGCTGCCTGGGCGTCAATGAGCCTCCGGTGACAATCAAGAACATCGAATGTTCCATCATCGACCACGCCTTTGAGATGGGCTGGGTGATCCCGGAACCACCTCAGGTTCGCACCGGTAAAAAGGTGGCTGTCATCGGTTCCGGCCCGGCCGGGCTCTCCGCCGCCGCACAGCTCAACAAAGCCGGCCACTGGGTCACCGTTTACGAACGCGACGACCGCGTCGGCGGACTGCTCATGTACGGCATCCCCAACATGAAGCTGGACAAGAAAGAGGTCGTTGACCGCCGCGTGCGGATCATGGAACAGGAAGGCATTACGTTCTTCACCGGCATGGAAGTCGGACGCGACGTTCCCGGCAGCCAGCTGCTGGAAGACTTCGACGCCGTCGTGCTCGCCACCGGCGCCACTCGCCCCCGTGACCTGCCCATCCCCGGCCGTCAGCTGAATGGCATCCACTATGCCATGGACTTTCTGCGTGCCAACACCCGCAGTCTGCTCGACAGCGGACTTGCCGATGGCAACCACATCAGTGCTCGCGATAAGCACGTCATCGTGATCGGTGGCGGCGACACCGGCAATGACTGCCTCGGAACCTCCATGCGGCACGGCTGCAAATCGCTCGTCAACTTCGAAATCGTCGAAAAACCGCCGCTCCAGCGGGCTCCCAACAACCCGTGGCCGCAATGGCCGCGAGTCTTCCGCGTGGACTATGGACACGAAGAAGCCGAAGCCAAATTCGGCGACGATCCACGCCGGTTCGCCGTCCAGACAGTCGAATTCGTCGATGATGGACGCGGTAACGTCCGCGCTGTCAAAACCATCGAAGTTGACTGGCAGGTCATGACCGAAGGCGGACCTCCATTCGTTCCGATCCCCGGCACCGAAAAGGAATACCCCGCCGACCTCGTATTCCTTGCACTCGGCTTCCTCGGACCGGAACACCCCGTCGCTGAACAGCTCGGCGTCAAACTTCGCGAAGGTCGCGGCGGTATGAGCTGGTACGAGGGTGAGCATGAAAAATATCGCACCACCAACGAACGCGTGTTCGTGGCCGGCGACTGCCGCCGCGGACAAAGCCTCGTCGTCTGGGCCATCAACGAAGGCCGCGGCGCCGCTCGCGAAGTCGATCGCTACCTGATGGGCAGCACCGACCTCCCATAAGGCAGGCGGACACCCACAGCCCACAGGTCTGCTCCCGCGATTTAAAACCAGAGTTCCGCTCCCAACAATCAACACCCTGCAGTCCACCAGCCTGCCGCCTGCAGTCCAAAACCTGAAGCCCACCCCCATGTCCCAACTCAATCGCTACAGCAGTCGCATCACTCAGCCCGCCTCCCAGGGTGCCTCCCAGGCGATGCTCTACGCCACCGGCATGTCCCCCGAAGACATGCAGAAGCCGCAGGTTGGAATTGCCAGCGTGTGGTACGAAGGCAATCCCTGCAACATGCACCTGATGGATCTTGCCGCAAAGGTCCGGGAAGGCGTGCAGGCAGCCGGACTCGTGGGCATGCGGTTCAACACCATCGGTGTGAGCGACGGCATTTCGATGGGCACCGATGGAATGTCGTTCTCACTGCAGTCGCGGGATCTGATTGCCGACTCCATCGAGACCGTCATGTCGGCTCAGTGGTACGACGCCAACATCTCACTCCCTGGCTGCGATAAGAACATGCCAGGCTGCCTGATCGCCATGGCGCGGCTGAATCGCCCCTCGCTGATGATTTACGGAGGCACAATCCGCCCCGGCTGTGGTCTCAGCGGAGAAAAGCTGGATATTGTTTCGGCGTTTCAGTCGTACGGTGAATTCATCAGCAACCGGATCAGCGACACCGAGCGGGCGGCAATCGTGCGACGTTCCTGTCCGGGTGCCGGCGCCTGCGGCGGCATGTACACAGCCAACACCATGGCATCCGCAATTGAAGCCATGGGGATGACGCTGCCCTACAGCTCATCGATTCCCGCAGAAGATCCCGCGAAGCTGGAAGAATGCTTCCAGGCTGGCGCCGCCATCCGCCGGCTGCTCGAACTGGACCTCAAACCCCGCGACATCATGACTCGCGCTGCCTTCGAAAACGCCATGGTGCTGATCATGGCCACGGGCGGATCCACCAACGCCGTGCTGCATCTGATCGCCATGGCTCGCGCCGCCAATGTCCCACTGACGATTGATGACTTCCAGAAAGTCAGCGACCGCGTGCCGTTCATCGCGGATCTCAAGCCCAGCGGCAAGTACGTCATGGAAGATCTCCACACCATTGGTGGCACCCCCGCCGTACTTAAGTACCTGCTCGAAAAAGGCCTGATCGACGGCAGCTGCCTCACCGTTACCGGCAAAACACTCGCCGAAAACCTTGCCCCCCTGCCAGGTCTTAAAACCGGCCAGCAGATCATTCAGCCGCTCGAAAAGCCGATCAAGGCCACAGGCCACATCCGCATCATGCGGGGCAACGTCTGTCCCGAAGGCGCTGTTGCCAAAATCACCGGCAAGGAAGGACTTGTGTTCTCCGGTCCGGCCCGCTGCTTCGACTCCGAAGAACTCATGCTCGCCGGGCTCGAACAGGGAAAAATCCATAAAGGTGACGTGGTGGTCATTCGCTACGAAGGCCCCCAGGGCGGTCCCGGCATGCCCGAAATGCTCACCCCCACCTCCGCCATCATGGGTGCTGGCCTCGGTTCCGACGTGGCTCTGCTGACAGACGGTCGCTTCAGCGGCGGTTCGCATGGCTTCATCGTCGGTCATATTACTCCGGAAGCCCAGGTCGGCGGAGTGCTGGCGCTGCTGCAGGACGGCGACCGCATCACCATCGACGCCGAACGCAACGAAATCAACGTCGATCTCTCCGCTGATGTGCTCGCCGCTCGAAAAGCAGCCTTCCAGGCTCCGCCACCCAAAGCCGTCCGCGGCACGCTCGCCAAATACATCCGCCTCGTTCGTTCCGCTTCCGAAGGCTGCGTCACGGATGAAGGCTGACCCATACCCGCACCTCCGAATCTGAACCACGGCAGAACTCCCAACCAGCCCTGCCGCGGATCCCTCTCCCGTCCACGCAGTTTTCCTGACAAGCCCACCACAGTTCGCCCCGTCACACCCCGTGCCGCGCGGCGTCAGTTACTTTTCGCTTTCGTCCAGGAGCTCCGCTGTGGCTATCCGTGACCTCGAAGAATCCGTCGGCTTCGTTTCTCATCAAACCTCAGAACAGCTCGCGGAAAGCCGAGCCAGCATCACCCGTTACATCGTCCTCAAACTGCTCGCCAACGGGCTTCCCGTACCACCGCGTTTTGAAGACCACGATCGACTGGGTGCTCCACGACTGCTCAGCACCTACCACCACCGCCTCAAACGGCTCGACTCCATTCACTGCCCGGTCGACGCCCGCATTGAAGGCTTCCTGCGACGCTACTTCGACCGCGTCAAGGGCTGCAGCGGCCTGCGACTCCCGGATCTCTCCATCATTCTCGACCGCCACGGCATCGCCCGGGAACTCTCACTGCCCCATGATGCCGACGAGTATTCCAATCGCTACGGAGCATCTTACCGCGTCCGCAATGGAGTGCTCCATAACCCGGCCAATGACCGTCGGACCACCGAAGGCACCTTCCACGTCGTCGAAGGTGGACTCGCCATTCCCCGCGACAAAAAAGCAGTCCCCAAAGTCACATTCGCGGCGCTCTTCCGCCACGCCATGAACCCGCCGGAAGATCTGCTGCAGATTCCATTCACTTCCCGAGACCAGACACCCGCCAAAGCTTTTGTCTCACTGCTGATCCGCCCGGTGCTCTGCCCGGAGGTTGGTGGTTTCTGCAGCGAGCAGTCGATGGAGGTGCGATTCTTCGCCCCCGGAGCACTCGTCAGCAATCTGGACTTCGTGGAATCGATCTTCGGCAACGCCGGAGACCCATTCCTGCCCGCCAATGACTCCGCACTCGACGTGGAACACTGGAGCGGCCATACGGGTTGCGTGATTCTCGCCCCGCACCTCGTCGATCTCACCAAACGTGAACTGGGACTGCCGCATTACGAAGAGGCCAGCGAACGCCAGCGTCAGGACGGCATGTGCTGGAAGACAGAAGACGAAAAATACAACGACGGCCAGGCCTTCAAGCTCACCTGCCGCGATGAAGAGGGCGTAATCGTCACCATCATCGCCGATAACTACTACGGCTACTGCAAGAAGGAAGTCAAAACTCAGCTCAGCTACGCCGCCAACCTCGCGGGGATGATCGAGGAAGAGCATGCAGGCGGAGCCATGGCCTTCGCCAGCTTTAATCTGGGCGAGGAATTCAACGCTGACAGCCGGAAATACAACAACCGCACATTCGCCGATGTCGCCCGCGATTATGCGCGATCTCTTGATGTGCGTCCCGAAGGCTATGCCGTTGACAAAAACCATCCCACCGTCATCTACGTCTCAGAAAACGCTCGCTTCACCGTTGCCGATCAGCGAGTCTCGTGGTTCTACAACGGCGAACCCCGCTATATCCCACTCCGCCCCGGCTTCATCTACATGACGCCCTCGGGGTACAAAGTCAGGCTGGAAAAACACCCAGCCGCCCCCTCGTGGAGACTCATCGGCACCCTCTTCGAAGGTGTCTTCTGCCACAAGCCCTGCACCGTCAGCGGCGGCGGAAAAAGCGAAATCAGCAAGCCCATCGCCGACTATCTGCTCCACGGCCCCGTCTTTGTCGCCGATGCCGACAGAGACCTCGAACTCGTTCAGCAGATCTTTGACCGTGACTATTCAGATCGCTGGCGTCCCGATGGTGCCGTACAACCGGATTACTCCCGCGCCCCCAGCCGACGCATCCTCGATCCTGCCCGATCTCTCGGCAGCGTCATCAAACTCTTCACGCCCTCACCGGATTACACCGACGCCTACAACCAGTGGCTGGCCGGTATTCCCGACCACATCTACGCCATCGTGTTTGTGATCAAACGCATGCACACCGGACCAGAGTCCGAATGGCGAAAAAATTTCTCCGTCGACATTGTGAACGGTCATCCCGGACATGAACTGAAGTTCGGTGAACGCCGACTCGTCGGCACCTATCTCCGCGTCGGTCTGCTCGGAGAAAACACATGGCGGACCTGGAAGCTGCGTCAGGACTTCGCGCCTGCTCAGAAAGTTCAGACCGAAGACGATATCAGCGTCTCCGTCGTGGTCCCCCGTCGCTCCCTGCAGCACCTCGGTAACGTCCTGACTGAAGAACTCAGCTACAAATTCGTTACCAACTGCGAATACCGCCTCTTCCAGCGCCCGGACGACGCCATTCATCGCGGACTCGATCGCCTCACCGAAGCTGACCTCGCCCGCTCCGACAATTTCATCGTCAACTTCGAACCACTCGCCCGCAAACAGGTCAGCGAAATCTGCGACCGCCCCGTTGACCTCAGCCAGTTCACTCAGCCCATGCAGCGACTCCTGCAGGACATGCTCGAAAGCAACGACAGCTACGTCGTCTGCTCCAACACCCCACGACTCGTCAACGGTGTGCCCAGCAAAAATCCCAGATATCTCCAGCCGCGTCCCGATCTCATCAGCCCCGTGAATCGCTACGTCGGCGAAATGGGGATTCGCCTGTCCCGCGCTGTCCCGGCCGACAAGCCTGTCCATTCCCCCGTCCAGTCGGTGCTCATTGGACGCCGCAATAATCCGCCGGAACCGGCCAAAGGCATCCGCCCGCTCGCAGTGTACAATCCGATTCACTATCAGGAGCTGCCGGAACTCTTCATGGACTTTATCAGCGCCTTGTCCGGCAAGAGTCCTTCAACCACCGGCGCCGGCAGCGAAGGAGCACTCACCAAAGGCCCCTTCAACTGCCTGCGTCCCATCACCGACCTCAACAACGCACTCGTCAGCTACCTCCTCACCGGTCTCGCAGGCTTCTCAACTCCCGCCGGACACATCGGCCCCAACGTCCGCGTTGACCATGACATCAGCCTGCTGATCCCCGAAATCTGGTGCCGACTCAGCCCCGCTGAACGTGCCCCCAGGTTCCTCATCGAAGAACAGCTCCTCGAAAAACTCGAAGACTACGAACTCGACGGTCGGCTGATCCCCGCCAGCCGCCTTGGCTGGCGAATCACCCCACGATTCATCCGCCGCTTCGCCGGACGCGTGTTCGACAACCCCAATAAGGTGTTCGACACCGCCATGCTCCAGCCCGAAACACAGGATCCGGCCGCGTTCGCCGATGGAATCCTGCACATCGCCGAAGCCCAGCAGAAAATCGCCCTGCGGTATTTTGAAGATGGCTCCGCAGAAATTGCCTGCCCACCGCTGCTTGCACTCCTGCACATCATGGCCCACGGATCATGGAACGGCATGGACGCCCATCATCCCGAAGTCCGCCGCATGTTTACCCTCGAATCCATGCTCGCCTCCGACTGGTACGCCGCCCGACTGCGTCGTCGCCAGGAACGCCAGCAGTCGCTGTGGCAGCGCCACATTCAGGCACTCGATTCCTTCCTGAACAGCAACGAATTCGAAGAGGAAAAGGTCAACCTCAACATCAACGGACGACTGGAATCCGCCCGCCGCACACTCGAACACATCATCTCCCCGGACTACCTCACCGAACTCCACGGCACCCTCGGCGCCGACCAGCTGTAATCTGCACCCATCCAAAGTACCACAGGAACAGTCCAATGCCCTGGATCCCGCTCATCGACGCCACTGATATCCCTGCCGGCTCCGGCAGGGAAGTTGTTGCCGAAGGCCGGATCTTTGCCGTCTACAACGTCGACGGCACCTTCCACATACTCGATGGCATCTGCCCCCACGCCGGCGGACCACTCGGAAAGGGAACGCTCCGCGGTGACATCGTCACCTGCCCGTGGCACGGCTGGCAATTTCAGGTGTCCACGGGCCAGCACTGCCTGAACGCCCGAATCTGCGCCACCCGCTACCCGGCAGAAATCCGCGATGGCAAAGTCGGTACGGACCTGCTTTCCTGATTTTATCTCACATGCTGAAAAGTCTGCTGGTGTTCTGGAGCTTACAGAAACAGGACAGGCGCACACGAAGTGCCTGATTTGATAAGGACCTGCGTCAGCTACTCTTTGTCCCAGGTCACATCGAGTGACCAGTGACATGTGTTGTCTATTCCCCAGGCACTGCGAATCGATCTGGAAAACTGAGCAATGCCAACGGGAAGGCTCGCGATCGAGATGCAGAAGCTTCGTTCCACTGCGTGCTTATCGGCGGAGCTCGTTTCCCGCACTACGACTCCCAAACCTTTTATGCCGGCCCATTTCTCGTCAGGAGAGAAGTCTGACGGTATTTCAAATGACATCCACGTCCCTGATTCCTCCCGTCCGTGCCGTTTTTGTTCGAAGATTCACGCTGTTTCTCAACAAATTCGGAGACCGCTTCGTGCAGACTTTCCGGATTACCATCAATCTCGAAATGCCTCTTTTCAGACTCTGCGGAAAACATCCCGTGCAGGCAGACCACTGGCATTGGCTTTCTGGCAAGACGCAGTGCCGGGAGGGAGTCTGTTAAACGAGGAGCGAGGATCTTCAAGCTCCTCGAATGCAATCAGTAATTCGCTGAACTCAGTATTCTTTTTTCTCGCTGGCACTTCGGCATCTTCCTGCGGGATAGGGCACGGCCTCCACCCCACGGATCGTAGGGAATATCTGGCCACGGCGCGAGTTCTACCCTATCGCCCAAAGCCCCCGAAATTGCGATGACCATGCGTGATCACCACCACAGTCACTGACGCCGCTCAGGCTCTTCCGGGCTCAGCCGCATCAGAATCAGCCGTGCTGCCTTCAGGGCAAGACACCAACCGGATGCGGCTTTGTATATCCGGGGCTCCACACCACTTTCGATGTGCCTTGAGACCCGCAGCAGCTCGTCAGTCAGGACTCGATCAAGCTCCGTACGCAACACCCCGTCAGGATCGTTCCGGAGGCGACTGATCAGATCACTGGCGTTCATCGAAATCCGGCCCGCATGGAATTCACAAGTCAATAGGAACGCACAATCGGCTGGCTCCGCCAACAATCCATTTTCGGCTGTTGTGTCACTGGCAGAACGCAGACTTTGGGCAAATCGACCATTCACTCCGACTACCACAGGCTCAATCCCGCGCAGAGAACAAACCACCCAAATTCGATCTCCCGAGCTGAGGACATGGCAGCGCAGGTAACATAGGGAGTCTGGTTCAGGCGAAAATCCTGCCGCAGAGCGGCAGCGGGGATACAGCACATCGAAACACGGCATTTCCAGGGAAGTTCTGAAACGATTCTGACGATATTACCGATTAGTGAAGATGGTGAAGCTGCGTTCCCTGAGAAATGATTGCGTGGCTTTCGGATTCTCAAATCATCCTTCCGTAACGCAGGGAGTCGACAGAGGAGCATTCATGAATCAGGCGGACAGCACAACTCCCGGGCACTGCAGCACGGAACAGACCATTGAATTTGAATTCGGTGCGGTTCGAATTGATCTCCGAAGTCTGCGGACAATGTCGATCGGCTACCTGTTTGAGACCACGTCGCGCATTGACCGCCCGGTGATTCTGAGATGTAACGGGGCGGAAGTTGCGAGGGGCCAGATCATGGTCGACGAAACTGGCTCGCTGGTCGTTCAGGTTACGGAGGTTGGATGATGGAACTGAACGTCCCGAACCCGCTGATTGTGATGATGGCGCTGGCTGTGCTTTCGCTGGCCCCATTTGTTGCCATGATGGTGACTTCCTACGTGAAGATCGTGGTCGTGTTCTCGCTGGTTCGAAATGCACTCAGCATCCAGCAGATTCCCCCCAACATGGTTCTGAATGGTCTTGCCATGATTCTGTCCATGTACGTCATGGCACCGGTCGTGCAGCAGGGGTATCGATCGCTGCGGGAACTCGATGTCGAGAATGCTTCGTTCGCTGAGATCGAAACGGCCGTGAGTGGTGCGATGGAGCCTCTTAAGGGCTTCCTGGCAAAGCACGCAGCGGAGCGCGAGGTAGACTTTTTCCATGCGTCTGCGAGCAGACTGTGGGAGCCGGAGCAGGTTGAGAAACTGAGCCGTAACGACCTCTGGGTGCTCGTCCCGGCCTTCACGATTACCGAGTTACAACACGCATTCCTGATTGGTTTTCTGGTGTACCTGCCGTTTGTAGCCATCGACCTGATCGTCTCAAACGTGCTGCTGTCAATGGGGATGATGATGGTTTCCCCGGTGACGATTGCGATTCCCTTTAAATTGCTGCTGTTCGTCGTTGTTGACGGATGGACCCAGCTGGCTCACAGCCTGATTCTGAGCTACGCCTGAGCGGCACGGGGGGGGGCCTGCAGGACCATCCCTGAGGGCTTCAAAACGGCATCTGGTCGGTCTTCGCCGAATCACTCACCGGCTGACCAGCTCTCGGGGACACTCCGGCTCGCGGTGCCACCGGTCCATGGTCCGCAGTAAACAGACCGCTCGCCGCCCAGTGTGACAATCGATACACAGCAGGAATCACTCACAAAAGGCACCCCGACAGGCGTGTTTTTTCTGTGTTTCGGACATTTCCTGTTTTTTTCTGGTATCCAGCGATAGCTTCCCGTAGCTAGGATGCACACCCACGGAAGGATTGTGCCACTTTATTCCGGGGAAGCCGCTGAATGTCCGCACCACCAAGCTGTCCGCCACCTGACCGCAGTCCTGCCATGCAGTACCTTGACGGTCTGATGCTGGCAATCCCGTTTCGGCCAAACCCCGAACAGGCAATTCCCTTTAATCCTCCTCCCCGGCCAACGGGCGATGTCGCTGCCGACGCGGACGCTGTTAGAAAATGGTCTGTTGAAGTTTTGCAGCGATCGCAGGCAGAGTTTGAAGCCGCAAAGCGACAGTTCGACGCCATCCGACCGCAGCTCACCCAAAACCTGCAGGCCCTGCCCCCGCAGGTTCGGAAACTCATGGAAGGCCTGATCGAACTGGAAACACAGGTGGTGAAACAGTCCCTGCAGGCAAATACACCGCCGGACCCTTTCTTCGCAGCCCGAACGTCTGCTCCGCCGAATCATCAGGCGACCACCGCGCCGAAACAACGCACCTGGGTCTGAAACACGGCCATTCTTTCGTGCCCGCCCACCACTCCGCATGAGACCTCTGCCGCAAAGACAGGAAGCAGCCAACCCATGACAGACTACTACCCCACACTGATTCCGGCCGTCAGCAAAATTGACTGGCTGAGCAACATCGCATTCCCGAATATTGACGAGGCCAGTCGCCAGATTACGTCATTCGGAAACTCCGGCGCACCAGGAAGACTGGCGTGGCAGGCGTCCACTTCAGCGCCTGACGGACGCACGACGCTGCAGTGGTACAAGATTCAAAATGATCAGAAGGTGGCAGTTGACAATCCCTACTATAATGCCGAAGGCATGACGCGAGTGCTTGAAGTGTCACTCCCTCAACTCACCGAGATGCTCGAATTAGGGGGGTATGTGCCGACCAATGAAGTACCCACAGGCATCGATCCAGGTTACTACAATGTTGTGCTCTGGTTCCAGTCACCTTTCGATTCATGGACTTCCGTTTACGCCTACTACAACAACAATGGATCGCTGGTCGGAGGCGTCTCAGTACGGACCATCGGGACCATCGATGAAAGTGTCTGGTTTCACGATGGAGTGAAGAAGCATATGATCGACACCAGCAACATAGAGATTGATTATGAGCGTCGTGTGCTCCGACTTACGTTCCCACCATATACTCAGTCTGACTGGTCCAATTTCCAGACAAACACACTGTTGAATTCGAACAAGCCATTGGCAGTAGGACCAATGCAGGCAGGCAGCGGTGTACAGAAAAATCTCGTAGCCACCTACAACGAAAGAAAATACTATCAGCCACTCGATACATTCGGCACGAGTGATTTCGCTTACTTTCAACAAGGCTATACCCTCCAACAACAAGAAACGCTCGCGGAATATCGCAGACCCTGGGCGAACCAGATCGGCGTGGTGTACCAGTCACGAAGCTTTGAGCCTGCGATCAAACAAGGTTTTCGGGCAGCGAACCCCGACCTGTCCCTGTATTCCACGCTTGGCGGTGAGAACTGGTATCTGCTCTCTGATCCCCAGTCCATGGTCACCAGAAGCGTTGGCTGGAGCAACTGGAAGCCCGGAGAACCAAACAACCTCAATGGCACTGAAAACAATGTCGTGATGACCAGTGATGGGACATGGTATGACCTTGCGGCTGACCAGCAAAGATCCTATGTGCTGGTAAAACCAGACGGATCCTATCAGCTCGTTGAAGGCAATTACACATTCTCTCAGGCCATTGCAGATGCCGGAAACCGCGGCGGCTACCTGGCCAGCGTGACAGATTACGACTCGCAGGTACTGCTGAAGACGGCCGCAGGCGGTAAAGACGTATGGATTAACGTCCTCAGAGCTCAATACGGTGTCGGATGGGAAGCTTTCAACTCAGCCACCCGCAGCTATGACGTCTATTCAAACTGGTATTCCGGAGAACCAAACGACTACGACAGAAACGAAGACAATGCCGTGATGAAAAGGGATGGCCATTGGATTGACCTGGCGGCCAGCAGTAAAAAACCATATGTGCTTGCAAAACCTGACGGATCCTATCATTTCATCAGCGGCAGCTTCACATTCTCTCAGGCCGTGGCAGATGCCGGGCAGCGAGGAGGTTTTGTAGCCGGGGTGGCGGATGAGTTTTCACAACGCAGCGTGCAGTCGGCCGCAGGCGGCAATGAAGTCTGGATCAATCTCAGCGACACCGCAAAAGAAGGCAGCTGGGTGGGGCAGGCCCCGACCAGGAACTACATCAGCGACTCCAGTGCCACTGTTCAAAATGGCGTCTTCAGTCAGCAAAACAGCAGTCTGATTAATACAACGGCATTGAACCAGATAAATATTAACACCCCGGGCTTCTACGAAAAGCGGCAGATGCAAAACATCGCTGCCCGACAGGACGACGGCCTCGGACTGTTTTTCACTCGCTTCGAAAAGAACGAAGGTGGTGATTTCCAGCCCGTGACTCAGCGAGTCATCGGTGAGTATGACAGGGGACAACTCAATCAGGGTATGCAGATGCGCACTTCCGGCGCCACACTTAATCTGCAGACGTCTCAGCTCAACCTGGGAACGCGGGTCATCATTCCGCCGACTGAAAACTCGCGCGGCTCCTGGCTGGTGAACCTCGAAGGCATGACCATCTCCGCACCGGCAGATGTCATTTCCAACGGCGGCGTCGGCCCCTACACCATTGGCCAGATCCCGGTCTGGCTGGTCAACAAGATCGGATACACAAACGCGGCGGGCAGCCAGCCACCCGGTGAATCATGGACGATTCCTGTCACTCTGAAGTACCCTCCATCAATTGATTTCCCGGATGGCCTGACTCTGAACGCCACCGCGAAAACAATCCACACCGTTCCAACCCAGCCGTCACCAATCCCCACGACACAACTGGAGATTGAATTCTCCGCAACAGATGCCGTGACCTACAGGACTAGCCCGCCTGCCGTTCCCAATCTGGTCACCCGAAGTGTGGGCTGGAGCAACTGGAAGCCCGGAGAACCAAACAACCTCAATGGCACTGAAAACAATGTCGTCATGACCAGTGATGGGACATGGTATGACCTTGCGGCCGACCAGCAAAGATCCTATGTGCTGGCAAAAACTGACGGATCTTATCAGTACATCAGCGGCAACTTCACATACTCACAGGCCATTGAAGACGCCGCAAACCGTGGTGGTTATGTGGCCGGCGTGACAGATTCTCATTCGCAGCTACAGGTGAAAACGGAAGCACGCGGCAATGATGTCTGGATTAACGTCCGCAGAGCTGAATACGGTGTCGGATGGGAAGCTTTCAACTCAGCCACCCGCAGCTATGACCACTATTCAAACTGGCATTCCGCAGAACCAAACAACTTCGGCGGAATCGAAGACAATGCTGTAATGGCAAGTGATGGCACATGGATTGACCTGGCGGCCAGCCAGCAAAGGCCGTATGTGCTGTTAAAATCCAACGGATCATACCAATTTATCAACGGCAGCTTCACATTCTCTCAGGCCGAGGCGGATGCCGGGCGGCGGGGAGGTTTTGTGGCCGGGGTGACGGATGAGCTTTCACAGCGCAGCGTGCAGTCGGCGGCCGGCGGCCGCGAAGTCTGGATCAATCTCAACGATACCGCAGACGAAGGCCGCTGGGTAACGCAGGCCGCCCTGCCTGCCGTTCCCAGTCTGGTCACCGGAAGTGTGGGCTGGAGCAACTGGAAGCCCGGAGAGCCAAATAACTTCAACGGCATAGAGAATAATGTTGTGATGAATGGTGACGGGACGTGGAATGACATGGCCGCAGACCAGCAAAGATCCTATGTGCTGGCAAAAACTGACGGATCTTATCAGTACATCAGCGGCAACTTCACATACTCACAGGCCATTGAAGACGCCGCAAACCGCGGTGGTTATGTGGCCGGCGTGACAGATTATCATTCGCAGGTACAGGTGAAAACGGAAGCACGCGGCAATGATGTCTGGATTAACGTCCGCAGGGCTGAATACGGTGGCGGCTGGCAAGCCTTTAACATTGCCACCCGCAGCTATGACCACTTTTCAAACTGGCATTCCGCAGAACCAAACGACTTCGGCGGAATCGAAGACAATGCTGTAATGGCAAGTGATGGCACATGGTCTGACCTGGCGGCCGACCAGCAAAGACCGTATGTGCTGAGAAAACCCGACGGATCTTACCAATTCATCAGCGGCAACTTCACATTCTCTCAGGCCGAGGTGGATGCCGGGCAGCGGGGAGGTTTTGTAGCCGGGGTGGTGGATGAGTTTTCACAGCGCAACATCCAGTCGGCGGCCGGTGGCCGCGAAGTCTGGATCAATCTCAACGATACCGCGGACGAAGGCAACTGGGTAACGCAGGCCGCTGTGAGGTCCGGCACACAGACGCGCAGTTCTCGGGAGATCGCCAGTTCGCTCTGGGCACAACTGGGCAGTCAGCGCCCCGACATCACCGTGAGCGACTCCACATTCAGTGATGCGGCCGTCAACAGCCAGCAGCCGCTTGACACCAGCCAGTGGGTGCTGTGGAAGCCGTCCTTCAGCAACATGCAGGAAGCGTTCTCCGTGCTGATGTCCGCCTATCTGAAACTCTATCAGAACCAACTGCAGCTGGCCGGAAGCGTTGTCGATTGGTACAACGGCCAGATCAAAGCCCTGAATGAATGCCTCGAGATCGTCAATTCCTGGGGATTAAGCACAAACACAAAAGACTCAACAACTTACACGTATGTTTCCACGTTTGCTGACCGTACGCCCGGCGGAGGGGCGACGGATTACGGCCATTCAATCGCGGCCCAGTACGACAGTATTGCTCAGACGCTGGCCCTTTACAACATCAAACTTTCAGACTACGTGAGTGTCGCATGGCCGGACGTCAACAAAACAGATCAGACAAGCGATCCTCGCAAGAACAATCCAGATGCAAGCAAAGAACCATTCAAATTCACGGTTTACACAGACGATCAGGTGCCCGATGTTTACACGTATAAGAGGTATATCTGGGGGGGAGCGAACACAGGTTCCAGCATGTTCGACAACTTCACCACAGCCATCAAGAACGCGATTTCAAATCTGACCAATGTGTCTCAGCAGCAGACCAGCGCATACAGCAACCTCAACAGCCAGTACACTCAGGGCGTCAGCACCCTGACACAGGTGCTTGAGAAACTGAACCAGGCCTCCTCCGGGGTTGTGGCTAAACTGTGATCGCCTGCCACGTTTTCCGACGTCCGCAGACTTCGCAAGAGAACCACCATCGCGCCGGTTCTGAGCCTCCAGGCCCGACCTGAACTGCTCCGGATGCCCGTCCAGTCACCTCACTATGCGCTGGCTTCACAGGCAATGACGGCCCGGATTGCATTTTTGCGGCCGATCAGATACACATCCCATGACGTTGCGTCGTCAACAAAAGCGATCCATTCCCGCTGTACGCATCACGCAAACCCATTCTTCGCCCACAGCGGAAAATTAAACAACAGCTGTCAAACTCGGGTTAAACCTATGCTCAGCACATCGTTCCCTGACTACGTCACAGCGCTCGAAGCAGCCGGTTTCGGTGCCTGGCACGAAGACAGCTCTGCGGAAGTCCGCTTTGCATCACTGTTTGTTGTGTTTCACATTGACGATGATGGTCGAAAATACGTCCTCCAGGCGTTCGACGCCCGCGAGCTGGCCCGCTCGCTTGATCCGGTCGGTGGCGAGTTTCCCCTCGGCCTGCTGCAACTGACCTTTCAGTACCCGTTCGATGTCCAGGAGACCAGTTTTCCAGATATCGCCAGATGGCTGCACCGTCTGAATAACCTGCTGCCGATCGGCAGCTTCCTGCTCTCTGAAGATGATCAGTGCATCTGCCACCGCAGCACAGTGCCCGCGGGCGAGGCCGGACTGCCCTCCGATGTCCTCGTGGAAATGGTCGGGATTATTCGCCGATTCTGCGTCGACCTTGCGGGCGCAATCGAAGCTGTTGCTACTGGGAAGATGAGCTATCAGGAGGTACTGTCCGAACTGACTCAGGGCGATGGTTGACGCGCGTCCGCCAGACAGCTTTGCCGTCCCCCTGTTTTCCAGTTCGTACACCAACGTGAGCAGAGACCATGAGTACATCCAACATCCGTTCTTCCAGCTTCACTCAAACAACAGCCCCACTGCTTACTCCAGATCAGCAGAAGCTGAGCCAGGCTCGAGAGCGAAGGCTGACTGTCACCAGTCCCGCAGGATCAATTGATTCGCGCGCTGCAAGCACTGCTGCCACCGAAGCCGCTGAGCAAGTCGCACCGCCTGCCGCCACGGCAGGCAAACTGGCGACTGTAAAGGCGAAGGTCCTGAGGTTTGGACAACCCGTCTCTCAGTTTGCCGTCAATGCTGACAAGCTGACGCTAAAGCTCATGGGTGACCACGGACATGGCGCGAACGTGCAACTGGATGGCGTCGCAGGTCTCGCCTGTGCGGCCTCACTCGCAAACTGCATCTCCAGCGCCTCAGTTCTGAAAGACTCAGCTGAAGCGGTAAAGGCCCTCGAAGATTACGCCGCAAATGGCGGGAAGGCAGAGGGCATTGCCAAACAGCTCGCCACGCTTGACCAAAGAAGCCAGGCGAAGTTTGACCTGGTCAAAAGTGGAGTGCTGCTGACAAAGTCTGCTCTCACCATCGCAGGAACTGCCTCTGCATCTGTTGGAAAAGCCGTGCCCTTCATGGGAGCGGCCGCGGGAATAGTTGTTTGCGCGGACTTCGGCCGGAAGATCCGGGCAGACGGCAAAAAAGCAGATGCCCTTAACTCCGCAAACCAACTGGATGGTCACGAAGAACTGAAAGCCGCCGCAGAAAAACTCAAGGATGCTGCAAAAGGCATCCGCTCCGATCGCAAATCCCGCAACTGGCTGGGGCTCACAGGCAAGAGTCTCTCTGTCGCCATTGGAATTACCGTGGGAATCCTCGGCATCATCGGAACGGGCGGTCTCGCCCTCCCCATCCTTCTCGGTGCCGGACTGCTGATCGGACTCGGAAATTTCTCGCTCAATATGAATCGAACAGGTAAAGCGGCGGTGCACACGGAATCTGTGAAGGCTGCACTTGGAAATCTCAGGTCTCCAGGCAACGGGGCGGTGGTAAAAGACCAGCGTGTTAACACGGCCTACGCTGCTTTGGATCAGATCCTCACTGCAGCCGAGACCGGGAACACTAATGCCCAGGAATTCCTCAAAACGGCCGCCCGTCTGGATTCCAACTCCACGGAAGCAAAGGTCATCAATAAACTGCTGGAGACTGTGACCAAAGAAGGGGATCCGGCAGCTCGCCGCGAACTCCTCGAAGCACTCGGAAAGCGGATCGTCTGAGTCAGACGCGGGCAATTCGATTTCCGGGCAGAGACTTTGCATCCCATCCACACCGATTCCGGACACTCAAGTACTTTCGGAAACTTCGCAGCCAGCCTGCCTCCGGCGGGCTTTGTTTACCGCCACCATTAATCGAGCCAGCCCCCATGACCAGCGATCAACACTTCCTGCCAATTCTTGAGCAGACTGCAAAAATCCTCGAAATCGCAACCCCCGAACTGGACAGCCTCGGTACCTGCAACATCAGCTTCGCGGACGAGTTTCAGCTGAGCATCGTTGCGCCACCGTTCACGGGATTTGTCTACCTTGCTGCCCCGGTCTGCATGGTAAATGACGCAGGCTCCGACCAACTCTACCGGCGAGCGCTGGAAACAAACTACATGCTCTCCGCAACCCGCGGGGCAACCCTCGCCATCGACAGCAGTGTCAACCAACTGCTGCTGTGCATACGCTTCCCGCTCGACACACTGACACCACAGGTGCTGGCTGACGCACTTGTTTCAATGGCTGACGTGGCAGAAAAACTCCGCAAAACGCTCCCCTTCGATAACAGTGCCGGGGCCGAAACCAACAGCATCGATCTCGACTCCCTTCGAGACAGCGTGATCCTGCGTGGCTGACAGGTCCCCACAACTGCCCCAAAGCCCACCCCGCAGGACTCGGCAGAACGCACTATCTCAGGTTGCCAACGACCGCCTGCATGGCCTGCTTCATGGAACTGAGCAGATTGGTCGAGGCGGTCACTTCCAGCGAATACTGGTCCATGTTGAACTGCAGCAGCAACAGTTCACTGTCCGTGAGCACCCCATCGCTGAGGGCCGTTTGAATCTCGGCCTGAATATTGAATCCATCCACTTCGATGATGTTGCTAAGCCAGCCACCCACCAACCCCTGGGTGAATGTTGCGTCATTCACACCCTGAGTAAACGCATTGGCAAGCTGATTCGGACCCGTGGGCGACGGAATCCCGAAGTAAACTCCGGCCTGAGTATGGTAAACGCCCGTCGGTGTGCTGACCGGCGAATACACAGGCAGGCCACTGGCGTTGTACCCGGAGATGTAGAACAAACCGGTACATCCAACGGGCAGGGAATCTCCCGGTTTCAGAAACTGAATTCCTGACGCCCCTGAACAGTCGAGCACAGCCATGATTGCAAATCCCGAAACAGTCCCCAACGCATCCTGAGATGCAGACCACGCCTGAACCCTGAAAAGACGAAGTGTCCCGGATGGTCATCATCCGACGTCAGGCCGGGTGAGTTTTGGTCACGCCCCGGAGCCCGCACAGTTAAACTTGAGTCAATTCCGCCACCCAAAACCAAAAGGTCTGCGTTGGCGATGATTGTAACGATTCTTACGTGCGTGTCGGCTGCCGAACAACAAATTCCCCGTCGCCGCGGAAGAATTGCCGAAATCGATCGCCGGCAAGGCTTCACAGCCACCTCAGACGACCTCGAACCTGACACCAGTATTCCCGCAATGCAGCGAGAACGCAGACAGCAATGCTGCTCCACCGCTTACAGGATGCTGCTGCTGTCTGCTCGTCGGATCTGCTCCAGCCGCACCGCGACGCCTCGCTGGTGAACCACCACCTCCCCGAATCCCAGCTGCAGACCGTCCGCCCAAAGTGAGACGCGTTCATTGCAGTACGACTTCAGCGGCACATTACTGCCCGCTCGCAACTGCACAATCTCAGCAATGTTCAATCTTCCAAACTGGAGCCCCACAGTGATCAGCACCGACGGTTCCGCTTCGCTGGAACTGCCCGATTGCAAACGCGGAAAAACCCCCTGCCGCACGGCAGCCATCTGAACGCCGTTTTCGCTCAGTCTGGCTCCGCCCACGACGCAGCCACCGACAACAAAATCCAGACTCGCCTCTCCGGGATTGAAGGCATCCATCACCAGCAGATCACCCTCAGACAGTGTCCGGAATACCGAAAGCGGGATTTTCACAAATCCAGCCATCAGGGTGACAGCAAACTCGAAACGACTCACATCCACAGCATTGACGACTGGAATTTTCGCCAGGAAATCCAGAGCAAGCTCCCGAAGCTCAGCAGGAATCAAGGCCACGGCCGACGTCAGCAGATCCTCGCCCGATGTCACCTCCAGCACCAGTCGATGGTCATCGTGCGCTGGCCTGAACTGCTGGACAAAATCGATTTTCGAAATCGAAACAGTTGTCCCGACGCGTGCCTGAAGCGCCGTAATCACTGGCCTGAACACAGCCCTCACCAACGCCAGCTGCAGACTCGAATCCAGTTGCAGGAAATCACTCGCACCGCACAGCTCACGCACCAGCTCGAAGCGGGACAGGTCACCCAACAGCACCTGAACTTCGTAGTTGCTGACCTGCATCAGCAGCCGCAGCCCGGCAAGCGGGACCGCCCCGCGATCGCTGGCGTCGCGAAACCGAATCCGCACGGGCTGCTCCCCAACTCGTCCCTCCTGCAGCCTCGCCACTCCATACAGCTGATTGTGCGCAGCAAATCGCTCACGAGGAATCTGCGGAAGACGAAATGCAGCCAGAGTTCCCATAGCAAACCCCGATGAATCGGGTTGAATCCGCAGCTATTCACCGCCTGCCGCGCGATCCTCCCAATCCGCATTCTCGGCAGAATCAGACCAGAAAAAGCAGTATGTCTGGCACCTCACCGTCAAATTCCGCACCTGTTTTCGTAATACTGCGGATAGATGTGCCAGAACCGACTGTGCCGCACCGAGATCCTGCAGAAAACCATCGTCTGCTGGCTGCAGATCAACCGCTACCGACGATCCCGGATTCAGAATGATCTGAATCCGTGTCATCCCCAGGCATGGCAAATCCAGCTGAAACCGGACCTCGCCGCCACTCCCGGCTCCGCGGACGGCATCGATGCCGGCCTGCATTCGGAATAAATCTGCTCCACGGACTTCTCGCGGGGTAGCCATGCTCCAGGACTCGGGACGGAAAGAAGATCGCTGCAGGCCAGCCAAACGTGGAAACAACGCCGGCTGTTCCTGCGGTGTCGGAATCCCAACCGGCACGGATGGAGTCCAGACCTCGCCCCTGTCCAATTCCAACTGCCGTTCAACTCGCAGATCCTCCGACAGATCAGTGAAATCACAGAGAAACATCGAATCGGCTTCCGCTGCGAAGCCCCCTGATCGGACAGCCGAATCGCCGCCGCTCCCTGGGAACTGCCCGAAACGGCAATCATCACCGGTCCCCTCCGCAGGCCTGACACTGAGCAGATCAGGTTCCAATCGACGCACGGAATCCAAAGCCCCCCCCATCGCTTCCGCCCCAAACCAAAAACCAACACAGTTTAGAACTCCGGCAGGTCGCACCGGTCTCCCGACACTTGCCAGGCAGACACTCGCGAGACACATCTTCCGGAAGACCAAGCCTGGAGTCGGGGACGGCCGCATTCCACTGCCGCCTGTAAATTCCGGAGCATTCGTGCTGTGAAAAATCACAACAACCCGGTAGCATCATGCCCTTGGGGCGGCGATTGTACGACTGATTTCCAGACTGCCGCTCGGCCTGCGGCCAGGGGAATCAACAGGAAAGCAATAAATGGCGGGAGCGATCCAGAATTCGGTTACCGGAGCAAGTTTCGGCCTGCAGCCAGCCACCACCTCAAGGGCGACAGAAGTCTCCGGGCGCAATCAGGCCGTGCAGTTGCAACCCGACGCCCTCGAACTGTCGGGCCTCGTTGATGACGAAATCAGCATGGCCGTGGCCGGTATGGCCACCAAATCGCTTAAAAAACGCGAAACGCGCAGTACCAGCCGTCTGGGAAAGGCCGCAGAGGAGGATGCCGAAAAAGCTTCTGAAGAATCGCAGGGGCTGCTGTCCGTCGGGGAGCTGGTGTCCGTTTTCGAAAAAGCCTCCAGCACCCTCGTTCATGACGAACTGAGCCTGCTGGCTGAGATCGAACGTGATTTCCGAGATCCGTCACAACAGGAATGCGCCCTCAAATTCCTCGAAGAATTCCTCGAAAAGCAGGGACTGGACCCGGAACTCAGGAAAGCGATCCACCAGAAACGTTCGGAAATCCAGCACGAATTCGGCGAATCCGTCAGGGCAGACTTCAATGTTCAGCCCAAAGCCAGCCAATTCGAAAATCAGGGACTTGGTTCCGCCTCCGCACTGCGAAGCTTCTACCGCAGCCACGTGATCGGGTACAGGGGCCCAGAGGATGTGCTGGCACGAATTCGCCAGCAGTTCGGCGAACCCCGCATGCAACAGGCTCTGGAGTTTCTCATTCAGGGACTCGGCGCCGAACTCCACTCCGCAACCCCCTCAATCCCCATCGAACACCTCAAAGCCATCATTGATGACCTGTCCATCGTGGAAGCCACACGCAATCTGGAATTAGCCCTCAGAGATTCACTGGCCCGAGCATCCGGCAGCTTCGGTTTCGCTGCACCGCAGAACACCAACTCGATGCTCAACGGCCTCCTGAACCTCAGAAAACAACGCTGGATTGACAGCTCAGAAGTTGACCGGCTTCTCAGCGATACCGGTGCCCGTTCCATCGAAGAAAAACTGTACATGGCCCGCGAACTGCGACAGATCGTACGTGAACTCCCGGGGACAATCTTTACCGACCGTGACGAGCACGGTCGGATGAACGATGCCATGCAGGCCGCCATGGACAGGCTGATTGAACGCGAAGGAGGCATCAGATGAGCTGGATCGAAGACACACTCGCCGATATCGGCCGTGATCTGGGACTCGGATCGCTCCAAATGGGTCCGCAACGCCTCGTGACCTTCGAAATCGGGGGCGACACGGTCGGAATTCAAGTACTCGACGACACGGTGCTTATCTACAGACTCAGCACGGCCCCGGCAGCCCCCACAGTTTCCCTGTATCATCTGCTGCTGCTCGGACACTTTGAAAACCTCAGAGCCAGACCCCTCCAGACAGGCCTCACCAGCGACAGTCGAATCTGCGTCGCCACCCGAATCCCAGCGCGGACATTTGACCGCGTGACCTTCCGGCAGGCGTTCGAGGACCTGTCCGAAAGAATGCAGTCGGTTGCTGCGCTGAGGTGAGACTGACCGCACCAGATCACTCTGCCCCAGTCACTCAGGACCACTCAAACACACCGCCACACCGTATGCATTCCCCCATCCAGTTCCGCCATGAAAATGCCCCTTTTCCCAATTTCGGCCGTTTGCACAATCGCAATCCGGCAACGATAAAGCTAACCTCAGAGACGGAAGTCGCCACACAATCCTGCATGCTGCATCCGTGCGACAATCCCTGATTTTTCCGCCCATCCCCAGAGACCGAATGCCCATGAGCAATTCCTTTATCGATGAACTCCAGTCCAACATCGATCACTGGACGACCATCATGGACGCCATGGTCAACCGTGGCGTCTCACCAGCCCAGTTGCGGGGGATTCCAACTGAGCAGCTGGAGTTGCTGTACAGGGACGGCCTTAATCTCCTCAGCACCGCCCAGTTCCTGCAGGCCAAACAAAGCCTAAGTGTTCTGTGCAGTCTTGAATGGAACGACGCACGATATTGGGTCGCCCTCGGTGTAGCGCTGCAAAACCTCCGCGAATACCACAGAGCCATCCTCGCCTATTGCCGCGCCTCGCTGATCGAAGAAGATCCGCGAACAGCCATGCGAGTCGCAGAATGCTGGCTGCGAGTCGGAGACGTTGAAGAATGCCGCACCGCTCTCAACCAGGTCATCGAATGGGCAGACGATGATGATGCAGGCCGTTGTTTAAGCGCTGCAGCCAAAGAAATGCTCACAAAATTGCCCGACCCGAATCCATCCAAAACTTCCCCCTCCGCCGGCAATTGACGCCAAGTTCGTGGCTCTCCACAGCTGCCGCGGCCGCAGGACTGCCACTAAACAATCCAGTCTGAATACATCACCGCCAACCCACACGGAGCTGCTGAATGTCGTCGATCTCTTCAACCTCCTCCGGTCAGTACACTCCATCGCTCGGCACCGTTTCCACAGCTTCCGCGTCTCCGCCGCCGAATGCCACAACCGCTCAGGTCAGCCAGTCCCAAAGTCTGCAGGTGAGCGATGCAGATGAGTCCCTCGCCAACTCCCTCTTCCCGGGATCGTCCTCAGCCGGGACAACCGCTGCCTTTGGTACCTCACAGGCCTCCTACGCCAGCTACATGGACCTGCCGCCCGCAAAACTCACGGCCCAGTCTCAGGCGTATGCAAATATCAAGCTGACTCAGGTCACCAATCAGCTCGCTGAAGAGCTGAATAAGTCCAGCGCAGAACTGATGTCTTCCATGGGAGACGTCGCCAGGTCAATGGCTGAGGTGGCAACAACAAAAGCCGCAGAGAACACTGCAAATGCCACAGAGCAGGCCCAAAAACAGCACAAGAAACACATCTGGGGATGGATCGGAAAAGCACTCGAGGTTGTCGTCGGAGCCGCATTGATTGCCACCGGAGTCGGCGTGGGAATCGGTGCCATGATGATTGCCACAGCCGCCGTGGGCATGCTCGAAAAAATCCCGGCCGTCTCAAACTTCCTCGACAACCACCCGGTAGTCAAGGGAGCACTTGTGGTTGCCATGGCGGTCGGCGCCGCTTGCAGCGGATCCGGGCTGATATCAGGTGGCCTGCTGCTGGCCGGCACCGCAATTTCTCAGACCATGAGTCAGTTCGGCACCGAAATCAATCAGGCCCTGCAGAATGCGGGCTGGAGCCCAAAGGCAATTGAGTGGTTCACAATTGGCATGTCGATCACCGGAGCAGTGCTGGCCGTCAGCGGTGGTGTCGGCGCCATGAAAGGCGCTAAAGCGTCGTTTGAAGTCAGCCAAAGCGTTGCCGCCGTAGCAAAAGCTACCGCAACTGTCGGTGGACTTGGAATGGCCGCCTGTCAGATTGCAGAAGGTTCCTACGGCATACAAATCGGTAAACTGCAGAAAACCTTCGGCGAAAACGATGCCCTCATTCAACTCATACACAGCACCGTGACAAGAATGCAGGACCACTGCGCAAATGTCGCCTCGGGCCTTAGCAAAGAAATATCCGACTGGAATCAGAACATTGTGGCCACCGTCACCAGGATGCAGGCCCAGACTTCAGATGCACAAATGATGGTCGCAACTCGGTGCTGAACTGCCAGTCCGAAGTCAAAACACACCTTCACGGAACACTTGCATGCCCGCCGAAACTTCTCCCCCAAACGCCCCCACAGAGCAGTTCACTGTCAGCCTGGCAGCCGTACTTGTCGCCGCGGAATGCATTAAAAAAGCATCCCGAAAAATGCCCCGACAGCAGGCCGAAGAAATGTACGCAATGGCCTATTCCTACCTCACTGCGGGTGCTCTGCGGCAGGCCTCAACAATTCTGGAAATCCTCGCCATCACCGGTAACTCCAGCCGCGGCGTTGAAGAAGCTCGAGCCTTTATCGCCTTCGAAACAGGTCACTATGAACTGTCCGCCATCCACTACTACAACGCATACCAGTATGCGCCAGGGGATCCTGAAGGGTTTAACGCTTCCCTGATCGCACTCCACAAGCATCTGGTCAGCAACGGTCTGTCGCTTGATGCCCTCAAGGACTGGGTTGCACTTGCCGACGAATCGGTCCGGCCTGCAGCCAGCATGTTAGTCAGCAACATGACGGCCGAACGCACGCCGGAAACCTGATTATCCCACATTCCTGCCCCAAGCGGCAGCGGTTTATCCCCCCCCCCGTCGCCAGAAAGATGCCGCCGTGTCAGCCATCAACCCCAGCAGCTCCAACGTGAATATCCGCAGCAACTTGCTTTCCACCACAGATAACATCAGTAACACCCAAAGCACTGGTACCACCACCGGAAGTATGCTCGTCGGCAGCGAAACCCAAACTGAAACTCCGAGTTCAGTCAGCGGCCAGGGTGCCTCCAGCGCGCCCAAAATGCCACCAGCACCGGTCACCGTGCAGCAGCTGGCTCTGAAACTGGAAGCCAGCATCAATAATACTCGCACACTCGCGAACAACGTCGGCAGCCAAATGATGCAGGAACTCAATTCCGCCATGACGGAAATGTCCATCCAGCAGGCGCTCGCCACAATCGCCGAGGCGAAACTTCAGGCCACAGCCCAAATTGTCACAGGATCCATCGGCATCGCTGCGGGGGTTATACAGGTCGGGTTCACCGCCTATAGCACCCGGGCAGGAGAACAGGCCGAACTCCAGAAACGGAATAGCCTCGTCGCTGAAGATCCAGCTCTGCAGGACAAAAAACTGTCCGACCTCGTGGCCGAGCGAAAACAACTCGATAAGCCCCCGGAAATTGCCGTGAAACCCCCGGAACCGGAAGTTGTTCAGCCGGAAGCGGAAATGCCGAAGGCGGAGATACCAGAAGCTGAAATACCGAACGCTGAAAGACCGGAAGCTGAAATACCTGGAGCTAAAGGGCCGGAAGCTGAACAGGCCGACGTGAAACCAGCTGACCAGCCCGCTGCCGCCCCCGCAAATGCGGAGACTTCTGGACTGGCAAAGCAGAAAATGGACCTCGACGACAGAATCACACAGCTGCGGGACATCCAACTCAAGTCCGCGGACGCGGCTTTGAAAACTCAGCAGATGTGGAATAGTTATGGCGAAGTGACCCGGACGTTCCTGACCAGTGCAGGGAGCATCGTCTCGGCAAAAATCAATCAAAGTGCTGCAGGGCAGGGAGCGCTGAAGCAAATGGAACAGATGACAGCACAACAATTACAAAGCACTATGTCTGTAGTGCAGTCGATCGTCGAGACCGCGAACGGCGGCCTCGGTCAGCTTGTCGACCAGTTCTCCCGCGACATCGCCGACGCAAATTCAACCCGGGCAAATATTCGAGTGTAAGCGAGGCTGGAACGCCAACTGACTAATCCTCGATTGAAGAACACATGACCGCTCAACCCCGACTTCTGACCCTGCTCAGAGAACTCACCGAATCTCTCGGGCTTCCGCCCCTGCAGCCGGAGGCCGCGGGAAGGTACCAGCTGTCATTTGACTTCCGGCTCCGAATCGAATTTGTGCATCTGACTGACTACGCTGCGCTGATCGTATCGCGTTGTGGTCGCACCGCCGGTATCGATGAGGTTCGCCGCGAGCAGCTGCTGAACAGCTGCCTGAAGCTGTCGCTGGCCAGAATCCCGGAATCCCCTGCAGTGATCACAATCGATTCCCGAACTTCCGATCTGCTGCTCTATCAACTGCTGGATTTGCAATCGATCAGTGCGGAGCAATTTCAGTCGGACGTGGAAAGCTTCGTCAACGAACTCAATCTCTGGATGCAGTTCATCGCGGGAAAATTGCAGACATCTGCACCGCTGGCTGGCCGCAATGAAGAACTCATGATTCGTCCTTAGGGGATTGTAACGAATCTGAAAGTCGGCGTGCCCCGCCGTGCGTCCTTCACAACGGACAGGCGGCGATGGACTTCAGTGGGTCTCAGGGAGCGTCTGCGGGCGGCGTTGTGGACACAGGCTCCCGGGGTGTTGAGAGCACTGCGGTACCATGCGGCGGGCATGCTTCGCCATTCAACAGCGCTCCGGCATACGGGATGTTTTGATTGGGCATGATGTCCTGAGCATCCACACGCCGTGGCGTAATCACAATTAACCGCTGATACTCCCGCTGATTACGCTCGAAGCTTCTGAACAGATTACCAATAATCGGCACCCGTCCCAGCTTGGGAACAAGCTGCTCGTTATCCACAAATTCCGTGCGATACATCCCGCCCACCAGCAGGCTTTCATTTTCAAGCAGCACCGCCTGCGTGGAGATACTGCTCTGACTCACGCGCGGAACGCCCTCAACATCGCTGTCCAGCACCTTTCCATCATTGATCTGCAGCAGCATCTTGATTTTTTTCTCTCCATCTTCGTCGATCAGATAGGGGACCACCTGCAGCCGTGTCCCGACATCTACATTAAACAAATCTGCCTGATACGCCCCCGCAACTCGCACAAAAAACGTCTCTGTACTGGACAGGATCGCCGGCGTGTTGCTGAGCGTTACCACTGAGGGCCGCGACTGAACTCTCGCCAGACCGTTCTCCTCCAACGACTGAACCTCAGCAAAAAAACTCAGCATGTCCCTGTTACTGACCAGATTAAAGACCAGGTTGGGTTGAGGGTACGACGGAGTCACTCGGAAGTCCACGGAAGTCGCATTTCCGGATTCCGACCAGCTTAAACGCCCCGGCGGTGCCCATCTGAGATCATTTCGAGTGTCCACGTCAACGATCGATGCTGTGATCTGCACCATACCGTTCGGCACATCCAGGGCCGCAATGATCTCGCGGTACAGTTCGAGATTCTCTCGAGTGTCACGAATAATCACAGCATTCAGCCGCGGCTCAGCCTGGATGTACGTATCAGCGGTAGGCTGAGGCTTACCGGACAATTCAGTCTGCTCTCTGCCCTCTGCAGACTGAGTTCCAAAATTCGGCAGAATCGGCTTCCGATCCGGATTCTCAGCCTCTCCCGCCCTGATCAAACCTTTTCCCAGCAGCCCCGGTCGTGCATACGGGACCTGCGACGAAGCCATTCCGGACGACGTCTGGGCGTCCCTGTCAACGATCAGATTCCGAAGTACAGTCGCCACCCCGGGAATTACAGACTGCGTAGCACCTGAGAGATTGCCGGCAGAGGTGTTTGAGTAATCGCTGGCCAACGCAAATTTCAGCCGGTAAACCTCGATAAACAACCGATCCTGCTCGGGATCAGCCGGCTGCGGGAGATCCATGCTGGCGATCAACGATTCCAATGATTCCAGATAATGGTCCGGCCCCTGCAGACGCATCAGCCTGCCATGCGAAACTCGAATCGGCAACTGCTCTGACGCCAACCCGAGGTCCCTTATCGCCTCAACCACCCCATCCGCATCGGTGTGATTCAGAGAGACAAAGCGGCTGAGAATCTCCTCAAGACGGTGCACATAGATCGTCCCATTCAGCTCAAACCACATCAAACCGTTCTCAGCTGTCAAACGGTTCAGAAAATCCTCCGCCGGAGCAGGCTCATAACTGCCGTTTACTGAGATATTAATCGTCGGACTGACAAACGTTGAAACCCCCTGCCCACGTCCGAAGTCCCGGATGATATCCTGCAGTGTCTCATTAATCGCCACGTGGCTGTAATCACCATCTCTCCAGTCTGCTGCAGATGGCGCTTCCGGCAAATCGTTCGGCAGGTTGATCAGCTTCACTCTGTTCCCACTAACCTTATCCCAACTACTCTGCTCCGCAGAAAACGTCTCGCCGTTGTTGCCTGCAGGCAGCGTCAATTCCGGCAGCTCGGGAGATGGTTCCATCGATGCAGCACTACTCCGCTCATCCAGAGACTGCCTGCTGCCATCTCGCGAAGTCTCCTGCAAAACAACTCCGGATAGCTCTGCCGCACTGCCCCTGCCAGGCGTCTCAGCTCGTTCAGAGACCGAAAAGGGTGATACCTGAGCAAGGGCCCTCTGCGGGTGAATCAATCCCGTCCGGGAACCTCGGGAGCCCATTTCCTCACCCGCCGTCTCAGCACTCGCTGACAGCCGGGCTACCCCCCCTGACGCTTGTTTGCTGCTACTCCGAGCCCCCCAGGGCGCGATCACTTTGCCGACAGAGGTCTTCAGCGAACTGCACCCCACCAGAGACAGAAGCACTGCCAGCGAAAGGAAATAATGTTGTAGCATTTGGCGTGACATCTGCTCTTGAATCCTATTCCAGCGACCTGACTGGACCGCGCACAAGCTGATCAATCGACACAAAGCAGCGTCAGCACCATTCTTACTGGGTGAAATCGTTGAATCAGGCAAACTGTATCGGTTATTCCGAAGAAGCAGGCTAGACAGTTCGTGCCGTTTATGCCGGTATCGTCGCTTCGTGTTTCCTGCAAACCGTATCCTGATCCTCGCACCTGATGCCCCAAAACCCTCCTATTGTTGAGAAAGCGTGCGAAAATCCTCAAGCTCCTTATCGAGCGACTGCTCGGCCACCAGCAGTTCAGTGACCAGCCATTGTCGACGATGCTCAGCAATTTTTTCCCGGTCGCGGTAGGCGGTGCGATACTGCTGCAGCATCTGTTCCTGTTCCGCACGTCGCTGCTCCACAGCCCGCTCGGACTCGAGCAGCCGTTCCTCCAGCCCCACCTGCTGCTCTGCGATCCGTCCCAGATCCTCAAAAAGCTCATCCAGCCGAATTCGGTTGACCTGTTGTCCCAGGACTTCGGCATATTTCTGTCGTTCCAGTTGCACGCGTTGATTACGGAACGCCTCCAGACCTTCCCGTGCGGTGTCACGCTCGCGTTCGGCAGCTTCGGCGGCCTGACGTGCCTTCTGCAGAGCCTTGGTGGCACTTTCCTCACGGCGCTCACGAATGTCAAGCAATTGCTGGAGAGGATACTTTTTCATCTCTCAGTCCTGTTGCCACGGCGCCGTCAAATGCTACGACTCAGCCAGTTTGGCGAGCGCAGCCACCGTTTCAGGCCACGAGGACTTTTCCTGCATGTCCTGTTTCAGAAATGCGTTGATCAGCTGGATTTTTCGGATCGCTTCGTCGGTATCCCGATCAGCTCCGGACTGATACTCGCCGAGTCGAATCAAAATCTCAACTTCCTTGTATTTCGCCAGTAGAGTTCGCAGCCGGCCGGCAGATGCCCGGTGCTTCTTGTCCACAATCGCGTTCATCACGCGACTCACACTCTCCATAATATCAATCGCCGGATAATGATACTCCGCAGCCAGCTTTCGCGAGAGAATAATGTGTCCGTCCAGAATGGACCGCACCTCGTCCGCCACTGGTTCTGTCATGTCGTCACCCTCGACCAGAACCGTATAAAGCGCGGTGATCGATCCCCTGTCAGATTGTCCTGCACGTTCCATTAGCTGCGGCAGTGTGCTGAACACCGAAGGCGGAAAGCCGCGCCGTGTTGGAGGTTCCCCGGCGGACAAACCAATCTCTCGCTGGGCCCGCGCAAATCGTGTTGCCGAGTCCATCATCAGCAGCACACGCTTCCCCTGATCCCGAAAATGCTCCGCGATTGCGGTCGCCGTGAAAGCGGCCGTCTTCCGTTCGATGGAGGATCGATCCGAGGTTGAGACCACAACGATGCTGCGAGCCAGTCCGGATGGTCCCAGATCATGCTCAATAAATTCCCGCACTTCCCGTCCACGCTCCCCAATCAACGCCATGACGATGATTTCCGCCTCGGTATTTCGAGCAATCGCCGCCATCAGAGTCGATTTTCCTCCGCCGGCCGCCGCGAAAACACCCATCCGCTGCCCTTCGCCGCACGTCAGCAAACCGTCCAGAGCACGTACGCCGAGTGGCAGTGGTTTTTCTATCAGTCGCCGTTTCATCGGGTTCGGCGGACTGGCGTGAACCTCCACTCGCTCCTCCGTGTCAATCGGCCCCAGGCCATCAAATGGTCTGCCAAAGCCGTCGATTACTCGCCCTTTCAGAGCATCACCGACCGGAATCATCAGCGAATGCCCGGTGGCAATGACCTCGGTCTCCGTGGAAACTCCCAGCATCTCACCGAGCGGTACAAGGATGGCCGCCCGGTCCTGAAATCCAACAATCTCAGCTTCCATCGACAAACCATCACGCTGATTGCGCAGAATACAAATTTCCCCAATCCGCGCCGTGGGCACCGACGCACGAATGATCGTGCCCACGGCCTGAAGAACACGACCCCGCATCTGTCGCGAACCGCAGCCAGCTATCGTGGTTTTGATGGTTTTCAGGCAATCCCCGAGACTCATGTTCGATTCGCCCCGCCTGTTTCCGCATCACGCAACGCATCGCGAAGCGCCTTTCCAAGAAGTTCCAGCTGCGTCTCCACACTGCCGTCCACGATCCCCGTGCTCGATTCCAGAACGCAGCCGGTTGTTTCCAGCTGATCATCACCAACGATCTGCAGCTCAATCGCAGATGGATAACTCTCCCTCAATCGAGACACATTCTCAGTTACCAAACCAATCGCGCTGCTGTGCACCCGTAGTCTCAAAGATTTCTCACTGTGAAACTCCGCCACAAGCTGCGAAGAAATGCGGGAAACAAGGTCGGAATTCGAAAAATCATCCAGCACCGTGCGAACGCCGGACATCACCAGTTCAGCAACATCCATTCGCAACTGCCGCTTGAATTCACTGATCTCCAAATCCAGCTGAACAATTCGCCTGGCGATTTCTTCACTGCCCTGCAACAGCCCCTTCTGGTACCCAGCGGCCTTCTGCATCTCAAATGCCACTGTGGATTCATTTTTAAGACGCTGAGCTTCCTCACGTGCCAGATGCAGCAATCGCTGACCTTCGCAAATCAGCTCATACTCGGATGCACTGATCACTTTTCGACCACCCGGAATCGAACGCAGATCATCAACTACGCGAAGCATCCCCGCGGCTCCTCCAACTCAATTTGCGAAAGAATTCGAATTGCCAGGGCCGAAAGCGTCGGGCTGACTGTGACATTTCCCTGAGTTTCAGCCGGAACGGACAGTCCATCCGCGAGCTTCAGCTCAACACGCCGCCGAAAAAACAGTGACTCACGCCCCCAGAGTGCTTTGATCACGTTCGACAGAGTGATCTGATACCAGCCCTGAAGATCACCCTCATAGTCCGCCTCCAGGTCTTTGGAAAGCAACTCCAGTCGCGTTCGACTGATCAGCAGTGGCACTGTGGAGGTCAGGAACAGAAAATCAGATTCACCCAAAAAGCTACGAATCCTTAACCGCTCCATCCGCTCAATGACCTTCGATACCCCGGGCTTCATCACCGCCTTGGCCGTTAAATCGAGCGCCCGGTTCAGGCGTGCAGATGGTTCCAGTGCCAGCCGGTGACGGGGTTGTAACTCGTCCGGAAGTGGTACCGGCCGCAACCCCAAAACCTCCATCATCATCAACCCGACGCACGCTGCACCGCCGGGTAATTTGCAGATCCCCGCACACACAGCCCTGTTGCAGCCCGCCGGGAGTCGCTGGGGATGCAAATCAAGGTCCGCCAGCGTCGAGAATTCACTGAAACGCCGGATCATAGCCGCGTTCTCGATCAGCAAGTCCTCGTTCACGGCTGCTTCCTGCCTCCCGAATCACCCGACGGACGTTCGCCTGCGAGTTGCCACCGAAGACGGCCAATCTGACCGCCAATCCTGCAAATGCTGAGAAAATACGTTCGCAATCTGTCACTCGAAACATCGACCCTGCACTGGAAGATCTGCAAGCAAATCGCAAAATTCAGCAGGAATCGGCCGAAACACATCTCAGTACTGAAGTTCTTTTTGCAAAAAAAATGGCTCGAACACTTTTTCCTGCAGCAAACTAACGCGCAGGCCGAATTTGTCGAGGATGCTGACAGCGTAGTTTGAACGGTGCTCGTGATGTCCTCGCTGGGTACAGTCAGCTCAACCCATGTCAGCCGAGACCAAACAATGCAGCGATTTGCCCCGGAGGTAATCAAAAGCTCTCGATCTCTCGTCGCTGCGCTCCTTTTGCTAATCGCGATCTCGGGGTGCTCTGGCAGAGTCGAACTCTTCGGAGGGCTCTCCGAAAAAGAGTGCAACGAAATGTTGGCGATTCTTGGTGAATCCGACATCCAGGCCATGAAGATCAGCGACGGTGAAAAAACATTCGGACTTCAGGTCTGGGACTCCGAACTCAGCAGCTCCATCGTGGTGCTGCGAAATGCCGGGTATCCTCGCAGCGAATTTCAGGGGATTTCGGAAGAGTTTCCGCAGACCGGATTGATCTCATCTCCCTATCAGGAGCGGATTCGGTACATGCACGCGCTGTCAGAAGAACTGGCACTGACCGTCACAAAAGTTGACGGTGTGATTGATGCACGCGTGCACATTGTCCTGCCGGAGAGCACGGCTTTCGGTGAGCAAATGACACCGTCTTCGGCATCTGTGTTCATAAAGCACTCCAGTGAAGTTCGCATGGAGAACGTGGTCCCGGAGATCAAGGATTTTGTGGCCAACAGTGTTGAGGGACTGGACGCCAACAAGGTGGCTGTGGTGCTCGTGGAATCCGTCGCTCTGAAACGCCAGATTGAATCGGCTTCGCAGGCGAAGTTTGAGCGTGTCTTCAATGTTGAGGTTCGGCCTAATTCGGCCGCCTACCTCAGAAATCTGCTGCTCCTTCTGGCCGGCACCGGCGGCATTAATCTCGTGCTGGCCGTAGCCTCCACGCTGCTCTGCATTCGGGCGCGGAAAAAGCTGGCACAAATCGAAGTTGGCAAACCCTCCGATGAGGCCGCCACCAATGCGGCCGCGGCAGCCTGAAAATCACCCCTCGACCGGTTTCATGGATTGCCGAAGTTCTGCGTCGACATGCTTCAGCCCCTGAGCCATCGGAGAACCCAAATCCCGTGAACATCCCCGCCCATCCCTGTGATGAATTCATTCTCGAGGTTCGCTTCCTGCTGGACGCACAAAGGGTTCCGGTTTCCATCGTCCAAAACCTCAGGGTTGGACACCAGTTTCCTCTGGCATCCGACCCGCAGGTGCCCGTGCTCCTGACTGCCAGTGATCGCCGCTTCGCGAGGGGGCGGGTGTGCCGCGTCGGCGACAGCATCGCTGTTCGGGTCGAGGAACTCCTCGAGACCAACTAATCGCTATTCGCAGGTGCCCCGAGGGGTCCGTTCGGAGCCAAACACCATGACTTACTCGGAAGCAATCAGTTACACCAATCAGGTGCTGCTTCTCGTCCTTTATCTTTCGATGCCACCAATCATCGTCGCCACTGTTGTGGGCGTCATCGTCGCCGCCATTCAGGGAATGACCCAGATTCAGGAACAAACGCTGGCTTTCGGGATCAAACTGCTGGCAACCTCGCTGACACTCGCCATGACCATCTACTGGATGGGGTCCTCACTTGTGGAGTTCACGCTGCAGGTATTCACAAGCTTCCCCAAATCTCAATGAACTGCTCCCCATGGTCACCGATCAATTTATGCTGATCGTGATTCTGGCGGCGATTCGTCCGCTGGCCGCCGGGTTGGCCATGCCCTTTCTGGGCGGCAATCTGCTGCAGGGCCCGCTGAAAAGATCGGTGACTCTGTCCATCGCACTGCTGACCGTACCACGCGTCAATGCCGATTCGATGTCCGGCATTTCAGTTGATGCACTCGACCTGATGGTGCTCATTGCCAAGGAAATGCTGCTTGGCTTCTGCTGGGGGCTGGCTGCAACCAAAAGCTATTACGTGGCCCTCGGCGTGGGCGCATTTATTGACAACCAGCGTGGTGCAACGATTGCCAACGTGATCAATCCCGCCACATCAGAAGAAAGCTCGCTGTTTGGAGATATGCTGCAGCAGATTTTCATCATCGCCTTTTTTGCATCCGGGGGCATGCACCACTACCTGTCAGGGTTTTACAGCACTTACAAGCTGTGGCCCGTACTCACATGGTTCCCGGTACTCGATGACAGGCTGCCTGAGTACTTCTTCCAGTTTCTCAGCTCTCTCGCAATGCTGACCGTATCGCTCGCCATGCCCGTTGTGGCCGCCATGTTTATCTGCGAATTTGGACTCGGACTGATTAATCGTTTTGCCCAGGCACTGAACGTGTTCTTCATCGCCATGCCGCTGAAATCCCTGATCGCTGTCTTCGTTCTGATTCTGTATTTCGAAATCTTCATGCACGCACTACTCCAGAACCCCGCCGCACCACTCGACCTGCTTGAAGTATTTCGGCCCGAGAGGACGCCATGAGTTCCGAGAAGACCGAAGAGCCGACACAGAAGAAACTCAGCGACGCACGGAAACAGGGGCAGGTTGCCATCAGCCGTGACATCGTCTCGGCTGCCACCCTCGGTGTTTCGTTTGCCGTCCTGTTCACCTGCATCGCCACAATCACAAACGACATCACGGAGTTACTGAACAATTCGCTGCGCGTACTGAATGAGGACCCGCGGAGCGCCGTAACTTTCATGAGTGTGGAAACAGCGATGGTAATCGCAAGGATCAGCTTCCTCGCAATTTGTCTCGTGGCCGCCACAGGCGTCGCCGCCACCTACTTTCAGATTGGTTTTATCCTCTCTTTCGAATCAATCAGGCCAGACCTCAAACGACTCGATCCATTCGACCGCATCAAGCAGACATTCTCCAGCAAAAGCTTTGTGGAACTGCTCAGAAACATCGTTAAAACGGTATTCCTCGGCATTCTTGTCTGGCTGGTACTGAAGAGCATGCTGAAGCCGCTGATCAGTGCGACGCTCATGGGACCACTGGCGATGCTTGCCGTTCTCCGGGAAACACTACTTGTCCTTGCCACAAATATCATGATCGGATACGTCATCGTGGCTGCCTTCGACGTGGTTTATCAGCGATGGCAGCACCTGCGGTCGCTGCGAATGACCAAAGATGAAGTCAAACAGGAATATAAAGAGTCCGAAGGCAGCCCGGAAATCAAAAATCGCCGCAGACAGCTCCACGAAGAACTCGTCCTGCAGGACGACGGCGAAGCGGTGCAAAAATCGAACGTTGTGGTCACCAACCCCGTTCATATTGCGGTGGCTATCAGGGCAGGTTCCGACAACGCACCTCCCACCGTGATGACGATCGGACGCGGACTCAAGGCAAAACACATCCGCGATCTCGCCGCCGATAAGGACGTCCCAGTCATCGAAAATGTGGAACTCGCACGCGATCTGTTCAGACACTGCCGGAGCGGAGATCAAGTCCCCGATCGTCTGATCGGCGTCGTGGCCGAAATCATCACATGGGCCCAGGAACTTCGCAAATCACAGGCCAGTCAGGGACGAAGTGCAGCCTGATATACTAAAAGGCCGCCACCAGATACCCAAACTCCCCCACCCCGAGATCACCGGTCGACAGATTCCCAACTACTGATTGCGCATCAGCGTCTGGATACCCTGTCCAAGACGATCTGTCACACGGGTCGCAAGATCAACCATGACGGAGTACACGAAGGTTTTCCGCTGAATATCCAGCAGGTTGCTGACGGACAAACCTGAACCAGGCTCAGCAATCACGCGTGACGCCTCGCGAACGTCGACATAAGACTGATCCATGCTGCGGAGCAGTTCACGGTACGCATCACCGGGGGTCGGGGGAATAGTCCTCGCACCGGAAACCCTCGGGAAAACATCCAACTCCAGACTGGGGAGATCGTCACGGACGTTCCCGCCATTGGGGTTCTGCATGGGAGTGCCCTTCGGCACAATCATGGTCATCGGTGCGGGCGCACCTGCTGCTGTCAGAGACTCAACCCCCAAACCAGGCAGATCTCCGCTCTCCACGACTGAAACTGGCATCACACGCATCGCTGTTCCTCCCTCCGGCGATTGAAACCACCGTCCATGTGGAGCGTTGCCCACTCGTCAATATCTCGTTCAACAGATCACAGCACCCGGCCCCAACTCGTGACTGGAAAAGCAATCCCAAACGCAGACACTCTTCAAGTCAGCCTGCCGCAAATTCCTGACGCAGAATCTCCCGTGCAAACTCAACACAACCGGCATCATGCCCTGCCGCCTGATCCACCGTCCTCTTAAGCAGAGTGAAAGCGTCATGACGACGCCCTTCTTTCAACAGCGCAAATGCCAAAAATACGGTCGCCCTCGGATGAAACGGCTCTCGTTCCAGAACCAGATTCAGAAATTCCACTGCTGACCCATAGCTGCCACCCGCGATACGCACAAGCGCGTGCAGTACGATTGGCTCTGCAGCATCCGGCCTGACGAGACGAACCGCCTGACCGATAATCTCTGCCTCCCGCAACCATCCGCGTTCGGCAGCATGCGTCGCCAGTTCTGAAACCAACTGCACCAGAGAGGGGCTGATCGCGAGGGCATCCACTTTCGCTCGCTCCAGAGAAAACCAGCAACCCGGCCCCAACCTGCCGCCGGTTCAATACTACCGAATATTTGAAACAACGCTCTGCATGGCGTTCTTCATGGACGCCAGCATATTGGTCGTCAGCGTGACCTGCAGCTGGTACTGATCCATGTCGAACTGCAGCAACAGCAGCTCACTCTCAGTCATCACACCGTCACTCAGCACCGTCTGGATCTGCTGTTGAATATTAAAACCATTGGACTCGATCGTATCGTTCAACCAGCCACCGACGCCAGCCTGCGTGAACGTCGAGTCGTTCACCCCCTGCCGCAGCGAATTACCGATCGAAAAGTAAGCACCTTCAGAAGTGTGGTAGGTCGGCAGTGAAACCCCTGCAACGCTCCCAGGACCGATCGCTGTTCCGCCCAGTGAAAACCCAGTTGCCGAGATTGCCTGACCCGGAGAAACAAATGCCATGATCGATCTGCCTCGATGGAAAAAGGTTGAAACGGCTCCTTCCTCATGTCTCTGTTTTGATGCGAAGTTGGATTTCCGCGGCGGCAACAATCACGAGGTCGACTGTCACCGCTCCGAGGAATACCCCAACGACACCCTTGCTGCCGAGTACCTCCGGCACTCGGCCCGCAGTGGGATATCGGGCTGGCAGAATGCTCCAATCACCATCTCTGTCGAATGCTGAAAAAGTCAGTCAACCAATTGCGCCGTCCGCTGCAAAATTGGCAAAACGGTCACATTCGACCTGTTCAGTGGTGCCCCCCATCCGGAAGCCGACGCCCCGCAACGTTCACCCCTCAGGGATCATTCGACTTTGATTCCTTGAGCAGCTCAGGATTTATCACCAGCTGCAGACGCCGCCCCCCCTGACTGACAATCAAACGACCAGGTTCAATGGACTCCAGACGATGACCGGAGGGTAGTTCCGCCCCCTCAAATAAACGCTCCCCGGATACCAGTGTTACGCAGCTCGAACGCCCCAGCGATATGCTGCGGATCGGCAGACGAATCCTGGAATCGGAGTCCACGTCACCTGCCGGTATTCCGGGCGAGGGAGCGCTGCCATCCGCGATAGTAGCTGTGCCCTTTGTTCGATCAAAGAGCTTTTGTATCGCAGGCACCTCACGCTGGACGGTCATCGCCAGCTGACGCCATTTCTGATCCCAATTCGCCGACGCCGGCCGCTCCCCTTCGACGGCAAAATACCCGTTATTCAGGTACGCAACCTTCGCCTCAAGCCCCAGTCGCGCCAAAACCTCCTGCAGATTCGCCTGCAGCAACGCAACCTGACTAACTCTCCAGATGATCGGAGACTGCTGCAGCGACGAAGACTCGAATTCCGCGGCCACCGCCGTCTTCAAATGATCAACAGCGACGCGGTCGGCCAGGTAGCCTTTGATCATCCATGCATTTCCCTGCCGCCTCAGCTCCAGCAATGACCAGTCATCCGCCCAGCCAACAGGCCTGCGGCCCGGATCAGTCGGGCGCAGCACGTGTTCAAGCAAACGTCCGGTTTCCACCACCGGATCTTCTTCCGCCGCGAGGTCCTGCTGTGCCAACCTGTGCAGTTTGATCATTTCAAACACACCAAGACCGCTCGGGATCAACACCATCAGCACTGCGACCGTGCCAAGCATCGGCCACAACCAGCTGCGGCGCGCGAGTCGATTCTTTGGCTCCGGAGGGACTTCGCCAGCCACTTCCGATGCCACTTCCGCCATGCGTTCCGCGGGAATACCTGCGTCCGCTGGAATTTCCACACGCGGCCACGATTCCCCGTATTCTCCAAATGCCACAGCCGTCCGACCGAGGACCACGGCTGTATACAGGGGCACAACTCCTCCCTCGAACGCCTGCCCTTCAAGAATCACCTGCGCCGGAAGCACCGGGCTTACTCGAACAACGTTGCCCTCGACTTCCACTTCGGCATGACGGCCGGCGATACCTGCATCATCGATGATCAGGTCAGCATCATCGTCAACCCCAAGCGTGTAGCGAATTCCCCGTCGGAGTTCCACCTCGGCCCCCCTCGCCGAGCCGTTCAGGACACGCAACGCGAGAGGGTTTTTAGCACCAGTGTTCATCGCTTAGCCCCATCCATCGGTTGCTCCGGACATCCGCTGCCCCCTGTTTCCGTGCTCCGATACTTCATCGGGCAAACGGCACCACCACACAACGCTTTTAAATCGGTCATTCCGACTGACCGCTACAACAGGAATCACTCGCGAAAACAAAACCACCCATTCCACCCAAACCAACAGGCTGACCCGCAATCATAGACAGGACGGGCAAGATAGGGCAAATGGTCACCGCCTGACCTGACGCAATAAGCCTCTGAACCGAATGGCACCAACATTTTTTGAAGAAGTCCTGTGACGATTTTGACGATTGAAGCAGGAGATTCCATGGTTTTGGGGTAAATCCCACATGCAGGGTCTGCTTCAGGGATGACAGAGAGTTCGAGGTGACACATGGAGCGTCTGGGAGGACTTCCTCGAGCAATCAATGTCGGTGACAGCCCGCAGTCAACGGCCTTCCGTCGGCTGGTGGAATCCGGCCTGACGACGACGAAACCGCGCAGGTCGGCTCTGCCAGTAGTTGCCACCCCCGATTTCCCGGTCACACGTGTTGCCGTGCCACGGTCAATCAGCCAGTCACTGCTGGATTCACTGGCGCCGGAGGTCATGGACCACATGTCCGTAACACCTCAGGAACATATTCAGTTGCTTGCGGAGTTGCGAGGGTTTCTGCGGGAACGCAGCAGCCAGGCAGCCTCACTTTCCACGAAACAGAAGCTCACGGGCGCCGTCGAGTGTCTTCAGGAGGAAGAGCTATGTCGCGAGATCCTGGAGATACAGCGCAATTCACAGCGTCTGATGTAACGCACGAACATGTTGAGGCGGGTTGTCGCCTGGCCTATCTGTTTTTGACATGTTGTCGTCCGGCCGACGCGGCTGAACTACTGCACGGTCTGAGCATTCTGGCGCCGGGGCACGAACTGGTGGCGAGGTTGCTGGTCTTTGCATTGCTCCAGCAGGAGGACAATCATGCCTGCTGCGAAGAAGCCCGTCTGTACCTGCGGAAATGGCCGAAAAATGAACACAGTGATGCAGTCTACCTGATGCAGTGCTATGCCGGGGCACTGTCGGGCAGTGGGCGGGAGTCGCTTCACACTGCACTGCAGAACTGGCGAAAGGCGTCCTGAAGCCATGCTGAACAAAATCTCGCGACTGCTGCTGAAGTTAACACAATACAGCGATATCCTGCTGGTCAGCGGAGTCGTGGGAATCATCGCCATGATGATTCTACCACTCCCGATCTTTCTCGTGGACTTCCTGCTGGCAGTCAATCTGTGCATTGCCGTATCGCTGGTGATGATGTCCATGTACATCAAACGCCCGCTGCAGTTCTCTTCATTTCCCACCGTTCTGCTGCTGTCAACACTCCTGCGACTGGGAATGAATATTACGACAACTCGTCTCGTCCTGATCCAGGCGAATGCGGGCGAGGTGATTGAAACCTTTGGCAACTTCGTGGTCGCAGGCAACCTGGTGGTTGGAGCGGTGATCTTCATGATCGTCACCATCCTGCAGTTTCTGGTGATTGCGAAGGGGGCCGAGCGAGTTGCGGAGGTGGCCGCACGATTCACGCTGGACGCCATGCCAGGAAAACAAATGAGCATCGACGCAGACATGCGTGCCGGTGCGATCGACCTGAACGAAGCCAAAAGGCGTCGCTATGAAGTGGAAACGACGAACCAGCTGTTTGGTGCCATGGATGGTGCCATGAAGTTCGTCAAGGGAGATGCAATCGCCGGCATCATCATTGTGGTCGTAAACATCCTCGGTGGTCTCGCAGTCGGCATGCTGCAGAAGGGCATGGAACTCTCCGAAGCCCTGCAGCGATACGCAATCCTGACGATTGGTGACGGACTCGTCTCGCAGATTCCATCACTGATGACCGCAATCACCGCCGGGATTATTGTTACCAGAGTCTCCGGCGAGGATTCGCCAGCGCTCGGGCAGGAAATCGGCCAGCAGGTACTCGCACAACCCAAGGCGGTCCTCGTCGCAGGCATCATGCTGCTCCTGTTCGCGGCGATCCCCGGCTTCCCCAAGCCACAGTTTTTGATCCTCGGTGGGATTGTCGCAACAACCGGTTTCGTTTTGACCCGGTCACCTGAGATCGCCACCAGGGCCAGCGGCACATCAACTGGCAGGAGCGACTCGAAAACGGCAACTCAGGATACTGACCACGCCGCAATTGGAAAACGCGATAAGTTCACTGCCACAGCTCCCCTCTCAGTTATCATCTCAAAGGATCTGAAATCCGATCTCGAACTGAAAGCACTGGAACGCAAACTTGACGAAGTCGGCGAAGCCATCTTTATGGACCTCGGCGTCCTCGTTCCCACCACGCAGCTGTTCTTCAGCTCCTCGACGCTGTCCAAAAACGAATATCAGATTCGGGTCCAGGAAGTCCCCGTGGCTTCAGGGGAACTTAGGCCCGGCAGAGTTATCGCGAGGGACAAAGCGAGGCAGCTGGAAGCATCCGGAATCTCCTTTCAGACCTCCTCCCAGTTCCTGCCGGATGTTGAATGTCACTGGGTCTCAAAGGACGAAAGCAAAAAACTGCACACCTTCGGTATTGCTACCATGAATGCCGAAGAAATCGTCGCTTACCATCTCGCGTGCGTCATGCGACAGCACGCAGGCTCCATGATCGGCATGCAGGAAACACGCCAGATTCTGACCCTTGTGGAAACGGAATTTGCCGAGCTTTCACGTGAGGTGCAGCGAGTTGTACCCATCCAGAGACTGGCTCAGGTATTCGCGAGACTTGTAGAAGAAGGCATTTCCATTCGCAACATGAAGACCATCCTCGAAACGGTGATCGAATGGGGGCCGCGAGAAAAAGACACGGTTGTGCTTGTTGAATACGTACGTGCCGCCCTGAAACAATACATCAGCTTTCGCTTCTCAGGTGGCCAGAACCTGCTCCCAGGCTACATCCTGACCCCCGAAGCCGAAGAGACGATTCGCAAATCGCTGCGACAGTCGTCCTCAGGAAACTATCTGGCCATGGGCGCCAATGAACGACGGGCATTCATCGGTTCTGCACGTCAGATCATCGGGGACCTGACCGATGCCATCCGTAAACCCGTGATCCTTACATCCATGGATGTTCGCAGGTACGTCAAGAAGCTCGTGGAAACCGTCTACCCGGATCTGCAGGTGCTCTCCTATCAGGAACTCACGGAGCAAATCACTGTGCAGCCACTGGGAAGAATATCCATTTGATCGGCAGGCCTGCGAAACGACAGCGGGCCACCCTCAGCATCACAAATCACGCGTCATGGCGTCAATCAATCCCGGCGTAACCTGACCCTCAATGAAATTGGATCTGGCATCAAGACCATAACTCCGGTAGTGTTGCGCCACGGGATCTCTGCCCACTGCGTCCCGAATCGCCCTCTTCGATGCCTCGACAGCCTCGGTACCAGTGAGATTCGTGATGCCTGTGGCCTTGCACCAAAGCTCACCAAACTCCTTCTCCGTAGTCGCCAGGCTGGCCCTGTAACTCCTGCTGAACACGGACTTGATCGCCGACCATAAGCCTCTGCTGCGACTCGCGCCGATGATTTCCTGCTTGTCGTTCTTCTCAAAAACAATCCGCCCCGCTGTCCCCCTGTATGCCTGACGGAGTTCATTCAGAGCTGTTCTGGCTTGCGCCGGGGTGATGTTGGAGGTTGGAAGGCTGCTGGTTAATCTCATCTGCTGGGCTCCTTAACCGAGAATGACGGAAGAGTTCGACTGCGAAGAATCGCTGGTGTTCCCGGCGTCAGCGGCAACAAGCTGATCGCAAACTGAACGTATCCAGCGGGCCTGCTCTACAACCTCTTCAAATGTGTCGGCCAGTTGCATGGCATCCACATGGCGCTGTGGGAGCACACTGAGCAGAAGAATCCTGCCAGCTGTATCGAAAGCGATCGAAATTGAGTGTGCCTGCATCAGCTGGGAATTGGTGAGCAGCAACAGATTGGCGATTCTCAGGGCTTGATCGTCAGTTAACGTCGGTGGCAGCGGCGTACAAGCCTCAACCACGATCTGCTCACGCTCCGCCCGATGAGAAATTGCTGCGAAAACGTCATCCTCGAACTCAATGGATAACTGTTCGTCGTCGGACATTGAAAAGTCAACACCCAGCCGCTGCGCAAACTCACGCAGAAGATCGGTAAACACTTCATTTTTCACGCTGTCGTTCATCGTGAGTTTTTCGCTTTCCCGTGAGTGTGGCCGGAGTTGCCGTGCACGACCAGCGCAGAGATAGTGCGGCAACGTAGCCGCCATGCGATACAGTGGGAGAACAACGCAATGGGCGACGCAGGGCAACAAAATATGTCCCGCAGAGCAGCCCATACTCTGTGAAGAGCATCAGAACATGCCCTTACGAGCAACATATTTCCTCGAGCAGGCTGCCAGCCGCGACGAATTTTACAAGTCACAGGTGTTTGTGAACCTCGCCATGTCGTTGTTACCCGTGACTGAGGAAGCCGTTCGGCAGTAAGCGTCCGACAGTAAGCGTCCGACAAATCCATTCTTGTCAGGTCGGTAGTCTGGAGCCCGGTGTCCTCCGGTTTCCCGATTCCCCCTGATGAGGTGGTTCATGAGCAGGTTGGAGCAGTTTTGGCGTGAGCGGATTGATTGGGTGCAGACTTCCGGGCTGACGATCGCGGCGGCCAGTGCGGAGCTGGGCGTATCAGCGGCATCTGTCTACCGCTGGAAGAGGTTGCTTGCTGAATCGCCGG
>JBEAUF010000417.1:0-9079 GCA_041161565.1 Planctomycetota bacterium | reverse complement strand
TGATCGGGGCGTGTGGCGGGGGTTTTCACAGCACTCGCGGCTTTCCCCGGTGCCTGGCGGCGACTGGCCTGGCTGTCGGCGGGCAATCGCTACAGGTGTTGCGGCAGGAATTGCCGATGTTTGGTGCCTGATGCGTGTATCCCGATCTTCGAAATTGCCCCGCAACTCGGATGCTCCTGCCGTCCGAAACACGGAATTGGGGCAGCAGCTGCGCTGCTGTTCCGTCTGCTGGGTGGGCGAGGTGTCGATCCGCTACGGAATTTCCGGACGGCCCGAGTTCTTCTTGACTCCGCTTTTCCAGCCGTTATTTTCCATGCAACGGATTGTCGGTGCTGTTTTGTCGGTGTTCCGGATTTTCTTCAGTTCCGTGCGGCAGTCCGTCGGGAAGAGGTCAACATGGCGTCCAAAGACAACAATGGTCTCGTGATTTCCCTGTCAGTATTTGTGCTCCTGACAGTGGGGCTCGGCGTTGCCTGGTACATGACCTGGAACCACAGCACGGACCTCACACGGGCACTCGAAGAAGCCCGCAAAAGCGACTCCAAATCCAAGGAAATCATCACCGGTCTCAACCAGGACCTCGATTCCCTCAAGCGTGCGATCGGGCGTCCTGAGCCCGAAGTGGATGACATCGTGAACAACGCGCGGCTGGAAATTGCCAATCGCGCCGGCAATGGCACCACCATTCCCGACACCATTGAATCCGCCATGGTGATGAACGCCACGGAACGTGATTCCAACCGGGCAACGGCCGAAGACCGTCGTCTGCAGCTGGAAGCCAAAATTGGCGAACTTTCCGCAGCCGTAGCCAAACATCAGGTGGAAATGCAGTCCCTGCAGCAGCAGGTTTCCGAGAAGGAAGCTCAGCTGCTGGCTCAGGAAAAGCAGCACGGTGAAGAGCTCAAGCAGCGTGAGGACCAGATTGACGCTCTGAACGACAAGATCAACAGCACCGAAACTGCCTTCTCCAACTATCGTGACGAAAAGGAACGTGAGATCGCAACTCTGCGGGAAGAAATCAGCCTGCAGCGAGACACCCTGAAGAAGCTCCGGGCCGCCAAGTTCAGCCTCGAGAATCTGAACTTTGAACGGCCAGCCGGTCGGATTGTGTTCGTCGAACAGAACACCGGCACGGCCTCGGTGGACCTCGGCAGCCGCGACCAGCTGCGAGTGGGTACAACGTTCTCCGTCTACAGGCAGCCCAATGGTGGTGTGGGACTGCCCCAGAGCGACAAGGACATTAAGGGCAAACTGGTCATCACTGAAATCCTCGGCCCCGGTCTCTCCCGGGCTTCGATCGTCGACCCGAAAATTGGTGAGCCGATGGCTGTGGGTGACCCCATCTACTCCCCGATCTTCACTCCCGGCCGTGCCATGGAGATTGCTGTGGTGGGTGGTCTGGACTTTGACGGCAACCCTGGCAGTGACCGCGAAGAATTCCGGCGGATGGTCAGCACCAACGGTGCCAGCATCATTCTGGAAGTGGACGACGAGGCCAAAGTGCTGGGACGAGACGGTCAGCAGATCAGTGAGGCCGACATCTACTCCAGCATCAGCTCCTCCACTCGTTTCGTGCTGATCGGGGACCTCGGCGACGAGAACACCCGGGACACGGTGCAGCAGGAAATCAACAATCGCATCCGGGCCATCAAGGTGAAGCTGGAGCAGGCTGCGACGGATAATGGGGTCTACGTCCTGAGTCTGTCGCGATTCCTCGACTACATCGGCTACTCCCGCAGATCGCTCGCGTGGAGTCAGACGCGGCCCTTCCCGGCCACTCTGCCAAACGGTGCCAGGAGTAACTCTGTAAACGCAACGTTTGGATCGCGTCAGAGTTCAGCCGTGATCTCCGGCGCCTTCAGTGGCGGCTCAAAACGTCCGCTGCCGTCCACGGGTGCCACCAGTGGTCTCTACAGGGATACTCGGCCAGTCGAATAACGTTCGGCTCCGCCGAATGCCCCCGGATTTTCTGAACGCCTGCCCCGCGGCAGGCGTTTTTTGTTGCCCGGCAGCCACAGACATGCTGGAATGCGCACCGGCGTGGATTGTCCCAGCCGGGTTGTCATCGCCTTCACCTTCCCGTCCCCATCCTCCTGTCCTGAGCGAATCCATGATCTGCATCACGGTTACTCCCACGTCTCGCACTCTGGCACCTGCTGATCTGCTCAACGCCAGCCGTCACTGCGACCTGATTGAGTTGTGTCTGGATCATTTCATTAACGAGCCGAATGTGGGTGAGCTGTTGCGATTCGTGGACAAGCCGATTCTGGTGTCCTGTCGGAGTGAGAAGGACGGGGGGAAGTGGAAGGGGAGTGAGCAGGAGCGTGTGCAGTTGCTGCGTGAGGCGATCGTGGCCGGGCCGGCCTATGTGGAGCTGGATCTGGAGATCGCGGCGGGGATTCCGCGGTTTGGAAAAACAAAACGTGTGATTTCGTGGACGAGTCTGAACCGACCGTTGCTGAAGTTTGATGACATGTATCAGAAGTGTCGCGACGCAAAGGCGGACGTGGTGAAGTTCACGTGGCTGACGGAGGATCTTGACGCCGCCTGGCCGCTGCTGGCCGCAGCGACTCAGCCGCGTGAGGTGCCGATTGTGGGTTTGGGTGTGGGGCGTGCCGGTCTGACGTTTTCGCTGCTGGGCCGCAAGTATGGTTCACCGTGGATCTATGCGGCGCTTGAGCGGGGTATGGAGGCGTTTCCGGCGCAGTCAACTGTGTGGCAGCTGCGTGAGGACTATCACTGGAACGACATCGACGCGAAGACGCGATTTCTGGGAATCATCGGATCAGGTGAATCCGAAAACATCGCCGCGCGGGTGCTGAATGCGGCATTTAAGTCGATGGATCGACCGATTCTCTGCCTGCCACTGCTCCCAGGGGACCTGAATCGTTTCCCGAAGATGCTGGAGAAGATGAAGATCAATGGTTTGATTGTGGACCCGGCTTGTAATCTGGATCTGACACCGCTGGCGGCGACTTCGGACGAGGCGGCGACCGCCTCTGGCCGACTTGATGTGCTCATGGAAACTCCTCAGGGCTGGCGGGGCGTATGCTGCACATTTGCGGCGATTGAAGAGGCCGGCCGGCAGACTCTGGGATCACCGGACTGGGCGAGCCGGGGAGCGGTAACGGTTCTGGGGAGCACTGCGATGGCTCGCGGTGCCGCACAGTTTTTTGCTGCGAAGGGTGCGGCTGTGAGTTTGGCAGGAATGTCTGACAACACGGCTGCTTCGATGGCCCGTCAGGCGGGTGTTCGGCATGTGCCGTGGAACGCGGTCTACGATCTCCGTGCCGACACGCTGGTGATTGCGGACTATGGGACTCAGTGCGGTCTCACCAAAGGCTGCCTGAATCCGTCGATTATGCGTGAGCGTCAGACTGTGGTGGATTTGAGTGTCGGACTGCGGGGCTCGGATTTTGCGATCGAGGCTGCGGCGCGGGGGGCACGATACATCGATCCGGTAACGGTTTTTGCAGCACGGCTGGATCTGCAGTTCAGGCAGCTCACGGGACGCAGCCTGCCGCCGGAAGCATTTCAGCAGGGTTTGGGTGGGTAAGCGGCCTTCCGGGCGGTTGACGTATGGTGGGCTGGTGGAAGTGTTGAGCAGCCCTCGGATGATCCTCGAAAACCGGAAGTCTGTTGACACCTGGTCCCCCGCGATGAACACTACCTGTGCATCGCCGATGCACGTCCGTCCCCTCACCGGAAGTCCCCATGTTACCGTTCGATGAATTCTCCCAATTCCAGCGACTGCGAAGACTCTGGAATTCCGTGCGGGTTGAACGTTCCGTCGAATGTGGTCTGTTCACCTTTGGCGATTCGGACCTGCCCTATTATCTGGTGACCTCATCACCGGAAGCGCAGCTGGTGAAGATTCGCCGCGGCAATGTCACGGTCAGTCGTGCGCGGATCATCACGGCTGACAGTTTCCAGCCGGAGTTTCGCAATTTCTTTGAGGAGCTGGAGGATGCGGAGATGCTTCCGTTTCTGCTGGCTCGTTCGGCTGCCTTTTCCAATCTGCGTCTGGTGAATGAATCGGGGCCGGAGAATATTGTTACGGACACTGTGGAGGAGGCCGTTGCGAGGCTGAATCGTCAGCTGGATGCGGAGGATGAGGATCGCGTGGCGATTCTTTCGGCCCCAGCAACGCTCAGCGGATTCGCCGTCTTTCGGTATGCCACCGAGCGCATACTGGCCAGCGCGCCGGACAACATTCAGGAGCTTCGGGAACGCGGTTTTATTCCATGAAGCAGCGACGTGGGGGTTGAATTGTGCTGATCGCCTGAGCCATGTGCTGGCGGTCGGGCTTGCGGCTTTGCTGCAAATCGACAGAATTCGCAATTGGAGTCACGGCCGGTCAGCCTGTGAGATACAGGCGACGGGAACAACAGTTTTCGGAGCAGCCAAATGGCAGTTCGGGGTATTCGCGGAGCGACCACAGTGCAGCAGGACACGCCGGAGCAGATCCGGGCTGCTGCGCGAGAGCTGATGGAAGAAATCCTGCGACGCAATCAGATTGCTGACTTCGACGACGTGATTTCCGCGGTCTTTACCACAACCTCTGACCTGAGTTCCGCCTTTCCCGCCGAAGCAGCTCGCGCCATGGGCATGAATTTTGTGCCCCTGCTCTGTGCTCAGGAAATCCCTGTTCCCGGTTCGATGGCTCGCTGTTTACGAATTCTGCTGCACGTGAATTCCGACCGCTCCCCGCGAGAGATCGAACACGTTTATCTGCACGATGCTCAGAAACTGCGTCCGGATCTGCGCAGTGCGCAGTAGCCCGCCTTACAAAACTTTCCCCGAATTGTTCCAAAGGTTCCCCCATGACTCCTGAAGCTCGCATTACCGAACTTGGCATCACTCTGCCGCCGACTCCGCCGCCGGGCGGAGTCTACACTCCAGTGGTTGTTGTGGACCGGATGGCCTGGGTGAGCGGCCAGGTGCCGTGGGGACCGGACGGCAAAATGATCACCGGCCGTGTGGGCTCGGATCTGACGGAAGAGCAGGGTGCAGCTGCGGCCCGGGACGTTGCTCTGAGCATGCTGGCAACGATCCGCGCATCTCTGGGCTCGCTGGATCGCATCAAACGCTTCGTCAAGGTGCTGGGCATGGTGAATTCCACGCCTGACTTTCAGCGTCATCCGGCCGTGATGAATGGGTTCAGCAACACCATGGTGGAAATCTTCGGCGAAGCCGGGAAGGCCGCTCGGAGTGCCGTGGGAATGGGTTCACTTCCGTACAACGTTCCTGTGGAAGTGGAAGCGGTGCTGGAGTTGCACGAGTAAGCTGGTGCGGGGCGTGTGTAATGAGCCGTTCGGATTTCTCTGAGCGGCTCAGCCTTTCAGAAAAGCTTCGATGGCATCGAGGCCGCGAACGAGCAGCTGCATGGAAGCGGCGAAGCTGAGGCGGACATAGCCCGGTGCTCCGAAGGCATCGCCACTGACCAGAGCCACGTGGGCGCGTTCCAGCAGTGCGGTGCAGAAGTCAGTGGCATTGGTGACCGGGGCGCCGCCACCGAGAGGCTTGCCGAAATAGCTGCTGACGTTGAAGAACACGTAGAACGCGCCGCCGGGTTCGGCAAAGCTGATCCCCGGAATGGCCCGCAGTCGCCCGGCCACATAATCGCGACGGCGGACGAATTCCTGACACATCTCTGAGACGCATGTCTGGGGGCCGGTGAGTGCAGCGAGGGCGGCGTACTGGGAGACGCTGCAGGGGTTGGAAGTCTGCTGGCTTTGCAGTTTGTTGATGGCGGCGCTGACGTTTTCCGGTGCGAGCGTCCAGCCGATACGCCAGCCGGTCATGGCGTAAGCCTTGCTGACGCCATTGACAATCACGGTGCGTTTGCGGACTTCCTCACCGAAGGAGGCAAAGGTGCGGAATTCGTGGCCGGGGAAGATCAGTTTGTCGTAGATTTCGTCGGACAGCACGATGATGTTCTTTTCGACGGCGACATCGGCGAGTGCCTGCAGGGTGCTGACGGGGTAGACACCGCCAGTGGGGTTGCTGGGGCTGTTCAGCATGAGCATGCGGGTGCGGGGTGTGATGGCTTTGCGAAGCTGTTCGGCGGAGAGACAGAAGCCGTCCTGTTCGCGGGTTTCCACGAGTACGGGGCGGGCACCGACGAGTTCGACAAGGGCGGAGTAGCTGACCCAGTAGGGGGTGGGAATGATCACTTCGTCGCCGGGGTCGCAGCAGGCTGTGAGCACATTGTGCAGGCAGTGCTTTGCGCCGTTTGACACCGTGACCTCAGACGGCTTGTAGCTGACACCATGATCCCGTCGAAAAGCGTCGCAGATGGCCTGTCGCAATTCCTGGATCCCGACGGCCGCCGTGTAGCGCGTGTGCCCGGCATCCATCGCCGCACGCGCTGCTTCACGAATGTGCTGCGGCGTAATGAAGTCCGGCTCGCCCACCGTGAACTCCATCACGTCGATCCCTTTGGCCCGCAGTTCCCGAGCCTTGGCGGCGGCGGCCAGAGTTTCGGATGGCTTGAGCTGATTAACGAGCGATGAGGTGTGCATGGCGGAGCATCCGCAGAGCGGGAAAAAAAGGAAGACCGGGAATTAGACTGTTGCCGGGGCAGAGTCCGGGATGGTTAAACGGAAGCGACGCGGGGGGCTGTTCAACACAAAGGAAGGTTTGTTAACCACAGAGGACACAGAGGACACAGAGGACACAGTGATACACAGAGGGATCCGGAGTTGTCCGCAATCCTGGGGGTATGAATGGAGTGGAAAGCGGGCTGCATGTTCTGCGATTGTTTTTCGTCGGTGTCGCCGACGATATGAGAGTCTATCGGGACGCCTGGTAAAAACCGTGCCCCGCCACGCTCCCAGGGGCCAGATTCCCGACGAATGGAAGGCTTGATGCCCCGCCAGCCGGTATCCTCAGAGCTGTTTCACCAGAATTACCTTGTTGTCGCCGACCGCGTAGAAATCCGGGAGCGTCGCCACCACCTGGTAGCCGCAGCGATCATAGAAGCGACGGGTGGGAAGATAGTCTGGTCTGCCGGACGTTTCGAGGTAGATTCGGCGACCACCGGCGGCCCGGATGTGCGATTCGGTGACCTGCATCAGCAACCGTCCCAGTCCCCGACCCTGAAGCTGCGGGTCGACGGCGATCCAGAAGATGTCGTGGCTGCCCTGAGTGCAGGCGATGGGGCCCCAGCAGGTGTAGCCGGCCAGCCCGGACTCGCAGTCTGCCAGTACGAAGTGATAACCCGACGACTCACCCCGCCGCAAGCGCTCTTCCACCAGCTCCACCGCAATCTCCACCTCGAACTCGTGGAAAACCCCGGTGGTCCGTACCAGCCGCCGGACGGCTTCCAGATCCTCCGGGCGAACTTCGGTGCGCAGCGGCGAGGCGTGGCTGTCGTTCTGCAGTCGCTCAGCCGGCTCGGTCACTCGATTGCCTTCCTGAGCAGATTGTGGGTGATGATCTGGACGCGTTCATCGGGACCATGGGGGCGGCTGTAATGAGACCAGGGGAGTGTGTGTCCGGGGGGATCACCGAGTGCCTGGGCCCACCAGATGGTGGCCGCGTTGAAGACGAAATTGCCCTTCGGTCCTGGATAAATCGTGGCGGTCCACTGTTGAGGATTCACGCCGCCCTGCCATGCGGTGCCTCCGGCCACGACCTCCAGACCGGGAATTGGGGCTGGGTCGCCGTGATATTCCCAGCCGATCAGGCCGGGGATCGAGTCCCCGTTCTTCAGGCCGCTGCCGCGGAACATCCAGTGATCGGCTTTAGTTACGGTCCAGTCACCTCCGCCATTGACGGGTTCCACGTTGCGGGCTCCCATCAGCAGCCCTTCGTCAGGTCCGCGGAAAGGGAACGGACCGTGTTCCTTTTCACGTCCCACCGCGTAGGCGTTGTCGCCGCCGTAGGGGCCACCGCGGAAAAAGATGCGATTGGCCCTGCCGTCGGTCGCCGCCCGCAGAGGACTTACCCAGCACACGCTGTTGCCTGACAAAAACAACAGGTCTACGCCGGCATCACGCATCGCGGTGACACTGTCGAACTGGCGGCGATCCCAGTATTCGTCGTGGCCGATGCTGATGAAACATTTGCATTTGAGACCACGGTCGGGTGTGAGCATGTCGCTGTTGGAGCAGTAGGTGACGTCGTAGCCCTGCTGTTCCAGCCACCACGACATCGGAAACTCGTACGGCAAGAATTCGCCGGCTCCCACCGTCAGCGGATCGTTGACCACCGAATTAAACTGCGCCTCGCGTCCGTAGGGCCTGTCGAAGCTCACATCCGCCCATGGTCCCTGGTTACCTTTGGGATGCGTGTAAACGGAAAAGTTGCTCGGCCAGACATTGTAGGCCTGCCAGGTGTTGTCAGAGCACTGAAACAAAACGTCCGCCGGGCGATCGTCGGTCACGATGAAGATCACGTAGCTCTGCCAATAGGGTTCATTACCCTCGGGGATGGTGGTTAGCCTTCCCAGATAGACACCGCTGAGCCATTCCGGGGGGATGGTGAGCGTGACCGCCGGCTTCCAGCGGCATTCGTGCAAATCCTTCTCGCCGGGCTGCGGATCGGGCTGCGTGGTGGACTCGATCCTGTCGATGGTCTGCATCAGCCGAGCCCCTCGTCCGCCGTAATAGCCCGTGCGGAAGATTTCCAGGCGAAACGACCGGGCGGGATTGGTGGAGACCATCACGTCGAGCTGCTCACCGGCCTTAACGCTCTGCCGCGAACAGTATCCCTCGATGGGCACGGAACGGCATTGGGATCCCACGATCTTCACACGGGTCAGCTGCCAGTCGATTGCGCCGGGATGTGCGTTTTCCAGCTGGATGGCATTCTGAGCAAACGCGGGGGAATGGCACAACGCCACCAGAATCAGCCGGATGTACCAATGAAAACCAGACATGCTCCTGCCCTTTCCGGTATTTGCGAGGAACCGCCGAGAGGAATGCTGGCGGCGGCCGTGAGGAAAAAGGTATCAGGGGCCGGACAGAGATGCCAGGTCGCTGCCCGCAATTGTTGTTGAAAACCAGTCGCGTTGCGCTGCTCCCGAGCGGGCGGAAGCCCCCGGTTGCGATTTCGCACCGTGGTGCGCGTCCCT
>JBEAUF010000400.1:0-3756 GCA_041161565.1 Planctomycetota bacterium | reverse complement strand
CCCACAACCCGATCCAGTGGTACCCGTGGGGCCCCGACGCCTTTGAAGCGGCGCGGGAACAAAATAAGCCCGTGTTTCTCTCCGTCGGCTACAGCAGCTGCTACTGGTGCCACGTGATGGAACGCCAGGTGTTCAGCAGTCAGAAGATTGCGGACTACATGAATGAACACTTCATCTGCATCAAGGTGGATCGGGAAGAGCGTCCGGATGTGGACGAAATCTACATGACCAGCCTGATTGTGTATCAGCAGGCGGCTGGAATTGGCGGTGGCGGCGGCTGGCCGCTGTCCATGTTCCTCGACGCTTCCGGCAACCCGGTCGCGGGCGCCACCTATCTGCCTCCCGAAGACACTCCGGATGGTCGCGTCGGTTTCCTGACCGCTGCCGAGCGCATTCATGATCTGTGGACCAACAACCGGGAAGCCGTCGACCGCACGTCCTCCATGCTGGCCCGTGAAGTCCGCCGCCTCTCCGGCCTCTCCATGCCCGCCGAACCCCGGGAACTGAATGAGGCGCTGCTGAAGATCGTGGCCGACGGCATTCGTGCCCAGTACGACCCGATCTGGGGTGGCGTGGATTTTAATCCTCGCAGGCCGGAGGGTTCGCGTTTCCCCAATGTGCCGCGGCTGGCCTTTCTGCTGGATTACGCCTCCCACCGCAGCGACCCGGAACTGCTCACCATCGTCCGCCACTCGCTCGACAACTTCGCCCACGGCGGCATCCGCGACCATCTGGGTGGTGGCTATCATCGCTACAGCACAGAACGCACCTGGACCATCCCGCACTTTGAAAAAATGCTCTACGACCAGGCCCAGCTGCTCGAACTCCACGCCCGCTACTCCCTCCTGCAGCCAAACCCGCTGGACCTGCAGGTCATTGACGAACTCGTACAGTTCCTCCGCCGTGAAATGCTGCTGCCCGGCGGCGGCTTCTGCTCGGCAATCGATGCCGAAACCAATGCCATCGAAGGTGAATTCTACGTGTGGAAGGAAGAGGAAATCAGGGCCTTGCTGCCGGATGATGCCGAAGCGGAATTCCTCGCCGCCTACGGATTCAGCGAGCAACAGGACTTCGAACACGGACGAATCCTCCGCATTCCCCCACAGCAGCCACAGCCGGACGCGGCCACCAGCGAAAAGCTGGCCAGCTGCCGCCAGCTGCTGCTTGATGCCCGCAATCAGCGCCCGCGCCCGTTCCTCGATGACAAAGTCCTCACCGAATGGAATGCCCTGATGATTCAGGCCCTGGCCGTCAGCGGGCGCCTGCCGGGACGCAGCGAAGATCTGCAGCTGGCCGAAAATGCCGCCCGCTTCCTGCTCAAAAACCTTCACAACCAATCCGGACTGCTCTGCAGATCCTGGCGCGACGGCAAGCTCGGGCCCCGTGCAGTACTGGATGATTACGCCTGCCTCGTGTCTGCACTTCTCGAACTGCACTCCACCACATCCAGCGACGAATGGCTGGCCGCCGCAAAGACTCTGATGGAACAGCAGATCCGGCTGTTCCACGACGCAGAACAAAAAGCCTTTTTCTTCACCGCACACGACCACGAAAAACTCATCGCCCGCACCTGCTCACCCTACGACTCCGTTTCTCCCTCCGGCAACAGCCTCACCATCCGCAATCTGATCCGGCTGGGGAAGGAGCACCCGGAATACATGGTGATCGCCAGAGAACTGCTCAACCGCTTCAGCGGCACTGTGGCCGATTCCCCGGCCTCCTGCGCGGGCCTCGGCCTTGCCATCCAGGACCTGCTCGAAGCAGCCCCGCAGAACAACGCCGCACACCCCGCACTCCCCCCCTGGCCTCGGGGCCTCCAACCCGGATTGGGGATCCTCACCAGCCTCCCGGTCGCGTCCGGCCAGGAACCAGCCCCCGCAGCCCCCAAAACCGCGACCAGTGCTGCCGCCCCCGAAGAACTCAAGCCGGCTTCCGTCCAGACACCACCCGAAGACCTGCAGGATCCGGACGGCGTGGACAAACCCGTCCGCGCGGTGCTCTACCCCATGTTCGACAAACTGCCTCGCGGCGGCAAATGCCCCGTCGCCATTCAGCTCACCATCGCCAATGACTGGCACATCAACGCCAATCCCGCCGTACCCGACAATCTCATCCCCACGGAAATCAAACTCAGCAGCCCCCGAAAAGTCCGCATCACTCGCGTCAAGTACCCGACACACCACGAATTCCGCCAGCCGGGTACGGACGACGTCCTGCACGTGTATGACGGCAAAGTCACAATTTTTGTACTCCTCGAAACCGACCCCGAAGAAACCTCCCCGGAAGCCGAACTCCACTTCGAGCTCCGCTATCAGGCCTGCAGCGGCGAAATCTGTCTGCCACCCGACAAACTGCGGCTCCACACACGCTTCAAAATCGCCAGCCCCGACAGTGATATCCGCCGCATCAATCAGTCGCTGCTCCCCGCACCCGCCAAACAACCACCTGCCGCCCCAGGGCAGCCGCAGTAACTGCTGTCTCTTCAAGCCCGGATCAGAACATGAGTTTCACCGCCAGAGACGTGTTCCGCGAAGATGTCTTTCAGCAGGCCGATGCCGCCGTTGTGATTGGTGCCCCGGATGCCGTCGACCTGCAACAGCGAATCACTGCCGCCATCACACTGTTCAAAGCCAAACGCACCCCGCTGCTGCTGCTGTTTGGCGGCAAACCAGCGCAGCCCGAACAGCCCTCCGAAGCCGACCGCATGCGCGCTGCGACCGCCAAAGCCGGCGTCCCGGACTCGGCATTGATCCTCGGAGATCCCGTCACCGACCTCGCCGATGCCGCCAAACACACCCAGCGACTGCTCAAGTCCGAACCACGACTGCAAACCGCACGCTCCCTCGCCCTCGTCTCCTCCGCCTGGCACCTGCTCCGCGTTTCCATCGTCTTCAAAAAACATCTGCCACGGCAGGTGGCTCTCTATTGTCACCCAACCCCCGATGGCATCACAGCCCGCAACTGGATGCTTGAACCACGCGGCAAAGCAGCCGCGGAAAATGAACTGCGGCTGATCGAGAAACTCGCGAAGAACGGCTACACGGTGAAATAGTTCACTATTTACGAACCAGCAGCTGACTGGCCAGCACCCAGAGCATCAGGCCGGAACGCAGCGACCACATGGTTGTGCGAATCCAGTTGCTCTGCACCAGCCACCGATGCTGGTCGGCATTGAATGCCACACACAGCTGATTGTGCACCGGCACCTGAATAAAGAAAGTCGATGCCCAGATCACCAGCAACGCCACAAAAGCCACAGTCAACACCCCGGAACAGCCCGGAACCGGTCGCCACACCAGCCATGCAGCAGTAAATAACTCGGCGGTCATCAGCGGAAGCACCACCGGAGTAATCCGCTGGCAGTGCGCCTGTTCGTACGTCACAAATGCCGATTCTCCCACTTCACTCATCAGCGGATACTGCACCACCTGAATCAGCCAGATCAAACCCGTCATCGCAAATGTGCTGAACAGACAGATGAGCAGAGCAGCGAGGTTCATTGGCAAGCCTGGAGTTGGTGAAGAAAAACAAGCCCCGCGGGCCGAGGATCAGCCCGCAGTCTAAACCCTGCACCTGTCCGACGCTACCAGGCCATGTCCGTTCAATATCAACCGCATCGCCAAACACCCATGCACTGAGCCGCAGGGCGGCAGCCCAATGGCATTGGCTTTCTGACAAGACGCAGTGTCGGGAGGGCGAAGCTCCTGCTGAGCCGCATCCCTGCCGCGAGCGTTTCTTCGATCCCCGCTGCGCCGC